>NZ_JBQEQO010000011.1:0-8266 GCF_056754715.1 Gardnerella sp. CCPDSM
GGTTATAGGTCTAAAGATAATTTCATTTCGTCTACCTGTATTCCGATGGACTGTGATAACGACCATTCTGATGTTGGTAAAGACTGGGTGACGCCTTTTGATGTTGCTTTAGCGTTTCCGAACGTGTGCTTTTACGCGTCTTATAGTAGAAACCACATGAAAGACAAGCATGGGAAGTGTGCAAGACCACGTTTTCACGTTTATTTTCCAATTGAAGAAGTAAGCGATGCTAAAGCTTATGTAGAGCTTAAAACAAGGATTCAATCAGTATTCCCGTATTTTGACAGTAACGCTCTTGATGCGGCACGTTTTCTCTACGGTGTTAAAACTCCACAGGTAGAACTTTACGAGGGTGAAAAAACAGTCACTGATTTTCTCTCGGAAGAAGATTTCAGTGAATTTGATGCAGGAACAGAAGAAATACCATCAGGGCAGAGAAACTCTAGGCTTAGTCATATTGCAGGAAAACTCATCAAACGTTATGGGGCGACAGATGAAGCACATGAGAAGTTTTTGAGTGAAGCAGAACGGTGTAATCCTCCTTTGCCTGATGCAGAATTATCTAAAATCTGGTATTCGGCTAAAAAGTTCGGGCTTAAAGTAGCAAGTCAAGAAGGTTATATTCCGCCTAGCGAGTATGGCAAAAGTTATGAGGAGTATAAGCCGGATGATTTAACAGATATTGCGATGGCTGAGGTTTTTGCCAAACATAACAAGAATAAGGCTGTTTATACGATGTCTGCCGGCTGGCTTTACTGGACGGGCAAGAAGTGGGAAGCGTCTGAGCTTAAAGTTATGAAACTTTACATGCTTATTGCTAAAAAGGTTTTGAAAAATGCTGGTATCGAGTTTAAGACAGCTTACGAACAGTTCGTTCAAGCCGAATCATCAGGTGATAAAGAGCAGGCGGATAAAGCGAAAAGTGAAGTGAATCGAGCAAAACAGTATCTTTCGTTTGCTAAGAAGATGAATGATCACAGCAAAGTGTCCGGAATATTGAAACTTGCTAAATCCATGCTGGAAGTTGCAAACGAAGAACTGGACCGTGATGCTTTCATTCTAAACACGCCTTGCGGAATCGTGGATTTAAAGACTGGAGAGCTAAAAGCACATGATCCTTGTTCGTACTGTACGAAAATGACCGCTGTTTGCCCTTCACAGGAGAACATGGGATTGTGGCAGACAACGCTTGATATGGTTACCGCAGGCGATAAAGAGTTTCAAACATTTCTTCAAAGCCATGCGGGTAGTACGCTTATAGGTCAAGTGTTTGAAGAATCGCTTTTGCTAGTGTACGGGTCAGGCGGTAACGGTAAGTCGACCGTGTTTAACGCGGAAGCACACGTGCTTGGAGATTATGCGGGGAAAATACCTGCGGAGTCTTTAACCACTCGGGCTAAAAACGTGAAAGTGGATTTAGCGGAGCTTTGCGGTAAAAGGTTTATTCTTGCCTCGGAAACTGAGGAAGGGCAAAGGCTTTCTATTTCCATGCTGAAACAGATAGCAAGCGTGGATGATATTTCAGCTGAGAGGAAATATTATGCTCCTTTTACGTTTACACCAAGCCACTCAACTATTCTCTACACGAACCATCTACCGAAAGTCGGTTCAAACGATAAGGGAACGTGGCGGAGAATCTTTGTCGCACCGTTTACGAAAGAAATCAAGAATCCGAAAACAGACTATGTTGATGAACTTTTGCAAAAAGCAGGTGGGGCAATACTTCAATGGATGATTGAAGGAGCCAAGCTTTATATCCAAAACAGTTATAAATTCCCTATTTGTAAGGTGGTAGAGCAGGCTAAGGACGCTTATCGGGCTGAAAACGACTGGATAGGCCATTTCATTACTGATTATTGCATTAAGGGTGTGAATGAAACAGAGATGAGTAGGAGTCTTTACTTGTCTTACCGCCAGTGGGCGAACCTTAACGGTGAATATGTTAGAAACGATAGGGATTTTTCTAAGGCTTTACTGTTAGCGGGTTATAGCAAAAAGCGGACGGGTAAAGGCTATCAGTGGTGTGGGCTTTCCATTAATCCTAATTTGCAGGCACAGGAGGATTTTCTTTGATGGAAAACACGGTAAAACTGAAAGATACTTCCTGAAAAATGTATTGGCGTGTAGGCAAATTTTTTACATTGTAAAAAACCAGGTTCAAAGAAAATGCTCTATAGGATTTTTTCATACACGAAAATAGTCTTTGACTACACGCTACCATGCACGTTTTCAAGAAAGAAAAGCCTGATAAATAGGGGTTTTGTATTGTAGTGTACCCTTTTTCTTTACTTTTTATATAAGAGAAAAAAATAAAAGAAATATAAGTGTATATAGAGAAAAGTAAAAGATGGGGCTAAAGCATACATGGCTACACAAATAACTTTCGCCTGATGTAAACGTGGCAAAACCAACGAATGAAACAACTCTATTCAATAGATAAAAAATAAGATTTGAGAAAGGTGGAATAAACCATGATTAACAAAAATGAGAGAACAGTAGAAACCTACAAGCAAGCAGGAGCAACAATGCGACTGACTAAGAGTCTGATTAGCCAATTAGTGGTCGATATTAGCCCGGTGCTTTTAGCGAAAGATCAAGACAGACTCCTGAAAGCCATGAACATGATTGATGAAGTATCTTCACACGCTGAGGACAACATGTTCAAAGATCACCCACAATTAAGCAATCACTATATTGACGTGTTTTACGGCGATGTTTCTGATGAGCCGAGAAACGAAGTTGATAAGAAAATCATTGAGATGGCAAAAGAGGTATCTGATGGGCTTTTTACGAGAAAAGGAAACTGAGCGAAAACTCGTCCGTGAAGTCAAAGCAATAGGAGGACTTTGTTTAAAGCTTACGAGTCCTTCTATTGACGGGCTTCCTGACAGGCTGGTTTTACTTCATGGGGGCAAGATTGGTTTTGTCGAGCTTAAAGCACCAGGTAAAAAGCCTAGAGTTTTACAGGTGAAACGTATGAAGGATTTACAGGCTTTAGGTTTTAAGGTTTTCGTGGTTGATGAGACAAGTCAGATTGGAGGTGTGATTGATGCGATACGAGCCACATGAGTATCAAAAGTATGCGACTGATTTTATTATCACACACCCGGTGTCAGCGGTTTTGCTTGAAATGGGACTTGGTAAGAGTGTTATAAGTCTTACAGCGATTAACGACCTGATGCTTGACTCGTTTGATGTTTCAAGAACGCTTGTTATCGCTCCTCTTAGGGTTGCGAACACTACGTGGCCTTTAGAGTTAGAAAAGTGGGAGCATTTAAAACACCTGACTTATTCTGTTGTGACGGGCAGTGAGAAGGAGCGGATTCAAGCACTAAAAACCCCTGCTCACGTTTATATTATTAACCGTGAAAACGTGGAGTGGCTGATAATGAAAAGCGGCCTTCCGTTTAATTTCGACATGGTTGTGATAGATGAGCTTTCAAGTTTTAAATCGTATCAGGCGAAACGTTTCAAAGCATTACTAAAGGCTAGGCCGAAAGTTAAAAGGGTTGTAGGTCTTACAGGAACACCTTCTTCTAACGGGCTTATGGATTTGTGGGCTGAGTTTAGGCTACTTGATATGGGTCAAAGGTTAGGCCGCTATATTACGTATTATCGGCAGAACTTTTTTAATCCTGATAAGCGTAACCAGCACATGATTTTTTCCTATAAGCCTAAAGATGGTGCTGAGAGTTTAATCTATAAGCAGATAGCTGATATTACGATTTCGATGAAGTCAAAAGACTATTTGAAAATGCCCGCGTGTGTGATAAACGAGGTGAAAGTAGAGTTATCCGGTAAGGAGCGAAAACTCTATGATGAGCTGAAACAGGATATGGTGGTGTCGTTGGAGGGTAAAGAGATTGATGCGATTAACGCAGCGTCTCTTTCAAATAAGCTTCTTCAAATGGCAGGCGGCGCGGTTTATAACGAGAAAAAAGAAAGCGTTCATATTCATGATCGTAAGCTTGATGCTTTAGAGGATTTAATCGAGGCTGCTAACGGTAAACCGGTGCTTGTAGCTTACTGGTTTAAGCATGATCTTGAGCGGATTAAGAATCGTTTTAACGTGCGTGAGATTAAAACGAGTGCTGATATTGCTGACTGGAATGCCGGCATGATTCCTGTAGCGCTAATTCACCCGGCTTCCGCAGGTCATGGTCTTAACCTACAGGCTGGCGGTTCTACTCTTATCTGGTTTTCCCTGACTTGGAGTTTAGAACTTTACCAGCAAACGAACGCTAGGCTTAACCGTCAGGGTCAAACCGGCACGGTTGTAATCCATCACATTATCACTAAGAACACGATTGATGAGGATGTGATGAGGGCTTTAAGCATGAAGGCTAAAGTGCAGGATGCTTTAATCGAGTCGGTTAAGGCAAGACTATCAATTAACGAAGTGAGGGAAAGGGGTTCTAGAGAGAACTTACCTCAAAATGGAGGTAAGAATGAACAAAAAAGAATACTTACGGCAAGCCTATCTTCTTGATAAGCGGATTAAGGCTGACATGGATGAAGTAGTAAGACTGCGTGAGCTTGCTACAAGTGTTTCTTCATTAAGATACGACCGAGAGTATGTGCAGACGACTCGAAGTATAGAAGCTCCGTTTGTGAAAGCTCTTATAAGGGTTATGGATTTAGAAGCCAAGATTAACATGGAGATCACGCTGCTTATCAGTTTGAAAGAGCAGATTTTGGATGTGATTTCTAAACTTGAAAGCGTGGATGAGCAGATGATTTTACGCTACCGTTACATGAGTAACATGACGTGGGAGGATATTGGTAAAGAACTCCATGCTAGCAGAATGACGATTATCAGGTGGCATGGGAAAGCGTTAGAGCACATGGTTTTACCAGATAATCTAATCCAAATCTGAAAAAATGGTACGGTTTGGTACGCTCTGATACGAGATGATACTGCCTTCTATATGGTATTATAAACTTAGCAAAAATTATAAATACTAAGCCTTGGAAGAGTAATCTTTCAGGGCTTTTTTCATGCCTAAAAGGAGGGCACAACATGGATCAGATGGTATTGCAAACACAGCAATGGTTAAACAAAACCTATGGTGATAAGCCTGGGTTTGGTTCAGTTATTACTGATGGGAATACTGGTTGGGATACAATTAATGGGCTTATTCGTGCTTTGCAGATTGAGCT
The DNA here is from genome assembly GCF_056754715.1 of Gardnerella sp. CCPDSM. Classification (NCBI taxonomy): domain Bacteria; kingdom Bacillati; phylum Actinomycetota; class Actinomycetes; order Bifidobacteriales; family Bifidobacteriaceae; genus Gardnerella; species Gardnerella sp. CCPDSM. The sequence goes on from NZ_JBQEQO010000011.1 coordinate 5,161, forward strand.
TGGTATAACAGAAACGGCAAATAATTTTGGGAAAGGTACTCAGTCACGATTTAAGAAGCGCTGGCCAAATGGTATTGATCAGACAGATGAAAGTAATAATATTCATGGAATTATTCAGGGTGCTCTTTGGTGCAAAGGGTATGAGGCTGAATATGGAGGCATAACAGAAGAATTTACATATAATGTAGCAAACTCTATTTCTGATCTTAAAAGTGATATTGGTCTTTCAGATATTTCATCTACTGTGGATCTAGAACTAATGATGGTTCTTTTATCAATGAAACAATTCAAATTGTTATCGTTGTATGGAGGCAAAGAAGACATTCGTGTAACACAGCAGGCTGTTAACAGTAAATATAAGAATTATACTGGAATTATTCCAACAGACGGTCTGTATGGTCGTGAGATGAATACAGCATTGATTCAAGTGTTACAAGCTGTTGAAGGGTTTACTCCAGCTGAGGCTACTGGCAATTTTGGTAATGGCACACGATCACGTTTAAAGACAATTAGTGAGGGAACGAGTGAGTGGGTTTGGTTGGCAAGCGTAGCGCTCACATGTAATGGGTATTCGCTTACGCCAACTTCAACATGGAATAATGCAATAGTGTCGGCATTGTATAAGTTCCAAGCAGAGCATGTTATTCCTGTTACAGGTAAGGTTGATCCAACAACATGGATGAGCCTGTTAACTTCGAAAGGTGATCCTAATCGTTCTTGTGTAGCGTGTGATACACGTTTTGAGATTACTGACGAGTTTGCTGAGTGTTTGAAGGCTGATGGTTATAGGATTGTTGGTCGTTATTTGAGTGAACCTGATCAAAAAAACACTGCTGAAAAGGACTATTTTAAGGCATTGCGTACTGGAGAATTGGAAAGAATTGTGAGCCACGGTCTTCAATATTTCCCTATTTTTCAAGAGTATTCAACTGAATTACGTCATTTTACAGCAGAAAATGGAGCTCGTCATGCAAAAGAAGCGGTTGCTTCAGCTAAACGTCTTGGAGTTCCGCCAACAGTAATCTATTTTGCGGTTGATTATGATGCAACGAATCCGGAAATTAGTAGCAATATTTTGCCGTACTTCAAAGCTGTTAAAGAAAATATGCATGGTGGTTATCGGATTGGAATTTATGCATCTAGAAATATTTGTACTCGTGTTAGTAAAGCAGGATATGCGGTAGCATCATTTGTGTCTGATATGTCTACAGGTTTTAGTGGAAATCTAGGCTTTTCTATTCCAAGTAATTGGGCGTTTGATCAGTTCCATGAAATCCCTGGCTATAAAGGTAAATGGGATCTTGACAGAGTAGCATATTCTGGACGTTTTGGAGCGGTTGGAAGTGTAAATCATTCAACTGGCAATCCACAATCAAAGATTACTTATGTCGCTCCACCTAATCCAGATACGTCTCGTTTAACAAAAATTGAAAAAGTGATAGACCTCATTCAACAATTAGAAAGCGTGTATGATAAATGGCGAAAAGTATATCAAAAGTATGCGGTGGTTCTAGAGTATCATCCTTTAAGCGTGACTCAAGGTGTGATTAATTATCTAGCTAAGGCATATATGACGAATTGGAAATTTGCTATTGCTGGCGCGTTTGCAGATCCATTTTTCATAATATTCATGGAAAAAGAATATCCTGCATTAAAAGATAAGCTGGATACTTATATTGGTAATAAGCGTGACGAAGTTGCTGATATAAGTGGTGGTAAAAACGATATAGCACACTTTGCTTATACGCTTTATTGTTATGCTTATTCTAATTTAGCTCCAGATCATTGGACTGGTTGGGCAGGAGATCTTGCAACAGGCATGGATGACTTACATAAGTACCTGCAAAAGTATCCATCTCTTGATCGTATGAAAGCAGCATATGCTCTTATTGGTTCAGACAGTAGTGCACAGTCAGAGTATTTTAAAGCAAATCATGTCAGTAATAAACTTGGTATTCGCTGCAATTTTACAGATTTTTGTGATGATGCAGACGCTATCTATTTAGGAATGAATCTACGTAATGCTAGTGATGAAAATTTGCATACTTTAAGCGATATGATGACAACTTATTATAGTAGTATTACTGCTCAAAAGAGATATACTGCTTATGCTCAAGATGGGTTAGATTTCAGTTCATTTAAAGCACTGGAAAATTCTATTAAAGCAAAAATGTATGGATGTCTGGAACAAATTATAGGACTTGGATTGCTATCACGGCTTGCTGGCGAATCAACTGATGAAGAACGAGATGCATGCTGTATTGCTATGGCTCATTATTTGCTGGCAAAATCAAAATAATCATAGAGTTAAATTATTGAGATAACAGGTCACGGAGGTGATTGAGGGTGTCTTTATTCTCAATCACCTTTGTGCTTTTGGTTTCTTCTTCGTAAAAACTCTTTAACAATGATTGGAATTATAGTTGGAATACATTCAAGAGTAACAAAAAATGTAATGTACGTGCAAGTCCAGCTACTACCCAATTGCCGAGGAGACTCTTGTAATATCAATAAATCAATAGCAGGGGCGATAAGCGCTATGGCAATGGTTTTACAAACTCCTAAGTTTTCGAGTGTTTTTTGATTGACAACAATCGAGTAAAGAAGAATTTTTGTTAAACCAAGTGCATGAGCTATAACAATGAGTAAAAAGGGTGAGTCATAAACAATTTCCCAATCGAGTGATTTAAGAGAATTGATAATAAGTCCTAAAAGAGGGAGTAATAATGAAAAAAGGAATAATCGTATAGCTTGATATACAGATTTCTTCATAACTAACCTCCTTAAATTTATATAGTCAAGTGGATGCCTACTGTCATAGACAGACTATTTTTCACTTATTTTACGTTAATTTATCTTACTTGAAAAGGGAGGATGAGTCTTGCCAAGAAAACCTAAAAGACCGTGTTCTTATCAAGGCTGTCCGAACCTAACTGACGGCAGGTTTTGTGAGGAACACTTAAAACAAGAGAACAGACGATACGAAAAATACGAGCGTCCTTATGATGCTCACAAGCGTTACGGCAGAGCATGGCAGAAAGTCAGGGACTCTTATGTGAAAGAGCATCCTTTCTGTGAGCTTTGCTTTAAGAACCATATGCTTGTA
>NZ_JBQEQO010000012.1:0-6232 GCF_056754715.1 Gardnerella sp. CCPDSM
ACCACCTCAGCCAATTCGAAGCTGAGACTTTTTTAGTTTGAATAAGCCTTATAACATTTTGCGCTTCCTCAACCCTCAATATATCTTGTTCACAGTTAACAAAGCTCACACCAAAAGTATCAGCACGTTTCACCGTTAAACGAACATCTTTCGTCTCTGCGATAAACTTCTTATTATCCATTCCTTAAGCACCTCCTCGTGCACATACTAATAATCAGGTTTCATTTTACCTTTCGAGCTATATTTCTTAGACTTGCGTTTGACCGTTCCGTCCTCTCCAACTTCCAAATTACTCCGAGCCGCCATCTCAAGCTCAACGGCTTCAAACGTTTCTTTAGAAATAATGCCTGCATGATGATCTGTATTCAAATACTGACAATCCGCATTTCCCGGAACAGCAATCGCCACATCGCCTGTATATTTACGCCTAGTCAAAGTGCTCTCAACAGCCCGTTTACTCCAAATATCTTTCCCCTTTGGAGACTTAACACCTCTACTTTTTAACCTTTCAATAATTCCAACAACGCTTAAACCTTCCAGATACCAATCAAAGATAGCTCTCACTACCTTCGCTTGCTCTTCATCAATAATAAGCATTCCATGCTTATCTTTCTTATAACCATAACAAACTCTGCTATAAAGACCCGACGTGCCATCTTCTGCTCTACGCCTTAATCCCCAAACAATATTCTCGCTACGCCAATCATTCTCTGCTTGACTACAAGCTTGAACCACACTGATTAAAAGTTCATCATCGACAGTTTCCGTATCAATTTTATCTGTCTCAAAAATAATTCTCGTGCCACATGATCGAATCTTTCTAATAGCCTCTAAGCCTTCTTTCGTATCACGACCAAAACGGCTCACACTTTTAGTAAGAATAATATCAAGATTACCTTTCTCACATTCTTCAATCATTCGATTAAACTCGTTTCTTGAAGATCCAACCTTAGCTGAAGCAACATCAAGGAAAATATCAGCAACAAACCAAGTCATGTGAGAAGCAGCAAGGCGAGTAAGACCAGACACTTGAGTCGAAAGACTATCCAGCTGCTCTTTACGATTTGTGCTCACACGAGCATAAACCCCAACCGCATAATCCTTAATTACACGCTGAGGATGGATGACTATCACATCTTTATTTAGCTCATCTATCTTATCCATAGCCATCTCTCCTTATTTTTAGACTAACGAAACTTAGATTTCTTCTCCATGATAATTAGCCTAAACCTTATTTTCCCACTTCACAGGGTGGGTGCAAAGTGGGTGCACTTTTTAACGTTAACATCCTGTGCACTCGACCCTAGAGGGTTGATATGTTCCCTCATACAGCAAAATCGCACTCAAAAATCGCAAGAACCCAGCCTAAAGCTGCTTCGCATTAAACCTTTTAACGATAGCCCTCGCTAAGCCTTGCTACACAAAGCCTTCAATGCACCCACCTAATCAGCCTTTGACATCAATACGACACTCTCGACGTGGATTGAGAGAACTCCAAGTATAGCTACACTTTTTTGAGTGCACACTATGGATAGTGGGTGCACTTTTTAACGATAGAAAAAGCTATCGCAAAAAGGTTTAAGATTTGCTTAATAGCTTGCTGAACAATCTTACGCAATAATCAACATGCCACTAGTCTTACACCCACTCTCCATACGCGAATCTAATCCTTATATGATTAACTAAATCCCATATTTATTACTTAAAACCCTATATTTGTTAAAGTACCTTTACGCTGTTGAACCGCCACACCAACATTCCATATGATCACACCAACAATTGCCCATAACACGCCAACAATAAGAATCACAAGTAGAGATACGCCAACATTTACAGAACCATCAACTATGCTACGCGATACTTGCGTAACATGAGTTACTGGAATCACGTATAACACGTATTGCATCATATTAGGAAATACGCTAATTGGAGCAATCACACCACAAACAATAGGAAGTATTGCACTAAGCGCGTTAGAAATAGTATAAACATCATTCATCATCATACTTATAGCAGCTATAGCAATACCAAATCCAGTAGAAGCAACAGGAACAATAAGGAACAACAGCATCAACGCACTCATATTAATCACAAAGAAAGCACTCGGGCTTACTACAAGCATTGTTATAAACAAAGTCACAGCATCACTCACCAAAGAAATAGTCACGAGCGCAATAATACGACCGAACCATAATGGTAATGCAACTTTTGCGCTTGTAAGCACGAATGGTGTTGTACCTTCAAAACGATCCCATGCTAGCGCTTCTGACACAGTCATACTTGTGGAAATAGAACATGCACCCATCACAGCAGGAAGAGTTGAAGCAATCAAACTATGATTAAAACCAGCGCTAGTCGCATAACTAGCTGCTCCATTGAATCCTCCGCTTACAGCTCCAGCTAGAAAAACGTATAAGAACGTGGATAAAAGAGGCTCAACAATCATACGAATAACAGCAGTATTCCAACTATTTAAGCTAGGTATACTCTGTATACTCACTCTTGCACCAGTTCGTATACTAGATAACACGCTCACGTGACCATACTGAGAATATTGATTATATTGATGCAATTCAGCGTACTTATTATTTTGAATAATTTTATTTCGCATAGTTTCAACCTGATTATTATTTCGTATCATATTATGTTCAAACTTCCATTAAGCGTTGCAAGTCGAATAGCATGACGTAACATAAAACCTGCAATAACAAGCAAAACGCTGGATAATACAACGCATAACACAATTGCTAACACAGTAGTAGCATTAAACGCTTGCGCATGAGCCACCCACACTGCCGACGTAAGCGGATGAATAAACGCAATAATGCGAGCAGGCAATGGCATTGATTCTACAGGAATCACTATTCCACAAAGCATCCATACAGGAATTAAAATCAAACCTTCATAAACTGTAGCTTTACGGCATAATACAAAAATTCCAGATAATAATGCAGCAGAAGCTACGCAAGCAAGCATAGAAAGTAAGTATCCAACTAACTGCGTGAATGTTATCATAAAGAACCCATGGCAGAAAACAGCAACGGTAATAATCGCAAGCGGCATACCAATGCACCCAAGTAAAGCTGCGGATCCTACAATAGGAAGAAACACTGCAGAAGGTGAGATAACACTTAAAGTTAAATATTGTAATGTTCCTAAATAACGCTGGTATCCAATAATTCCAACAGCAGTAGTTGTAGCAGACCATAATCCAGCTATAGAAGAATCAACCCAAATATTATTAAGACAATTAGCGCAATCATGAGAAAAACCATAGTATGCAACAATTTTCATCAACGCAAAACATACTGGAGCAAGTATCGCATTTTGCAAGAAAAACGTTGTTTTTGCTAAGCTTTTAAGCTGAAACCATAAGCCACGAATCACAGAAGCGTATGAACGAGTAGAAGTATTCATATTAAGCCTCCTACTTACTTAATGGGAGTGAGGACGGCGAAGAAGACGGCGTAGCAGCAGAAGAAGTAGAAGTATTTGACGCAGAAATATTATCATTTTGCACAATAGCAAGATACGTTTCTTCCAAACTTGCAGCACGATCACCTAAACGCGTAATCCCATCAACAGGAATTTTAATATTTCGTTCTTGAGATAATGTTTTACTCCACGCGATAGTAATATTTAACACTCCATGCGATTCAAAAACATCACACCACAACACTCCATCAAGTTTTTGCAATTCTTCCTTAACACTAGGAGTTCCGCTTGATACTTCACCGTCATACGCGTACATTGTTACATGATCAATATGCTGCAAAGAAGCCAACTGCTGAACACTTCCCTGAGCAATAATATTACCGTGATTTATTACAGCAACAGTATCAGCTAATTTTTCAGCCTCACTCATCTCATGCGTAGTTAGCAAAATCGCTATTCCTTGATCTCGTAAAGCATGAATAATTTCACGTACTTTCCTAGCATTTTCAGGATCCAAACCAGTGGTAGGCTCATCTAAAAGCATAAGATCCGTTCTAGCAACCAGCGATCTAGCAATATGCAATCGTTGCCACATTCCCCTTGAAAAAGTTTGAACAGCATCATGAGCTTTATCAAGTAAATCAACTTGCTCAAGAGCATCGTGAATACGCTTACCTTGCTCCCTATATGGAACAGCGGAAAGATCAGCAAAATAACGAAGATTATCTAATGCACTTAACCTTTGATAGAATCCTCGCTCACCTCCAAGAAGTAACGACACGTGCTTACGTGCTTCTCGAGGATTACTCACAGCATCAATACTGGCAATACGAACATTACCATTATCAGGAGCTAACAACGTACCAACAATTTTCACAGTAGTTGTTTTACCTGCACCATTCGGACCAAGCAAGCAAAATATTTCACCAGAATGAATATCAAAAGATACGTTATGTAAAACTTGGCGAGTTGTTTTCTTATGACCGAATCCACGAGAATAAGATCTTGTTACATTATCAATACGCAATATTAAGTTGCTAGTTGACTGCTTATTATTGTTATTGCGACTATTAGTTGCGTCTTCTATATTATTATTCATTATTATTGCTTCGTTCTTACTTGTTATTAAACCTTAATTCTTACTGTTATTAAACATTAATTCTTACTGTTATTGAATAAATTTCAACAATGAAAATCAGTTAGATAAAAAGATAACGATTGCTTACAAGAACGATAAGAACGCGCAAAAACATGCAAAAACGTGTAAAAACCATAGAAAAACTAGCGCGCATGTGCAAGCATAATGACAAAACACCATGTGCAATGCGTGTTTAATACTGCTAAAGAATATGTATCTTAAGCTGTTTTATGTGCTTTTATATGCCTTTCAAACCGTTCTGAAGACTAGCGATCATTTGGGCAGTCATAGCGCAACACCTCATAAACTTAAATGTGCTTTACGTGGAAAATTATATGAGCATTACGCCAAAAACTCAAATATAAGCAATCACAAAACATTTGTTTAACATTTGCAAAATATTACTATTTCTTCTTTATTGCTTGACAACGTATACTGATTGTATCATAATCACTTTAAAAGGAGCTAATACTATGGCAACAAGTCCTACTCAAATTCGTATTGATAGTAATGTCAAAACAGAAGCAAATGAACTGTTTAGCGAACTCGGCATCGATATGTCAAGTGCCGTAAACATCTTCTTACGCCAATGCGTTTTGCACGGCGGCCTTCCTTTTAAAGTAGAAATCCCAAAGTTCAATGCTGAAACACTGGCAGCAATGCAAGAAGCCAAAAGAATTTCCAGAGAACCTAACGTACCATCATATTCTTCTATGGAAGACCTTAAGAAAGCGCTGTTGCAAGACTGATGTACAACGTTAAGTTCACGAATGCTTATAAGAAAAGCTATAAGCGTATGGCTAAACGAGGAATCGATCTTTCTCTTTTAGATGAAGTAGTAGATAACCTAAGACAAGGCATTCCACTTGATCCTAAATACAAAGACCATATACTCAAGGGGAAATTCAACGGTTTTCACGAATGTCACATCAAGCCAGACTGGTTACTTGTTTATTTACTAGAGGATGATATTCTCACGCTCACACTTATCGATACTGGTAGCCACGCAGACCTCTTCAACCTGTAATCGTAAAAAATGTACGATTAACCAAAATCTCCACAACCAGAGCCAAAACAAAACCAGAACCAGGACTTTTCACCGCACTCATCGCTTATAAGTGAAATTTAATGACAAAATCGATAATTTATAAGTTATAACTGATAAAATAGCAGAATCGCATCTAAAATCTCAAAAACCGCGAGAACCTAGTTTAAAGCCGCCGCATACTAAACCTTTTAACGATAGCCCTCGCTAAGCCTTGCTACATAAGGGCAAACTTGCACCCACCTAATCAGCCTTTGACATCAATACGACAGTCTCGACGTGCATCAAAATCAAGCGAAAGATTATAGTTACGTGGAAAATGCTCTTCAGCAGCATACTCCACATCATCCTTATTCGGCTCATAACCATGCTTAAGATTAAACCGCCGGATATATTTTTCTTTCCAATCTTCAATTTCAGCTTTTTCTTCAGCAGTTCTAGTAGGACGCAGGTTCTTATTGTTGTAGTAAACCTCACTGTCGTCCATTGAGTGAAGCATCTTAATATCCGCTTCAGTTACACCATTCTCGCCTGGCTTGATTTCGATAGTTTCTTCACTATAACTACCATCTTCATTACGAACACAACTTGTATACTTATATGTTGCTCGATCA
>NZ_JBQEQO010000013.1:0-5597 GCF_056754715.1 Gardnerella sp. CCPDSM
TTAAGTTCTATTGCACAAAGCGAGTCAAGATCCATCTCGGAAAACAACACGTGGGCAATTCAAAAACGGTTCGAAAACGGAACCTATGTCATTTCTTCCCCATCGTATGGGTATAAAAACGAGAACGGGAAAATGATTATCGTTCCAAAGGAAGCTGAGGTTATAAAAGACATCTTTAGTATGGCACTTTTAGGTAAAGGCGGGCATGTGATAGCTAATGAGCTGACGGCTAAAAAGATTCCTGCGAAAAAAGGAGCTAAATGGTCTTCGACTACCGTGAATGCTATTTTGACTAATAAAACATACACAGGGGATGTGATTTTTCAAAAGACATTTACAGACGATAATTTTAACCGCCATAAAAACCGTGGCGAGAAAAAACAGTATGTTATTGAAAACCATCACGAGGCTATCATCAGTCATGAAACTTTTAATCTTGTGCATGAGCTGAGACAGAAGAGAAAATTAAAACTAAATATTACCGGCGGTAGTAATAAATATCTTGCTAGATATGTGTTTTCAGGAAAACTTTACTGCGGTAATTGTCATAGTAGGTTAAAGAAACACGACCGGCATAAAAAAGATGGAGCCTATGTTGTTTGGTGTTGTACCAAGCATATACGTGAAATTAAATGCTGCCCTATGAAAGCTGTAAAAGAGGAGTATGTTAAATTAGCTTTTCTTCAAATGCTTAACAAGCTCAAAGCAACATACGCTCAAATATTAACGCCTTTCATAAAAAGCTTAAGAAACGTGAATAATAAAGACGGATTGAACAAAGTTATTGGACTTGAAGAAAAAATAGCTAAGCTGCAAGAACAGGAGCAAGTACTCAGTAAGCTTTTCGCCGGTGGCTACATTGAGATGGATTCCTACTATCTGGAAAGCAATCAGCTTAAAACGGAAATAGATACTTGTCTTAAGGAAAAACTTCAGCTTTCCAACAGCTTAAACGGTAACTTAACGCACTTAAACGAGGCACAAAAACTTCAACGGTTCGTAAGCGTCACAGAAGTATTTAGCGAGTTTAAGGACGAGGATTTTCTGGATTTTGTAGACAATGTCGTAGTTAAAAGCAGAACAGAATTTATTTTTCATTTGAAATGCGGATTGGAATTAGAAGAAGAGGTGAAAGAAACATGGCACACATCCCATATGGTTACAGAATAGTAGACGGTAAAGCGGTTATAGACGAAAAAGAAGCTCAAAAAGTGAGAGAACTTTTCCGTAAATTCTTAGAATTTGGAACGATTTCTGAAACGGCTCGAGCGGTGAACATTGATAAAACACATTCTGTAATTAGCAATATTTTGAAAAATAAAACGTACTTAGGAACATCGCTTTACCCGAGTCTTTTAGATGAAGAAACTTTTTATAAAGTTCAGCAGTTAAGAGCCAACAATTTTAGAAGAAAACCTCGTACAACAGAGCTAAAACCTTTAATTACAACAAATTTCACGTATGAAATAGGCGTTATAGAAAAGAAATACGATGATCCTTATCGGCAAGCAGCATACGCGTACAGTCAAATCAAGGAGGTGTAAAATGAATGCCAACGTTACAATTATTCCACCAAGAAAAATAGCGGGGAATACGGTAGATAAGCATAAAGATAAGCCGAAGTTAAGAGTAGTAGCGTATTGTCGTGTTAGTACTGACAGTGAAGAACAGGCAACAAGTTATGACACGCAAGTTCAGCATTATACGGATTATATTTCAAGAAATCCTCTCTGGGAATTTGCCGGCATTTACGCTGATGACGGTATTTCAGGAACCAGCACGAAAAAACGTGTCGGTTTCAACGACATGATCCACGATTGCATGAGTGGCAAAGTAGACATGGTTATCACTAAGTCGATTAGCCGTTTTGCGAGAAACACTATCGACTGTTTAAAGTTTGTCAGACAGTTGAAAGACAAAAACATTCCGATCATTTTTGAAAAAGAAAACATCAACACCATGGAAGCAAGCGGAGAACTATTGCTTACTATCATGGCTTCTTTAGCTCAACAGGAATCCGCGTCACTTTCTCAGAATGTGAAGCTTGGACTTAAGTTCCGCTACCAGGAAGGCAAAGTGCAAATCAACCATAACTGGTTTTTAGGATACACAAAAGACGATGAAGGGAATCTTGTAATTCTTGAACAGGAAGCAAAAGTCGTAAGAAGAATTTATAGAGAATATTTAGAAGGAGCAAGCCTTAGAGATATAGCGGAGGGCCTTGAAAAAGACGGCATTAAAAACGGCGCCGGGCATTTAAAATGGCACTTGTCTAATATTAAAACCATTTTGCAAAACGAAAAATATATTGGTGATGCTCTTTTACAAAAAACCATCACGACAGATTTTATCAACCATGTTCGTATAAAAAATGATGGAACAGAACCACAGTATTATGTAAAAGATAGTCACGCTTCGATTATTCCAAGAGATATTTTCTTTAAAGTTCAAGAAGAAATGTTAAGACGAGCCAACATGTTTAGTGGTGAGGAGAATAAAAAAAGGAGAGTTTATTCCAGTAAGTACGCTTTATCCAGCCTATGTGTTTGTGCTAAATGCGGGGATGTTTACAGAAGAATTGCTTGGAACAATCGAGGAGTACGTTCTGTTGTTTGGCGTTGTTGTACTAGATGGGAAAATGGTCCTAGTGCTTGTGATGCTCCGACAGTAAAAGAGGAAGAGCTGCAGTCTGCTACAGTGAAAGCCATAAACAAGGTGTTTAGTGTACCGGATGAAGTATTGGATACGTTGAATAACAATATTAGAGAAATTATCGCGTGCAACAACTTAAGCGAGATTGAAACGGTTGATAAAAAAATCGCGGACAAACAAGCGATACTACTAACCTTGCTAAAATCTAAAAAAGACTACACGAAAATAGCTGATGAGATTGATGAACTGAAAGTTAAGAAACAGCAGCTTCTTATAGAAAAAGCAGGTCAAGAAGATGCTAAAAGACGAATCAGAGAAATGGAAGATTTTCTGAAAAGTGAGCGTCACGATATTAGTGAGTATGACGAGAAGCTGGTAAGAAAGTACATAAAGAAAATAAAAGTTTACGAGGACAGGTTCAGCGTAACTTTTAAATCAGAGATTAGTGTGGATATTGAAAGGGCATCGTAAAAGCTAAAAGAATGTGAGCGTTTGAAATGTTACAAAACTCAGCCTAGGGGAATCATCTCTAGGCTGTTTTTTTTTGTTTTTATGCTCAAAAATCAAGCTATCAAGCCAGTCTTAAACCTTTTAACGATAGCCTTTTCCTATCGTTAAAAAGTGCACCCACTATCAATAGTGTGCACTCAAAAAAGTGTAGCTATACTTGGAGTTCTCTCAATCCATTTTTACCTCCTAATTTTGAGTATAAAAAAAGACGATAGAGTTTTAACTGTCTATCGTCTAATACCTTTACTACGATATTTTTAAATCTTTTTTGACCAATATACTTTTAATAATTTAGAAAATATTATTTGGACAAATGCAACTATTATTAACGCTAAAAAGGCTTCATAACTTACATATGCTACAAATAAAGAAACTATTACAATAACCATTGAAAATATAGGTATTATATTTGATCCTGACTTCATCCTTATTAATATCATTCTTTCATCTGTTTCTTTAGTATGCATCTTCTCCAATATATCTCTATTTCTATATGCTCTACCAAGCATTGACATGTAGAATACAGATACAAGTTCAAGTCCAATAAAAAATACTGCTACATAATATGTCACATCTTCTTTTAATGGAAATTTATATTTTAAGTAAAAATTTCCAATAATAACTGCGAGTAAGGCAACCATACATAATAAGACTAAAATACTAATTCTAAATCCTATTTCTTTTTTATATTTTTCTAATTTGTTCATATTAATCATCCTCTTCTATACTAAATATTTCTTCAATACTCATATCAAAAAACTTAGCAATTTTAAAAGCCAACGGCAGTGACGCTATATACTTCCCAGTTTCAATGGAAGTTATGGTCTGTCTTGTTACTCCAACTTCATTTGCCAATTCTTCTTGAGTTATTTTATGCTGTTTTCTTAATTGAGAAATTGCATTTTTCATTTTCCTCCTCCAACAGCAAGCTAACTTTACATATAATGTATAGCTCGCTTTGCTTTTTTGTCAAGCGTACTTTGCTTTTTTTAATTTCTTAAACTAAAAAGACGATAGATTTCTACTATCTATCATTTGTTGCTATATTCAATCCTATAATTAGTTTTTTATATTTTATTTTTAATACCTTAGATTTTGAAGTTAATTTAGCTTTATCCCTATTTTTCAAAAAATCTTCACCATCAAACAAATCCTTTTTATCATAATCTTCAAGTAACTTGTAATTCTTGAACAGGAAGCAAAAGTCGTAAGAAGAATCTATAGAGAATATTTAGAAGGAGCAAGCCTTAGAGATATAGTTCTCTCAATCCATACAGAAGCAGTGGCACTCCTTTACAAATCGTGACTGTTTCAAGATATCGTTTTGATGACACCTACTTGCGTATAGTCTAGTTCCTGAGTTTAAGAAGTTGCTTGTTGAGTATTATGAGGGTGAAGATTTGCAGGTGATTGCTTCGTTTATGAGGGAATATTGTTGGAGGCATTAAACGCACGCGATGATATTGGTTCTTCTGTTTCTGTAAATCTTGCTGTTTATGAAAGAGCATAGTTTGCTAGTAAATGAAGAAATTAGTGTCGATAGTCTAGACAAATTAATAAAAAAAAATAGGATATTTATTAAGATTATTACAGTAATCAGAGCGAATGGGAGATTTTGTTTACTTAATAGTCTGTTTTATAATCATTTGATACAGAGTCGTGTTAGAGAGAAGGAGGCTAGTAGTGTTATGAGAAGTAAAACTATTTTTTGTAAAACCATTTTTCAAAGTTGTCTTGTTATGCTTCTGCTGCTAGGCTCTCTCTTTTCTCTTGCGGGATGTTCCGACGATGATGAGAAGGCGGCGCTTGCGTCGTATCATTGGGAAACAGTAGAGGTATCTCAGAAAGAATATCGCCTACCAGACGATTACATGAATAAAGGTGAACTGTATCTCTTTGTGTCACGAGACATTCTTGATTCTCATTATGATTTGTCTAAAGTCACTCTTGGAGATAAGCCCATCAAATTAGTTGACTCACAGTTTAATTTGCCTAGTTCAGGGTATAAAGCTTTATTTTTAGTTGGTAAATTTGATTTAAAAGACAAGCCAAGCTCTAATGTTCTTAAAGTACCAGGGATTAATAAAACAGGTAATGTTGCTGTAGGTTATAAGAAGCAATAGTAGTATTTTGCGCTAAATGCTTAGTGTGAATGTTGAAAGTGTTTATATCAGTCGAAAAATCCCATTCATGTAATTGTGTTGCAATATGCGATACAGTATTTTATGATGTGTGTATGGAGGTTGATTGATATGGCAGTTACCAAAACAGCGAATGTGAATGTGAGAATACAAGAAAATATTAAGCAGCAGGCGGAGAAGATTTTGGAAACTATTGGAATTCCTAGGGCTACTGCTATTGACATGTTTTATCGTCAAATCATTCTTAATAAGGGCATTCCGTTTTCGCTTACTATTCCGAAGTCGCTTCCGGCA
>NZ_JBQEQO010000014.1:0-4328 GCF_056754715.1 Gardnerella sp. CCPDSM
TCTGATTAAAACACTTCAGATAAAACGTTCAAGTTATTACTATGCTAAAAAGGCTCTTCAAAAACCTGACAAATACGCACATATACGAGGTCGTATACACGAGATTGCAGAAGGAAACTTCTTTACTTATGGCTCTCCTAGAATATGGTTAGTATTGAGAACTAAAGGTATTAAAATATCTGAAAAAGTAGTAAGACGGCTCATGAAAGAAGAGTCAATTGAGGTTAGATATGCCAGGCGTAAAAGACGCTATTCAAGCTATATAGGAGAAATTACTCCTGCATGTATTAACATTGTTAACAATAATTTTCATGCAGATTCACCTAATAAGATTTGGCTTACAGACATTACGAGTTTTCAGTAAAAGAGTCAAAACTCTATTTGAGCCCTATGATTGACTGTTTTGATGGTAAAGTGGTCTTTTACGCTCTTTCAAACCACCCAGATCAGTGTCTTGTAGATGAAATGTTAGAGGGGGCTTTAACTACCCTTGACACTACAGAATGTAAAAGTTTAGTTATTCATACCGATAGAGGAGGTCACTATAGAGGTGGAAGGTGGATTGAGAGGTTAGAAGGTCTTGGTATTACACGCTCCATGTCAAGAAAAGGAAACAGTGGAGATAATGCTGCATGTGAAGG
Organism: Gardnerella sp. CCPDSM; assembly: GCF_056754715.1. Lineage (NCBI taxonomy): Bacteria > Bacillati > Actinomycetota > Actinomycetes > Bifidobacteriales > Bifidobacteriaceae > Gardnerella > Gardnerella sp. CCPDSM. The sequence continues at coordinate 642 of NZ_JBQEQO010000014.1, forward strand.
CTTTTTTGGACGAATGAAAACAGAAATGTATTATCCACTTAACTGGGATAGCACAGAAGAATTACGTCAAGCTATTCATACTTATATTGATTTTTACAACAATCACAGAATTAAAATGGGGCTTAAAAGACAATTATGGAACATCGTGCTATGATTGCACAAAATGTCTAAAATTGTCCTAAGCCCCTTTTGTTTTCAATGTCAAGTAATACTAAATGTTAAGCTTTTTTAGCTTAACTACAGCAAGTTTTCCTTGGTATTTCAACGAAAACTCGGGTTTTTAGACACACTTTTTTGCCGCTTACCCCAATTTAGACGATATACGCCAATACGAGTACCACTACGAGTATAACTGCCACGGCAGCAGCAAACACCACGTAATCCATAGGCTTCACATGGTGATGCTGCAACAATGCATGGCATACAAACGCTGCGATCAGCAAGATTACCCCTGAAATAGCATTGGCATACCAAGGTAAATGATTGATGCACGAGAAAACAACACTCGTCAGCCAAATGGTAGCAAACGAAGCAAGCCATGACCGATGCCCTGTTGTGGCATGCTTCTTCGAAATAGTTGCATCATCCATATTAACACCCCAATGCTGCTGTCAAAGTGCCACCTGCAGCGCTACAAGCTATATCAGCCGAAACACCAGCAATTGGTGACGCCAATCCAGAAATACCAAGTGATAATGGAGTACAAACTGTTGCATCCCATAAAACATTCCATCCCACACCAATCCATTTAGGAATACAATGATGTTTCTTTCCACCACGTTCTAAAGCTGTCTCTAAGGAAACAGTAGGAGCAATCCTATGAAGAACTTTGCTATAACCAAAATCAACATGCTGCCCGTCATGAACTGTTAAATTGATAGTTGCTATAGTATGATTTGTTGCATCTCTCCAAGTAGCTATATTATTCTTTACTACGATAGTATCACCAGCTAGCGTATGCACATTCAATCCTTGTCCAGATACTGGAACAATTGAACGTCGACCATCTGGAGAACGCAATCCTCTCATTTCAGACTTAAAATTCACATATTGTGATGTTGATTGAACTGCAAAAGATGGAGTTGCAAACACCATACTTCCAAGTAATGATGCTGCAGCTATTAACAATGAACTAACTTTCTTCATCATAAGATGACCTCTCTAATATTGGCCTTATCAATTAGTGAGTAAGCGTATTCCAGTAAACAGCATGTTGGCCAAACATGTGGTGAGTGACTCACGTTGTTATGCTCACAAGTCAATAGTATAAATACTTGATTGATAGAAACGCCGTCATAATCAGGTAAGCAGCAAAAAGTGTGTCTGTAAACGTGTTTATTCAGGTGCGTCGTTAGTTTAGTGTTCCTTTTCTAATTGATATATCTGAGTAGTAATCTGCCCTACATAAGTCAAAGCTTGTATCGAAACCCGAAGACCCAATTGATTGCTGGTCATCAATAATTTTCTTTGCTACTTATTTGAAGTATTCAGAAGTTATAAATTGTTTAGGATCTGAAGGATTTTCACTATTGAAGTAACACCACCACTCTATAGCTCTCCGCATGTGATCTTCAGATAATCCTTTATGAACACTTACCAATTTCTTTATCTGTGAATTTATGCCACCTTCTAAAGCATTAGTAGTACTAGGAATAGGAACGCTCGTTTTCTCTAATAGTAGAGGATCAAGAAAGGTAAATAGCGTACCATTTTTAACTTGTCTAGCAAGCAGATTATAAGCTTTTCTTGCTGTCTGGTGCGTATACCACCATTGTTGATTCCTTCTTACCCAAGAAGGAATATTTTCTTCAGAAACATTCCTACGGAACGTTTTTTGATTAAGCCAATCTTTCCACTGGTTATAAGATTTCTGTAGTAAATTAACCCATAAATCAGATTCTTTCAACGTTCTGATTTTAACTAACTTTTTAGCTAAACCCCACAAAGCCTTATGTGATTGCAGTCTAGGCTTGCTTGTAGTTAATACGCGTATATTACGTTTAATATGTACTAAACAGCGTTGTACCCGAGTCTCTGGCCAAACTTGTTTAATAGCGCTCAACGCCCCAGAATTCCCATCAGTAATAACAACAGTAAGAGCTAATAAATTATTAAGTAAACTCTTATATGCTTCAGTATTTTCTCTAATGCAACAACCGGCAAAATAATTCCACTTAAGCAACGTATTGGACTTTTAGAGCGCAAGATTAGAGTAGTTAAAGAGAATAGTTATAATGAAACAGACTGGCTCAAATGGTCTAAACATGCATTTTTGAATCTATTTATGGTTTTTAATATCAAGAAGATAGCCTGATTCTGGCAAGAGAAAACCTTCTTGCAACATAACTGGGATAGTACAGAAGAATTACGTTAAGCAATTGATTCTTATAATAACCACAGAGTTAAAAGGGGGCTTAAAAGACAATTATGGAACATCGTGCTATGATTGCACAAAATGTCTAAAATTGTCCTAAGCCCCTTTTGTTTTCAATGTCAAGTAATACTAAATGTTAAGCTTTTTAGCTTAACGACAGCGAGTTTTCCTTGGTATTTCAACGAAAACTCGGGTTTTTAGACACGCTTTTTTGCCGCTTATCCTCAAAAATAGTTCCTTCATTAGGCAACGACATCGTTGTCATCAAAGCAAGCATGAACGTAAACGGACCGAGCGCATTCCCATACGTTTTGAACATCACACCAAAATCATGGCCGAATACCACCATCGACAAGTAAAGGAACATAAAATTCACAGCTGTAAACATAACCAACTTCAGCACGAACATAAGAACCTTGTACATAAGAATATCCTCCTCACTTACTCCACGGAGTCGCACACCAAATAGCAGAAGCTGCTAAGAATGCAGCTAGACCCACAGCTCCACCTCTAAATGCGGCTGGACCAACTGCCTTTAAGATATACATAGCAGCTTGCTTCCAAAGCTGATTTTCAAGTAACTTTGTTAAAGCACCACGAAATATTCCAGCAAGGGTGCCTAGCCCAGTAGCATTAATTATACATTTAGCATAATCCTTCGAACGCACTGCATGATTATCATTAGACGAAATCTTATCAACAGATGCATTTGCATTGAGCTTATGAATTAAATTCTCAAGCACTTCTTTCGGAACATGAGAAAACTCCCCTGCTTGTGTTATAGTCCATTTTTTATTAATTTCATTAAACTTGAGATACCTTGAAAAAATAATTTCAAGATGCTTAGCATAATTATCTATATTCGCATCACTGACATTACTTTCTACAACACTTGGTTCGTTATCCACTATCTCACTAGCTTGAGCAGTTGATACCAGAGAAATACAGGTTGATAATGCTACAACAACTACAGCAATAGACTTAAAAATATGACATTTCATAGAAATTCTCCTTTGTAATTACAATATATAAAAGACCTATCATTAGGTTTAGTACTCATCTTATTCCATAATTTTTTGCCATACAATTGTTGTTGTTATTTTTGATAATATATAAAATGTATAAGGTGTTCTCAGTTTTACTTGTAACAAATAGGAATAGGGTTATTCCCCCAAATACTAAATTATGCAAATAGACTACAATTAGAATACTCAAAATCACAACTACATCCCTAGTCTGTAGCGTAGCTCGTGTTTGGTAGCTGCGGCAAAACAACAAGAAGACCGGCGGTAAAAATCAGCGCGAGTATAGGC
>NZ_JBQEQO010000015.1:0-4310 GCF_056754715.1 Gardnerella sp. CCPDSM
AGCAGCATCAATAGCTTTCTCAATAGCGTTTACTGTTTCAACATCACTTTTAGGGATAAGCAGTGAAACACTATATTTTTCAGGGCCGCCGTTAATAGACTTTGGCTCCCAACCGTTGAAATAGGAAAGACGCGTGTTCTTACCAGTGATAACCTTAGTTTTGTTAAATCCGCTCATTTTACTTTTCCTCCTTAAATTCTTGATTAATATTTTGAACGTTAACTTTTGCCCGCTTATCCGAGTCTGGTACGAGCGTAAGTTTTCCGGACGGTTTTATAACGAGGTCGCCCAGAATATCCTCAAATTTTTTCTTGCCCATCAGCTTTTGCATTTCTGTTAAACCGATAAGACTAGTTTTGAAAATGTTGGTAAAGCCATGAGCTTTTGCTTTCTCAATAACAGCTGTCTCATCCTTAAACTTGCGAACTGATCTGCCTTCTACGAGTTTGAAACCATGCCACTGTTTCCCGTGGTTAATAGCGGAATCTGTGGCGTACGCTAAAACATCATCAGCCCACTTTGTTAACTGTGGAATAAGCGTGAGTACTTCTTCAATCTCACTATCCGTTAAAACAGAAGGCGGTTTGAACTCAAATTCTGCGAGTTTAAGGTTTTCTTCCGCCCGTTTACGGCACGTGGCTTTTGCCCTGCAAAACCTGCACCAGTCTCCAGCTTCAAATTCGCCTTCGCCTGCGCCTGCAAGCTCTGCTTTTGGTTTAAGCACGCTTTCAGCCCAACAGATAAGCTCCGTGACAGGTAGTGTGAAAGTTGATACGTTGTCACGACGTGGCTGAAAAATACTCATCTCAACAGTTTGAATCTCGTACAAGCTGTCGAAAAGCGTTAAAGCTCCAAGCGCGTAGCATTTCATCTGAGGATTCTCGTAAGCATCAACCAGCACGCCTTGACCGTACTTAAAGTCGATAACCTGCAGCGTTTTTTCGCCTACAATAATGCAGTCCGCTGTACCAAACCCGTCCGGCACGTAAGCTGAAAAATCAACTTTCTGCTCGATGAGAAGAATGGGATCTTGACAGTTAAGTTTTGCCTGCTCGTATTTTTCCAACACGAAATCCACGTAAGCATCCGAGCATTCCTGCATCTCGTTTGAGTCATACTCGGTTGACGGTTTTTCGCATGGACGGTTAAGAAGCTTATTCAGCTTGTACTCACACCACGCGTGTGCCGCCGTTCCTTCCTCGGCTGCCACAGAAGTGGTGTTTTCAAACTTTTCTTCTAAAACAGCACTCGGAGTACACTTAATCCACCTGTGAGCAGAAGATGGGGAAAGTAAAGCATGCTTAGTCACTTGTCATACCTTTCGCCTCTTCAAGAAGCTCAGCGTACTTACTTTCATCAAGTTCTGAAAGCCTGTTAGCTCCGAACTTGACGATAAGCGCTTTTACTTCCGCGGTTTTACCATGTTGGCTAAGTTTTGCTAAAACCGCTCGCACATCCTCTAAACTCACCTTTTTAACAGACTCCTTATTATTAGGAACTGTTTCTTTACAACCAGCACCAGAAGCACCGGCATCATCAAACAGAGTTTTAAGATGAGCTGTTAAGTTTTCCAAGTCTTTGATGACTTCTCTCAATATTTCCTTGTTCACGGTTTTTCCTCCTTAAACTTCTTTGACATCAACTGACTGAACACTTTTCCCGGGATCTAATAGGTAGACTTGCGAGTAATCACCAAACAGCCAGCGGATAAACCGTTGAGGTAAGCGCATCACAGCTCCACGTAGAACCTGTTTCTTCTCACCGTTTTCACCGGTGACGTTAATAACGATCTTGTGTTTCACGAGTTTTGCCTCCTTTCTGTAAGGGGTTTCTTCCTTACACATCACAGGCAAAGAAAAAGGAGGAGTTTTTAACCTCCTCCAAATAAAATTTCTAGAATTTTTTTAACGCGTTTTTCTAAGCTTTTCGAGAGCCTTATCTAGATGCTTTTTCACACCGGCAGACGAAATACCAAGCATGCTCGCAATCTCTGACTGAGTGTATCCTTCAACAAACATCAGTTTTACTACTTGACTCTGCTTATCTGTCAGCACTGAAAGCATAGATTCTGTTCTCTCTGACATTTCAAAACCATAATCGTTGGTAATAAAACCATAATCATCAGTAGTACTGAGCGCTTCAGCAAGATGACTTTTATCTACTTCAAGCTCACCATCTGCATCAAAATCCAGTGAAAGATTATAGTTACGTGGAAAATGTTCTTCAGCAGCATACTCCACGTCATCCTTGTTAGGCTCATAACCATGCTTAAGATTAAAATGCTGGATATATTCTTCTTTCCAAGCTTCAATTTCAGCTTTTTCTTCAGCAGTTCTACCTGGACGCAGGTTCTTATTGTTGTAGTAAACCTCACTGTCATCCATTGAGTGAAGCATTTTAATATCCGCTTGAGTGACACCATTTTCGCCCGGCTTGATTTCGATAGTTTCTTCACTATAACTACCATCTTCATTACGAACACAACTTGTATACTTATATGTTGCTCGATTGTTGCTATTAGTTTTGCGAGTCCTCATGCTCACCCTTCCCGCCTGCAGCGGTAGGGTGAAGACACATACAAAAAAGAGCCGATACTTTATGAAGTACCGACTCTAATACCTGAAAAATAGCCATAGTAGAATAGAGGTACTTCATAGGAGTCATGAAAAACCATGAGGATCCTATTGACGTATCTCATCGCCCTATAGCTAATCAGGCTTTAACCGTTTATTAGTAGTGTCTTATTGATTAATCATTAACCACAATCTTGTTAATTGTTCCAAAAATTCTTATAACATTTACCCGCTCTTTCTTAAAACCCGTATCATGAGTGTAAAAAAGAGTGGAATAATCTCGTTTTTATAACAGTTTGACATGTAAAAACCACACTTGCCTTGAAAGCTACGTGCTTTGAGGTTTAAGCGTTAACAATGTTTTCACCCCCCTTCTCGTTAAACAACACTCGTTTTAGAAAACAAAACGAGCATTAGCCACGCTCTAATAGAGTCCCAACCGTGGCTAATAAAGTCCCAACTGTATTTAATACAATCCCAACAAATCTAATATAATCCCAACCGTATTAATATCAGAAATCCTCACTCCGCAAAAAGTGTTATAGGCCTAACTACTTTTAGTGTTACCGTTAGAGCTGCTGATTAAAACACTTCAGATAAAGCGTTCAAGTTATTACTATGCTAAAAATGCTCTTCAAAAAAACTGACAAATACGCACATATACGAGGTTGCATACACAAGATTGCAGAAGAAAACTTCTTTACTTATGGCTCTCCTAGAATATGGTTAGTATTGAGAACTAAAGGTATTAAAGTATCTGAAAAAGTAGTAAGACGACTCATGAAAGAAGAGTTAATTGAGGTTAGATATGCCAGGCGTAAAAGACGCTATTCAAGTTACATAGGAGAAATTACTCCCGCATGCAGTAACATCGTTAACAATAATTTTCATGCAGATTCACCTAATAAGATTTGTCTTACAGACATTACTGAGTTTTCAGTAAAAGAGTCAAAACTCTATTTAAGCCCTATGATTGACTGTTTTGATAGTAAAGTGGCCTCTTACGCTCTTTCAAACCACCCAGATTAGTGTCTTGTAGATGAAATGTTAGAAGGGGCTTTAACTACCCTTAAGATTACAGAATGTAAAAGCTTAGCTATTCATACAGATAGAGGAGGTCACTATAGAGGCGGTAGGTGGATTGAGAGATTAGAAGGTCTTGGTATTACACGCTCCATGTAAAGAAAAGGAAACAGTGGAGATAATGCTGCCTGTGAAGACTTTTTTGAACGAATGAAAACAGAAATGCATTATCCACTTAACTGGGATAGTACAGAAGAATTACGTCAAGCTATTCATACTTATATTGATTTTTACAACAATCACAGAATTAAAATGGGGCTTAAAAGACAATTATGGAACATCGTGCTATGATTGCACAAAATGTCTAAAAATTGTCCTAAGCCCCTTTTGTTTTCAATGTCAAGTAATGCTGAATGTTAAGCTTTTTTAGCTTAATAACAGCGAGTTTTCCGTGGTATTTCAACGATAACTCGGGTTTTTAGACACACTTTTTTGCCGCTTATCCTCAAAAATGGTTCCTTCATTAGGCAACGACATCGTTGTCATCAAAGCAAGCATGAACATAAGCGGACCGAGCGCATTCCCATACGTTTTGAACATCACACCAAAATCATGGCCGAATACCACCATCGACAAGTAAAGGAACATAAAATTCACAGCTGTAAACAGAACCAACTTCAGCACGAACATAAGAACCTTGTACATAAGAATATT
>NZ_JBQEQO010000016.1:0-3759 GCF_056754715.1 Gardnerella sp. CCPDSM
AGTTATAGGTCTAAAGATAATTTCATTTCATCTACCTGTATTCCGATGGACTGTGATAACGATCATTCTGATGTTGGTAAAGACTGGGTGACGCCTTTTGATGTTGCTTTAGCGTTTCCGAACGTGTGCTTTTATGCGTCTTATAGTAGAAACCACATGAAAGACAAGCATGGGAAGTGTGCAAGACCACGTTTTCATGTTTATTTTCCAATTGAAGAAGTAAGCGATGCTAAAGCTTATGTGGAGCTTAAAACAAGGATTCAATCAGTATTCCCGTATTTTGACAGTAACGCTCTTGATGCGGCACGTTTTCTCTACGGTGTTAAAACTCCACAGGTAGAACTTTACGATGGTGAAAAAACAATCACTGATTTCCTCTCGGAAGAAGATTTCAGTGAATTTGATGCAGGAACAGAAGAAATACCATCGGGGCAGAGAAACTCTAGGCTTAGTCATATCGCAGGAAAACTCATCAAACGTTATGGTGCTACAGATGAAACACATGAGAAGTTTTTGAGTGAAGCTGAGCGGTGTAATCCTCCTTTGCCTGATGCAGAATTATCTAAAATCTGGTATTCGGCTAAAAAGTTCGGGCTTAAAGTAGCAAGTCAAGAAGGTTATATTCCGCCTAGCGAGTATGGCAAAAGCTATGAGGAGTATAAGCCGGATGATTTAACGGATATTGCGATGGCTGAGGTTTTTGCCAAACATAACAAGAATAAGGCTGTTTATACGATGTCTGCAGGCTGGCTTTACTGGACGGGCAAGAAGTGGGAAGCGTCTGAGCTTAAAGTTATGAAACTTTACATGCTTATTGCTAAAAAGGTTTTGAAAAATGCTGGTATCGAGTTTAAGACAGCTTACGAAGAGTTCGTTCAAGCTGAATCATCAGGTGATAAAGAGCAGGCGGATAAAGCAAAGAGTGAAGTGAATCGGGCAAAGCAGTATCTTTCGTTTGCTAAGAAGATGAATGATCACAGTAAAGTGTCCGGGATATTAAAGCTTGCTAAATCCATGCTGGAAGTTGCAAACGAAGGACTGGATCGTGATGCTTTCATTCTAAACACGCCTTGCGGAATCGTGGATTTAAAGACTGGAGAGCTAAAAGCACATGATCCGTGTTCGTACTGTACGAAAATGACCGCTGTTTGCCCTTCACGGGAGAACATGGGATTGTGGCAGACAACGCTTGATATGGTTACCGCAGGTGATAAAGAGTTTCAGACATTTCTTCAAAGCCATGCGGGTAGTACGCTTATAGGTCAAGTGTTTGAAGAATCGCTTTTGCTGGTGTACGGGTCAGGTGGCAACGGTAAGTCGACCGTGTTTAACGCGGAAGCACATGTGCTTGGAGATTATGCGGGGAAAATACCTGCGGAGTCTTTAACCACTCGGGCTAAAAACGTGAAAGTGGATTTAGCGGAGCTTTGCGGTAAAAGGTTTATTCTTGCCTCGGAAACTGAGGAAGGGCAAAGGCTTTCTATTTCCATGCTGAAACAGATAGCAAGCGTGGATGATATTTCAGCTGAGAGGAAATATTATGCTCCTTTTACGTTTACGCCAAGCCACTCAACTATTCTCTACACGAACCATCTGCCGAAAGTCGGTTCGAACGATAAGGGAACGTGGCGGAGAATCTTTGTCGCACCGTTTACGAAAGAAATCAAGAATCCGAAAACAGACTATGTTGATGAACTTTTGCAAAAAGCAGGTGGGGCAATACTTCAATGGATGATTGAAGGAGCCAAGCTTTATATCCAAAACAGTTATAAATTCCCTACTTGTAAGGTGGTAGAGCAGGCTAAGGACGCTTATCGGGCTGAAAACGACTGGATAGGCCATTTCATCACTGATTATTGCATTAAGGGCGTGAATGAAACGGAGATGAGTAGGAGTCTTTACTTGTCTTACCGTCAGTGGGCAAACCTTAACGGTGAATATGTTAGAAACGACAGGGATTTTTCTAAGGCTTTACTGTTAGCAGGTTATAGCAAAAAACGGACGGGTAAAGGCTACCAGTGGTGTGGTCTTTCCATCAATCCGAATTTGCAGGCACAGGAGGATTTTCTTTGATGGAGAACGCGGTAAAACTGAAAGATACTTCCTGAAAAATGTATTGGCGTGTAGGCAAATGTTTTACATGGTAAAAACCGGGTTCAGAGAAAAATGTTCTATAGGATTTTTTCATACACGAAAATAGGCGTTGCCTACACGCTACCATGCACGTTTTCAAGAAAGAAAAGCCTGATAAATAGGGGTTTTGTATTGTAGTGTACCCTTTTTCTTTACTTTTTATATAAGAGAAAAAAATAAAAGAAATATAAGTATATATAGAGAAAAGTAAAAGATGGGTCTAAAGCATACATGGCTACACAAATAACATTCGCCTGATGTAAACGGGCAAAACCAACGAATGAAACAACTCTATTCAATAAATGAAAAATAAGATTTGAGAAAGGTGGAATAAACCATGATTAACAAACAAGAGAGAACAGTAGAAACCTACAAGCAAGCAGGAGCAGCAATGCGACTGACTAAGAGTCTGATTAGCCAATTAGTGGTCGATATTAGCCCGGTGCTTTTAGTGAAAGATCAAGACAGACTGTTAAAAGCCATGAACATGATTGATGAAGTATCTTCGCATGCTGAGGACAATATGTTCAAAGATCACCCACAGTTAAACAATCACTATATTGACGTGTTTTACGGCGATGTTGCTAATGAGCCGAGAAACGAAGTGGATAAGAAAATCATTGAGATGGCAAAAGAGGTATCTGATGGGCTTTTTACGAGAAAAGGAAACTGAGCGAAAACTCGTCCGTGATGTTAAAGCTGTGGGAGGGCTTTGTTTAAAGCTTACGAGTCCTTCTGTTGACGGGCTTCCTGACAGGCTGGTTTTACTTCATGGGGGCAAGATTGGTTTTGTGGAGCTTAAAGCACCAGGTAAAAAGCCTAGAGTTTTACAGGTGAAACGGATGAAGGATTTACAGGATTTAGGTTTTAAGGTTTTCGTGGTTGATGACAAGAGTCAGATTGGAGTTGTGATTGATGCGATACGAGCCACATGAGTATCAAAAGTATGCGACTGATTTTATTATCACACACCCGGTTTCAGCGGTTTTGCTTGAAATGGGACTTGGTAAGAGTGTTATAAGTCTTACGGCAATTAACGACCTGATGCTTGACTCGTTTGATGTTTCCAGGACTCTGGTTATCGCTCCTCTTAGGGTTGCAAACACTACGTGGCCTTTAGAGTTAGAAAAGTGGGAGCATTTAAAACACCTAACTTATTCTATTGTGACGGGTAGTGAGAAGGAGCGGATTCAAGCACTAAAAACGCCTGCTCACGTTTATATTATTAACCGTGAAAACGTGGAGTGGCTGATAATGAAAAGCGGCCTGCCGTTTAATTTTGACATGGTTGTGATAGATGAGCTTTCAAGTTTTAAATCATATCAGGCGAAACGTTTTAAAGCATTACTGAAGGCTAGGCCGAAAGTTAAAAGGATTGTTGGTCTTACAGGAACTCCTTCTTCTAACGGGCTAATGGATTTGTGGGCTGAGTTTAGGCTGCTTGATATGGGTCAAAGGCTAGGCCGCTATATTACGTATTATCGGCAGAACTTTTTTGATCCTGATAAGCGTAACCAGCACATGGTTTTTTCTTATAAGCCTAAAGATGGTGCTGAGAGTTTAATCTATAAGCAGATAGCTGATATTACGATTTCGATGAAGTCGAAAGACTATTTGAAAATGCCT
>NZ_JBQEQO010000017.1:0-3715 GCF_056754715.1 Gardnerella sp. CCPDSM
TTAGGTGGACGTATTGCAATAGAACCAGCAAATGCGTGACACACACAGTTATCGTGGCAAAAATCGCAAATCTAGCAAAATCTGCCACGATAACATGCGTCCTGTTTACAGCGTCATGCAACAATTACAATGACTGAATTGTAAGGCGTAAGACTAGAATTACATACATTTTTAATACATTTAGTATATTAAATATATTTAGTTGATATTTGAAACAAAATGGCACTTATAGCAACAGAACAACAATTCCATATACATAAAACATCGTTTTATGATTTTATTGACATCCATATAAATTCAATAGTAGAATTTCTAATGTGTTGTTTAGTTGCACCGTAAAGATGCATGCAACTAGCGCTTTGCTAGTTTCTTTTATCAGTACGGTTGCTGATCATCATGGTTAATTAGGAGAGAAGATAAGATGAAAATTTGTTATAAAATGATAGCTACATGCTTTGCATGTTTACTGATTGCTAATGGATTAGTAAATGTAGCATATGCCGGTAATCATTCTGGAGTTACAACTCAAGAAAATAGTTTTGTAAAAGTACGAAATTATATAGCATTCCAAGGTGAGCGTTTCAGATTACTAGATACATTCCAAGACCCAAATTCAGCAAAGCAAAACTTTTTATCTGAACATTTTGACGTTATCAACAAAGCTAAGAAAAGTTATTCCTTGCCTGAATTAACTGAAAAAACAGCAACAATTTATAAAAACATTCTTTCACAAGAGGATGAAAAAAATACATTGAGAACAGACGCGACAGAATCTGTTGAATTTTTAGATTGGTATGAAAATAGATCTGAGAATGATGCAATACTTGCTGAACTTGAAAAAATAAATAAACAAATTTCTAATGGATTTCTATCTAAAGAAGAAGGCATAGAAAGCGCTTATTTACTTTTGCCAACATTACCAGAAAATCATAATGATAAACCATATTACGCAGACCGTAGTTCAGGGATTAATGTTTCTGCCGCGAAAAAATATGCTGCAAAATATGCTGTAAAACCTAATCCAAAATACGGTTATAAAAAAAGAGGCTGGTGGATTTGGGAACGCGGTGAAGATTGCACAAATTTTGCTTCTCAAATTTTGTACGCCGGTGGCGTATCAATGGATATGTATAATAATCCATCTAAAGGTTGGTGGTGGAAGGCACAGAATAACACTTCTATCTCTTGGGTTATTGCTAATACTTTCAAAAATTATATGGGAAGTGGCTACAATACAAAGCATTGGAAACAGCTTGTTCATTCTGTTGCTGACGGTGATTTTATCGGCGTTGATTATAACCAAGATGGAGAAGTTGATCATATCGGTTTCGTGTATCAAAAAGGTCGCGATGGTTTGAAGATTGCACAACATTCCACGAATTATTTAGCGTGGGATGGTGGATGGCCAAAACATGACGGAAAAGCTATTTATTATAGAGTACGTCGATAAATAGTAAAATTTTGTAACATTTTCATTTAAGAAGAATGTAAATAATGAATTTGCTAAAGAATATTTGTAAACGCAAGTGCGCGTGGTTATTGTTTATTCCACTTGACACTATATGCCTACTTACTCTGGCATATAGATATTTTATTAACACATCGGATGGGTATGTTTTATATGACGGTCTTGCATGGACTAGTGTAGTAAGTCTTGTATTGTTGGTTTGCGTTATTGCATTTTGTCGCGAGCGCAAACGCTGGATAATGTCAATAACATTAGTAGCGCTTTTCGTTATATCTACGCTTATTTGCATGTATGCACAATCATTAGCAGAGCTATTACAAGTTCCTATGGTAGATTATGCATATTATCCCGGCTCTGAAGTAAATACAGTTCTTATATGCCTGAATTTTTGCGTACATAGTGTATTGGTTATGCTTCTTGCATTTAATAGTTATAAGACTTTCATCGAGAAAGAACAGTCAGAAAATAGTGCATCTTGCAATATTGTTCTCGAGGAGAAAAAATTTAAAAATATTCATTCTTTCTGTGCAAAATATTTGTGGATTATTTTAGTAGTGATTGATGCTATAAGTATTGTATTACTTCTTCGATTTTGGTTTACAGGATTGCATGATGCAGTTAATTCAACATTGTATAAGGCAGTACAATTGTCTGGATTTTATGTGCCAATTTGCTTTGCAATTGCTGTGTTATCTTTGCGCAAAGATTCAATGCGATGGAAAGCATTAATACCTATTGTAATTATTATTTTTGATACATTAGGTACATTGCTATGGTCAAGTGATACAGAACTATTGTATGGGTATTCAATCAATCCATACCCTGGACCTCATATTTTCACTCTTGTTACTACGTGGAATTTCTACCTAATCACTTGTACAGCTTTTGCTTTAATGTTGCACAAATATAAGGAAAATGTACGATTAAAATCAGTTGATAGCGTTCAAAATAAAAAAGATTAGATGCTGATTCAATCCGCGCAATAATCGCGATTGTGCCTTGCAATTATTGCGCAGATGCGATTGAAGCCTCTTGGCGAGCAACGTCAAGCGCCTTGTTAAATGCATCGCTAGTCCAACTTGCTCCAGCAACAACCGAGATATGCAAATCTTTTAGCGGTTTTCCAACTATTTTTCCAGAGATAGCGCTAGCAAAAGCGTTCATGTGTTTTTTAGAGATTGGCGTAAACGGATGAGGCGTGATTTCAACACCGTTCACATTACCACTTGCAACGCTTAAATTCACATCAAAACTATCTTCTGCAACAGGACCATACGTGGCTTTGATTTTGTATTCGCCATCTTTGTAATCGCCAGTATCGGTTTTAGGCTGATTCTGCTGGTTTTTTGAATCTTGCGAATCTCCAGAATCCTCAATTTGCGCAGAAGACTTAGATTGCTGAGCGCCAGCATCGTACTTCCCTGAAGGGTTACCACCATCATCCGCGCTTTGACCAGAATTGCCAGCGAACTCATCGTTCATAGGAACAGCTTTTGGCTCTCCACAAGCGGACAACATAGCAGACGATGCAGCTATAACAGCAAGCGCAGCAACAGTTTTTGCAACTTTTTTTGGATTCGACATCCTTCAGGGTGGATTCCCTATGTCTAGCGACTGGCTAGGAATTCGACTCCAATTTCCCTTTTTTCAAAGGTAAGATACAGAACAAGAGAATAGTTTGAACTTAGACCAGCTTTAGGCTCTTTTAGTTTCATCATGGTTTTGCGTGATGCAGACTCAACGACGTATTCTTTGATCGCAAGTGTATCGCTTACCTCACTTCGGTCACATAAATATAATATTGCCAGAAAGACGGGTGCATATATTATGCGAGTTCAGATAATCCAGAACTGCTAAGTTCGAGCCATCTTGTGATTGAGAGGCTCTCTAAAAAGTCGCGATCATGACTTATTACTATTATTTGTTGTTTTTTTTTGACCAAGAGTATAGTGTTATCAAATTTGTCAAATAAGCTATTTGATTTGTGTAGTTTGTAGTGATTATTTAAGTTGGATAGCAATTTGCAAGTAATCATGCGAGTAGTTATGTAAGTTTGCATGTAAGTAGCTATGCAAGTTTGCGTTATTTTGAAAGAGTTTTTAGGGGAGAGCTGGTTGCTGTGAAGGCGATTTTTAGCAAAGATAATATTTTTATTCGTATGAGATCTATTAGTCCAGCATTGCGATGGGCGCTGGTTGGCTTCTGTTTTTCTATGTTCGGCAATCAAGCGTATGAAGGCTCGGTTTT
>NZ_JBQEQO010000018.1:0-2513 GCF_056754715.1 Gardnerella sp. CCPDSM
CGATCGAGCAACATATAAGTATACAAGTTGTGTTCGTAATGAAGATGGTAGTTATAGTGAAGAAACTATCGAAATCAAGCCGGGCGAGAATGGTGTCACTGAAGCGTATATTAAGATGCTTCACTCAATGGATGACAGTGAGGTTTACTACAACAATAAGAATCTGCGTCCTACTAGAACTGCTGAAGAAAAAGCTGAGATTGAAGCGTGGAAAGAAGAATATATCCGGCGGTTTAATCTTAAGCATGGTTATGAGCCTAACAAGGATGATGTGGAGTATGCTGCTAACGAGCATTTTCCGCGTAACTATAATCTTTCACTTGACTTTGATGCAGATGGCGAGCTTGAAGTAGATAAAAGTTATATTGCTGAAGCTCTCAGTACTACTGATGATTATGGTTTTAGCGGTGATGATTATGGTTTTGAAATGTCAGAGAGAACAGAATCAATGCTTTCAGTGCTGACAGATAAGCAGAGTCAAGTAGTAAAACTGATGTTTTTTGGAGGATACACTCAGTCAGAGATTGCAAGAATTCTTGGTATCTCGTCTGCTGGCGTGAAAAAGCATTTGGATAAGGCTCTCGAAAAGCTTAGAAAAACGCGTTAAAAAAATCCTAGAAATTTTATTTGGAGGAGGTTAAAAACTCCTCCTTTTTCTTTGCCTGTGATGTGTAAGGAAGAAACCCCTTATAGAAAGGAGGCAAAACTCGTGAAACACAAGATCGTTATTAACGTCACCGGTGAAAACGGTGAGAAGAAACAGGTTCTACGTGGAGCTGTGATGCGATTACCTCAACGGTTTATCCGCTGGCTGTTTGGTGATTACTCGCAAGTCTACCTATTAGATCCCGGGAAAAGTGTTCAGTCAGTCGATGTCAAAGAAGTTTAAGGAGGAAAACCGTGAACAATGAAATATTGAAAGAAGTCATCAAAGACTTGGAAAACTTAACAGCTCATCTTAAAACACTATTTGATGATGCTGGTGCTTCTGGTGCTGGTTGTAAAGAAACAGCTCCTAATAATAAGGAGTCTGTTAAAAAGGTGAGTTTAGAGGATGTGCGAGCGGTTTTAGCAAAACTTAGCCAACATGGTAAAACCGCGGAAGTAAAAGCGCTTATCGTCAAGTTCGGAGCTAACAGGCTTTCAGAACTTGATGAAAGTAAGTACGCTGAGCTTCTTGAAGAGGCGAAAGGTATGACAAGTGACTAAGCATGCTTTACTTTCCCCATCTTCTGCTCACAGGTGGATTAAGTGTACTCCGAGTGCTGTTTTAGAAGAAAAGTTTGAAAACACTACTTCTGCGGCGGCTGAGGAAGGAACGGCGGCACACGCGTGGTGTGAGTACAAGCTGAATAAGCTTCTTAACCGTCCGTGTGAAAAACCGTCAACCGAGTATGACTCAAACGAGATGCAGGAATGCTCGGATGCTTACGTGGATTTCGTAATGGAAAAATACGAGCAGACAAAACTTAACTGTCAAGATCCTATCCTTCTCATAGAGCAGAAGGTTGATTTTTCAGCTTACGTGCCGGACGGGTTTGGTACAGCGGATTGCATTATTGTAGGCGAAAAAACGCTGCAGGTTATCGACTTTAAGTATGGTCAGGGCGTGCTGGTTGATGCTTACGAGAATCCGCAGATGAAATGCTACGCGCTTGGAGCTTTAACGCTTTTCGACAGCTTGTACGAGATTCAAACTGTTGAGATGAGTATTTTTCAGCCACGGCGTGACAACGTATCCACTTTTACGCTACCTGTCACGGAGCTTATCTGTTGGGCTGAAAGCGTGCTTAAACCTAAAGCAGAGCTTGCTATTAAAGGCGAAGGCGAATTTGAAGCCGGTGACTGGTGCAGGTTTTGCAGGGCAAAAGCCACGTGCCGTAAACGTGCGGAAGAAAACCTTAAACTTGCAGAACTTGAGTTCAAACCGCCATCTGTTTTAACAGATAGTGAGATTGAAGAAGTGCTCACGCTTATACCTAAGCTCACGAAGTGGGCTGATGATGTTTTAGCTTACGCCACAGATTCAGCTATTAACCACGGCAAAGAGTGGAGCGGTTTCAAACTCGTGGAAGGACGTTCAGTTCGCAAGTTTAAGGACGAGACAGCTGTTATTGAGAAAGCGAAAGCTCATGGCTTTAGTGACATTTTCAAAACTAGTCTTATCGGTTTAACAGAAATGCAAAAGCTTATGGGCAAGAAAAAATTTGAGGATATTCTGGGCGACCTCATTATCAAACCGTCCGGAAAACTTACGCTCGTACCAGACTCGGATAAGCGGGCAAAAGTCAATGTAACAAATGTAAACCAAGAATTCAAAAAGGAGAATTAGTACTATGTCTAAATTAAATAACACGAAAGTTATCACTGGTAAGAACACGCGTCTTTCCTATTTCAACGGTTGGGAGCCAAAGTCTATTAACGGCGGTCCTGAAAAATATAGTGTTTCACTGCTTATCCCTAAAGATGATGTTGAAACGATTACGGCTATCGAGAAAGCTATTGATGCTGCG
>NZ_JBQEQO010000019.1:0-2254 GCF_056754715.1 Gardnerella sp. CCPDSM
CGGTGAGGTGATCCTTTCAACTACACCGCACCGTTCGCACTCAGCATACACATTTCCATCCTTAATTGGAATAAACATTCCATGGTCTTTCTCATTTCCCATGACGCTAACATCTTCGAAATCATCAAATTTTACATAGAGCATATACGGCTTACTCCTTTATTGGTATGTCTATATACGCTCTAATTCCAGATAATATCAAGTTTTATTGTCAGCCACTCTACCTGTATTTATATCTATCAGAATTTTGCAAGCAAAACCTATTTTTTAACACTCGCATAAAAACGTCTGGGAAAACGTCCCCCCCCCCATAGACTTTTTCCCATGTTGAAGAGAGCATCATTATACGTAACTATTCTCATAACATGGTTACTACTATTCTTGATCTTTACACCATTCGCTATTAGAGAATACGTTTTTTCTGGAACAAGAAACACTACGCTAGATATTCTCATAGCATTAAACGCAATCTTCATAATCTACTTCTGGCTAAACGGCACTAAAGATATCATCTACGTACTATGGTTCTACCTGCATAAGAAATCCATTACACAATACGTTCAAAAAGTCTCTTGCATGCCAATACCAGCAAACAAGCGTATCGTAATGCTCTACTGTACTTGCAACGATTTCGAAGGTGACTCACTCACTCAATGCTTAAAACAAAAGTACGCCGGATCAGTCAAAACAGTCATCCTTGATGATTCTAGTGACCCTAATTACAAAAACAAGGTAGACGAATATGCTAAAGAACATAATGTAGAAGTAGTACGCCGCGAAAATAGAAAAGGATTCAAAGCAGGAAATCTCAACAACTATTTACACGGACGAACTGACTACGATTACTTTGTTATTCTCGACAGTGATGAAATCATTCCTTCAGATTTTATTATTCGATGCTTACAATACTTCCAATACTTTAAAAACGCTGGAATCGTACAATGCAATCACGTAGCAACACGTAACATTAACCGCTTTATGCACCTACTACACATTGGAGTGAACAGCCACTGGCCTGTGTACCAAACAATGAAACATCACTATGGTTTCATGTCTCTATTAGGACATGGTGCAATGGTAAGCCGCGAATGCTACGAAGCAGTAGATGGATTACCAGAAGTTGTTGCTGAAGACTTATGCTTATCAATTGAAGCACGCAGTAAAGGATACTATGTTGCTTTCGCACCGAACATAACATGCGAGGAACAATATCCGATTGACTATCTAGCTTTTAAGAAACGACATAGTAAATGGACTCAAGGTAATTTCGAGTTCATGAAATGCTACACTAAACGCATTTTCACATCTAAAATGCGATGGTTTGAAAAACTAGATATTTTCCTGTTCACCTACAACCTGCCATTAACATCACTTTTCACATGCTATGTAGCGATGAATATCATATTCTTCCCAGCGCTACACTACGATTTACACTATCCAGCATGGCTACTTTTACCAACCTTAATATTCTTCATGGCACCTATGCTAAACGACGTATTCTTCTGGCTTGGTAAAGTATCTATCAAACATTTACTACTCTACATGCTTTTTACTTTCTGCTTGTACGGTTCAATGCTTTACGTGTCAATGAAATCATCATTCCTAGCACTTACAGGAAGAAAAGCCATATTTGTTGTCACACCAAAAACAACGCAACATATTACATTAGCTGAATCATTACGAATGAACATTCAAGAAATAATATTCTCAATAGTTCTTATCACTCTCTCATGCGCGTTCAAAGGCGGAATACTACCAGTCATACTCATAGTAGCACCAACACTTTTCAGCATATATTTAACAATGTACTCGAACTCTAAAAAACCTATCGATACACCACATCATGCTAGAAACAAGTACAAAACAAGAAGACCACTCGCACACGCATACCGGTGATATAAACCCACAAAAAATAACAGGCATTACAGAAAATGGTAAAAAGGCGAAATTAAGGCAACAACTCTACACACAGAAAGCAACAGTTTCAGAGTTCAGAAGGAAAAGTTTCATTGTATCCAAGAGTTAAGAAACTAGAACCAACCTTCACAAGGTGGGTGCAAAGTGGGTGCACCTTTTAACGTTAACATCCTGTGCACTCGACCCCAGAGCGTTGATATCTTCCCTCAAACAGCAAAATCACTCTCAAAAACCGCTCCGAGCCATCTTACAGTCGCCACGCATTAAACCTTTTAACGATAACTCTCGCTAAGCCCTGCTACACAAGGGCAAAAATGCACCCACCTAATCAGCCTTT
>NZ_JBQEQO010000002.1:0-269053 GCF_056754715.1 Gardnerella sp. CCPDSM
GCGTTTGGAGGGTTATTGCCTGTGATGCGCTCCAAACGTGCGCAACTTTTCTCGCGTTGGCGCTACTACCTGATTCAGTGCTGCTATGAAACATTTGCCGGAAATTTAGTCCTCGTAAACCCCTGCCTACCTTATATTCAAAAGTGATATTATTAAAGTTAAGTATCACTTAAGGAAGGGGCGCAATGGTGGAGAAAGTAACGCGAAAATCGTCGAAGAAATCAAAAAACCGCGCCGATCGTGCTCCTCACGCCTTACGCACCATTCTTTATTCTTTGAAAAACTATCGCTTGCTCGGTGCTCTTACTTCCGTATCAATTATTTTTGAAGCAGCGATGCAAATAATTATTCCGTCAGTAATGTCGAATCTTATTGATTTCGGCATTGTGACGCGCTCCAATTCCGCTTCTTGGTATTACGGTTTGCAACTTCTTCTTTTTGCAGCTCTTTCCGTGATTGCTGGCGTTATTTCAGGCGTTTGCTGTGCGCATTCTAGCGCCGGTTTTGGTAGAAATTTGCGTCATAATATTTTTGCGCGGCTGCAGCTTTTAAGTTTTTCTGATTTAGATAAGTTTTCTACTGGTACTATTGTGACTCGCATGACGAGTGATGTGTCTAACGTGCAGTTTGCTTACCAGTTAATCATTCGCTCAGGCGTTCGTAGCGTTGTGATTATTGCAGCCGCGTGGTGGTTTACTTTTTCAATTAGTCCTGCTATTTCTTGGGTTTTTCTTAGCTTTGTGCCGATTGTTGGCTTGATTGGTGCTGTTGGCGCTGCAATTGTTGCTCCTAGATTTATGCGAATTTACCGCATGATTGACGAGATGAATAATCAAGTTGGCGAGAATTTGCACAATATTCGCGTTGTGAAGTCTTATGTGCGCGCCGACTACGAAAATAGCCGTTTTATGCGTATTTCGCACAAGATTTACCATCATTTTCTTAATGCTGAGTACGTGCTTAATTACAGCATTCCGCTGTTTAATTTGTGTTTTTATGCTGGAATGTTGCTTATTGCGTGGATGGCTTCGCATGAGATTGTTGCTTCCGGAAATAATCCTGCGTTTGGTTTAACTACAGGAAATCTTGCGGCTTTGGTTGTGTATGCGTTGCAAATTTTATTTGCGCTCGCGAATTTGGTTGCAGTTTTTGTTATGTCTGTAACTGCGCGCGCTTCTATGCATCGAATCGCAAAAGTGTTGCAATCTAAAAATACTGAGGTTGTTTCTTCGAATCCGCTTACTAAACTTTCGGATGCTTCTGTGCGTTTTGAGCATGTTTCGTTGCGTTATCCGAAGTCAGATAATTCAGATAATTCGGATGAATCTTCTTCGGCAGAACAGGAAATTTTACACGATATAAACTTGAGCATTCCTTCAGGAGCAACTGTTGGAATTGTTGGCGCAACAGGTTCCGGAAAATCAAGTCTTGTGCAACTTATTGCAAGGCTTTACGACGTAACTAAAGGTGCGATTTTTGTTGGCGGCGCAAATATTTTAGATTACAATCCTCAAAGTTTGCGCGAAGAAGTTGGTGTTGTTTTGCAAAAAAATATTCTGTTTAGTGGCACGATTGCCGAAAATCTTCGTTGGGGAAGTAAGGATGCCAGTGATGAGGATTTGCGCGCGGCGTGCAAAATTGCTTGCGCAGACGAGTTCATTAACGATTTGCCGGATGCTTACAACACTCATATTGAGCAGGGTGGCAAGAATGTTTCCGGCGGTCAGCGTCAGCGTTTGTGCATTGCTCGCGCGCTTTTAAAAAAGCCTAAAATTCTAATCTTCGACGATTCAATGAGCGCGGTTGATATGAAAACGGATCGTAAAATTCGTGAAGGATTGAAGAATTTTATGCCTGATTCTACGCAAATTATTGTTGCTCAGCGCATTTCTTCAATCGAGCACGCGGATATTATTGTTGTTTTGCAAAACGGCCGCATACTCGCTCAAGGCTCTCATAACGACTTAATTAACTCTTGCGAACTTTATAAAAATATGGCGGAATCTCAAGCAAAAAGCCGAGTGCAAAGTGAAGAAAATATTGCGGAAGAAGGTGTTGAAAAATGACAACAAAAACAAATAAAAACACCCGCGCAATCAACTGGCCAACTCTAAAACGACTAGCTTCATGCGTGCTTGCTTATCGCGCAAAAGTTTTCGTAATCATATTCGCAATTATCGTAAGTTCTATTGTTCAAGCGGCTTGCGCAATGTTCTTGCAATCTATTGTGGACGTGTATATTCTTCCGCTTGTTGGCAAGCATAATCCAGATTGGATGCCGCTTGTGCGCATGATTATTCTTATGGCAAGCGTTTACGTAATTGGCGTGGTTAGCTGCTGGCTGTGGAGTAGGCTGGTTGCGCAAATTGCAGAAAGTGTTATGCGCGATTTGCGTGACGCTATGTTTAAGCACCAACAGAAGCTTTCGCTTAAATACCTTGATTCTCAAGGCTACGGCGATGTTATGAGCCGCTACACGAACGATACGGAAGTGCTGCGTGAGGCGATTTCGTGGGCTTTTCCAGACTCGTTTGCTGCGCTTATTTCTATTACGGCAGCTTTTGTGTCTATTATGTGGCTTTCGCTTCCTGTGGCCGCGTTTGTGGCAGTTTTTACTGTGTTTCTTCTATTTTTAGTTAGATTTATGCTTAAGCGTTCGGGCAGTCTTTTTAAGCAATTCCAGAGCGCTTTGGGCGAGCTTAATAAGTATGTAGAAGAATCTGCAACAGGCAGTAAAATTATTAAAATTTTCAATCACGAAGAAGTTGCGCTTAAAAAATTAGATGTTTACGTTGAAAAAGTGCAAAAAATTTCGGCAAGTGCTAATTCTTACGCAAATAATGTTATGCCTGTAATTAGTAACGCAAGTTATCTTCTTTATGTGCTTATTGCTTTGCTTGGCGCGTGGGCTGTTTCTGCAGGTTTTCCAACTTTCGGTCTTGCAAGCTCCGAGCCTTTGACTATTGGAACGCTTATAGCTTTGCTTACTCTTTCACGCGCGTTTATTAATCCTATTGGCGAAATTACGATGCAATTAAATTCGCTTATGATGGCTTTGGCTGGAGCGTCGCGCATTTTTGAGCTTCTTGACGAAAGTCCGGAGGAAGATTCTGGAACGGTTCGTTTAGTAAAAGTTAAAGTTGCGCAGTCTGCTGAAACTCTTGCTACTGAATCTGCTTTTGACGTTTTGCAAGAAGTTGACGAAAAAGAAGAAGGCGCTAATATTTACTGGGCTTGGAAAAGAGCTAAGCAAGATAATGGCAATAAAGCTACTCAGCGCGCTAAAAGCTTAAGCGCAATGGCTCAAGAAGTGGTTTTGCATGCAAAGCGCGACGCTCTAACTTCTAAAGACGGTCGTTACACTCTTCTTCGCGGAGACGTGCGCTTTACGGATGTTGTGTTCGGGTATGACCATGAGAATCCTGTGTTACACGACATTACTTGGTTTGCAAAGCCGGGTCAAAAAGTTGCTTTAGTTGGAGCGACGGGTGCTGGAAAAACTACGATTGCGAATTTGCTTACGCGTTTTTACGATATTGACGACGGGCAGATTTTGTATGACGGAATTGACGTGCGTGATATTTGTAAAACTGACTTGCGTTACGCTATTGGCACAGTTTTGCAAGATGTGAACTTATTTACTGGCAGCGTTATGGATAATATTCGTTACGGTCTCCTTGATGCAACTGATGAAGAATGCGTAGAAGCTGCTAAATTAGCGCATGCAGACGCGTTTATTTTAAATCTTCCGGATGGTTACAATACGCAGCTTAAAAACGGTGCAGAGGGGCTTTCTCAAGGCCAAAAGCAGCTTATTTCTATTGCTCGCGCTGCTGTTGCGAATCCTCCTGTTTTAATTTTGGACGAAGCTACTTCTTCAATCGACACGCATACTGAGGCTTTGGTGCAGCATGGCATGGATTCGCTTATGGAAGGCAGAACTGTGTTTGTGATTGCGCACAGGCTTTCTACAGTTCGCAATGCGGATGTGATTATGGTGTTGGATCATGGCCGAATTATTGAGCGCGGATCGCATGAGGAGCTTCTGGCTAAGCGCGGCGAATATTATCAGCTTTGCACGGGTGCGATTGAGCTTGAGTAAGAAGGTTGATTTTGTGCGGCAACACGCCGGACACGCCATAGCACTTGCATTTTGAAATGGATTCTGTAAGATAGTGACTCGGCTGTTCGAGAGAACAAAGCCACGGCCCCGTAGCTCAGTTGGTTAGAGCGCCGCCCTGTCACGGCGGAGGTCACCGGTTCAAGTCCGGCCGGGGTCGCGATTAATAGGAGACCCGGTTCGCCGGGTTTTTTATTCATCATGGCTCTGTAGCTCAGTTGGTAGAGCGAGCGACTGAAAATCGCTAGGTCAGCGGATCGATCCCGCTCGGAGCCACAAGTAATCAACAAAAAACGCGCGACATTTTTGCCGCGCGTTTTGTTTTATCTAGCGAATCTTCTAGTCAATCTGCTTCCAGGAATCAACATCAATATGATGCTCAGGATTTGCTTGCCAAGCTGCCCAAGCAGACTTAACAATATCTTTCACATCGTAGCGAGCATGCCATCCCATTTCTTCGTTGATTCGCTTAGGGCTGCCAATAAGCTGAGGAGGATCTCCTGCTCTGCGGTCCAGCACAGTTTCCTTAAATGGCAATCCGGTAACTTCTCGCACTTCGTCAACAATCTCGCGCACGGAAGTGCCTTTACCTGTGCCAACGTTAAACGCATCATACTTGCGTTCGTCACGATCCAAATACTTAAGCGCTTCAAGATGTGCGTCTGCCAAATCCGAAACGTGAATGTAGTCACGAATGCAAGTGCCATCGGCAGTAGGGTAGTCGTCGCCGAAAATAGCAGGAGCTTTTCCGCGCTGCAAACGTTCAAAAAGCATAGGAATCAGATTCAAAATAGCAGGATCTTCTAATTCCACCGGGCCGCAACCAGCCACGTTAAAGTAACGCAATGCGCAGAAGCGAATACCGTAAGTGTGCTCGCAAGCGCGCGCCATCCACTCGCCAAAAAGCTTAGTTTGGCCGTAAGGGTTAATTGGCAGCATTGGCACAACATCTTCTGGCACAACGTCAACAGGTGGAACGCCGTAAGTTGCTGCAGAAGACGAGAATACGAGCTTCTTTACGCCGCTATCCTTCATGCCTTCAAGAACATTAAGCATGCCGTTAATATTCTGCTGATAATACCAAAGCGGCTTTTCTACGGACTCTCCAACCTGCTTTCTAGCAGCGAAATGAATTACGGAATCAACATTCTCGTCTTTCATAATTTGCGCAAGTCTTCTGCCTGCGTCAGGAGATGCAATATCCATGCCGTAAAGTCGAGCGCCTTCAATACGCGTAGGCTTTCCGTAGCTTAAATCGTCAACGACGACGACTTTTTGCTGTGCTTTATGCAAGGCATGAACTACGTGCGCACCAATGTAACCGCATCCGCCTGTAACAAGAACAGTCATTTGAACTTCCTTCTATTCTTATAATTGATAAATCATTGCAATTATATCTCGCCAAACTGAACTATAGGTTATTTTACGATTCGCTTAATGTGGCGCTCCAAACGTGCGCAGTTTTTATCGCGTTTGGAGGGTTTTGGCAGGTTTGGCGCTCCAAATGCGGGGAACTTGTCTCGCGTTTGGAGGGTTTTGGCAGGTTTGGCGCTCCAAATGCGGGGAACTTGTCTCGCATTTGGAGCGTTTGAGGCTGTGTGGCGCTCCAAACGTGAGGGAGTCGTCTTTTATGGCTTATGCGTAATTTTTATAAAATCGGCGTTTTGCATAATAATTTTCGAATTATTTGCTCTAATTTTCTGCGTACGTGATAGCATCGAATAGATATATATCAATGAGATGCGTCCCAAAAGCGAGGTGTAAAGCATATGACTCTGTTGACGCCTAAGGACATTCGAGAACATACCTTCCAGATTGTACGTTTCAAGGGAGGATATGACGTTGACGAGGTTGACGAGTTTCTCGATCAGGTTACAGAAACAATAGAAGCGCTTGGTCAGCAGGCAGTGCAGGGGCTTGGAGCTTCCACACAGTCTCTTGGCCGCGATGTTGCGGGCTTGAATACCAAGATTGCTGAGTTGACTTCTAAAGTCGAGTCCTTAACTAAAGAAAATGAAGAATTGCGTAATGCTGCGGCTCTTGCTGCAAATAACGACGCTAAGAAGAATAATGATTCTAAAGAAGCTGCTTCTCAGCTTGAGGCAACTGCTACTAAGTTGCGTGAAGCTGAAGAAAGCAACCGCGCTTTGTCTGCTCAAAACCAGCAGTTGAAGGAACAGCTTGATGGTTTGGGCGCTCAGGTTGATCAGCTTACTGCTCAAACTGCTCAAGCAGATAACGCAAAGCAATTGCAAAAGGAATTGGAATCTGTAACTCGCGAGCGCGATGATTTCCGTGCAAATAGTGAAAACTTGGGTCGCGAACTCGACACTATTCGCCAGCAGTTGGTTGTTACGCAGCAAGAAAACGCTAGGGTTGAAGAGCTTTCAAAGCAGCTTGAAGAGTCTCAGCAGCGCGAAGAGCAGCTTCGTCAGCAGGTTGCTAAGTTGGAGCCAAATACTGAAACTGGTAGCTTGCAGAAGATTGCTGGAGCAGGTGCTGAAGCTCAAGGTTCTGAGCCAGAGCGCGCAACTGCTATGTTGACTCTTGCTATGCAATTGCACGATCAATACGTTGATAAGGGCAAGGCTAAGGCTCAGCAGATTGTTGAAGAAAGCCAAGCTCGTTATAACGAAACTGTTGCTAAGGCAGATGAGTATTCTGCACGCACTCGCTCTGAGGCTGAAGAATACAGCAAGCAGGCTCATGCTGATGCTGATGATTATTCGACTCGTACTCGTGGCGATGCTGACGCTTATGCTGCTCGCGCTCATAACGAGGCGGATGCTTACTCTGGTAAGGTTCGTCAAGCTGCTGACGATTACGCTAAGCAAACTCACGATCAGGCTGACCAGTATGAAGCTGAAGTTCAGCATCGCGCTGCAGACTACGATTCTACAACTCGTACGGCTGCTGATGCTTATGCTCGTCAAGTGCGTGAAAACTTGGAGAAGCAGACTCAGGTTATTGAGGGCAATATTCAAAGCCTCAAGCAGTTTGAGACCGAGTATCGTACTCGCTTGACTGACTTCCTCCGCCAGCTTGTTGATAAGGTTTCTGACGAGAACGCTTATTCTACTCTCGGCCAGAATCCGGCTGACAATTCCGCTAAGCAAGAGTAGTTTCTTAAAAATGCGTGGGTTAGCTTATCTTATGTGAACCCACGCATTAAAACCGATACTGCTTTTGAATTACTAAAGATCGGATAAAAATTGACGCATAGAGATGTGCGTGTGAAACGGCTACGTATTCGCGTAGCCGTTTTTGCACTTGTTGTTATTATTGGTTTAGTTTTAGACCGTGTTACTAAATTGTGGGCAATGGGCGCGCTTCAATACGGTAAGCAGATTGTTTTCATTCCTAATTTCATAATGTTTTCGCTGGTTAGGAATGCTGGTGCTTCGTTTGCGTTTGGCTCCGGAGCAACATGTTTTATTAGCTTATTTGCGATTGCTGCTTGCGTTGCGCTTGTTTTTGCTATTTGTCGCACGAAGTCTTTGCAATGGACTCTTGTGCTTTCTTTGGCGTTTGCTGGAGCTTTTGGCAATTTGATTGACCGCGCAATTTATGCCGAGCATTTTTTGGATGGTAAAGTTATTGACTTTATTAACTACGGTTGGTCTGTTGGTAACGTTGCGGATATTATTCTTGCGATTGCAGGCGTGTGGCTTGTTGCTTTAGTTTTATTAGAATTGCCGTTTAAGCCAGGCGAAACTAGTGACGAAACTAGTGACGAAAGTGCCGCAAAAGTAAGCGCAAAAGAAAGTAACGAATAATTATGCAAAATAATATGCCGGTTCCAGAAGATTTAGTTGGCTGCCGTTTTGATGTTGCGATTGCGAAATTGCGTAATATTTCGCGTTCAAAAGCAAGCGATCTTATTTCTAACGGAACCGTGCATATTGTTAACCGAAAAGCAAATAAATCTGCACTTTTGCTTAGTAGTGACGAAATAATATTTGAAGATTTAGTTAGTGAAAATTTTGTTGCAAAAATTTACGAAAATGAAACTTCTAAAGAAGAATCTCAAGTATCAAATCAAATACTAAATCAAGAAAATCAAGCAGAAAATCAAGCAATCGAACAGAGTATGACGATTGCTTATAAAGACGAAGATATTGTAGTTGTAGATAAGCCTGTTGGAATGGCTGCTCACAAAGCACAAGGGTGGTGCGGGCCAACTGTTGGAGAAGCTTTAGAAAAACGCGGAATTGGCATTTCTGCTACTGCTGGAGACGAAAATAGGCGCGGTATTGTAAGCCGACTCGATGCTGGCACAAGCGGACTAATGCTTGTTTGCAGAACAGATTTCGCATACGAAGAAATGAAAAAGCAGTTTGCAAATCATACTGTTAAAAAAACGTATTATGCGCTTGTGCAAGGAAATTTAGATAAAGATAAAGCAACAATCGAAGCTCCTATTGGTCGCGCAAAAGTTTCGGATTTTCGCTTTACGATTACGCCAAGTGGAAAACCTGCTATTACTCACTGGGATGTTCTTGAGCGATTCGGTCAAGCAACTTTAGCAAGTGTTAATTTGGAAACGGGCCGCACGCATCAAATTCGCGTGCATTTTACGTCGATTGGTCACCCTTTGGTAGGGGATTCAATGTATGGAGCGAACCCAGTTTTGGCTCAAAAGCTTGGTTTAACAAGGCAGTGGCTTCATTCAATGGAGCTTACTTTTATGCATCCTCGAACTGGCAAAGTTATTACAGTAAAGTCGAATTATCCTTCTGATTTGCAACACGCTTTAGAAGCTATGCGAGCATTATCAAAGTAGCGTTTTTGAATTTTTCAGTCAACTTTCGACTATAGAATATCATCTATGACTCATCCGGAAACCAACTTCGTACATTTACACAATCACACGCACTATTCGCTTCTTGACGGTGCGTCAAAAATTCCTGATTTGGTAAATCGTGCGAAAGAATTAGGCATGCCGGCTGTAGCAATTACTGATCACGGCAACATGCACGGCGCGTACGAAATGTGGAGCACCGCTGTAAAAGCTGGTATTAAGCCGATTATTGGCATTGAAGCGTATGTTACTCCTGAAACCGCAAGGCAAGACAAAAGCCGCGTTCATTGGGGAACGGAAGATCAGCGTGCAGACGACGTTTCAGGCGGCGGCTTAATTACGCACATGACTATGTGGGCGGAAAACGATACCGGCTTAACTAATCTTCTTAAAGCTTCGTCTGTGGCAAATCTTGAAGGCCGCGTTATGCGCTACCCGCGTATGGATAAAGAAGTGCTTTCAACATACTCAAAAGGCGTAATCGCGTCTTCTGGATGCCCTTCCGGAATTATTCAAACTCGTCTTCGCTTAGGCCAGTTTAAAGAAGCTTTACGCGCAGCAGGCGAGTTTCAGGATATTTTTGGGCGCGATAATTTCTTTATTGAACTTATGAATCACGGGCTTTCAATCGAAACGCGCGTAACTAAAGACTTGCTTGAAATTGCGAAAAAGCTTAACGCTCCTCTTCTTGCTACGAACGATTTGCATTACGTTCATGAGGAGGATCGCGAAGCTCAAGACGCTATGCTTTGCATTAATTCCGGCTCTAGACTTGACGATCCTGACCGTTTTAAGTTTGACGGTTCCGGATACTATTTGAAATCCGCTGAGCAAATGCGCGAGCTTTTTAAAGAGTTTCCTGAAGCTTGCGATAATACGCTTGAGATTGCGCGACGCTGCAATGTTATGTTCGACGACGGCGAAGATGGCGCTTTTATGCCGCAATTTGACTGCCCAGAAGGTTGGGATGAGACTTCGCTATTCCTTAAAAAAGTTGAGGAAGGTTTGGAGCGCCGCTACAATAACAACATTCCAATGGAAGTGTTGAAGCAGGCTGATTACGAGTGTGGTGTGATTTGCCAAATGCAGTTCTGCGGCTACTTTTTGGTTGTTGCAGACTATATTAATTGGGCTAAAGCGCATGGAGTAATGGTTGGTCCTGGTCGTGGTTCTGCAGCAGGCGCTATGGTTGCGTACGCAATGGGCATTACTGAGCTTAATCCTATGAAGCACGGCCTTATTTTTGAACGCTTCTTAAACCCGGAGCGAGTATCTTTGCCAGATATTGACGTTGATTTTGACCCGGATGGCCGTGCGAAAGTGCTCGAGTACGTTGGTGAAAAATACGGTAGAGATAAAGTTGCTCAGTGCGTTATTTACGGAACGATTAAAACTAAGCAGGCGTTGAAAGATTCCGCGCGTATTATGGGATACGAGTTTTCAGTAGGCGAGAAAATTACGAAAGTTCTTCCTCCTGCTAAAAACGGCAAAGATATGAGCTTGCACGATATTTTCGACGAAAAATCAAAACGTTACGCTGAAGCGCGCGAGTTTCGCGAAATGTACGATACGGATCCAGATACGCATCGTATTACGGAAGAAGCAAAAGGTATTGAAGGTTTGATTCGCCAAACCGGTGTGCATGCTTGCGCAACAATCATGGGCTCGGAGCCAATCACAAACACTTCTCCGCTTCTTGAGCGCACTGACGGCACGATTACAACAACTTTTGAGTATCACACTTGCGAAACGCTCGGTCTTGTAAAAATGGACTTTTTAGGCCTTTCCAACTTGACAGTTATTCGCGATACTTTGCGAAATATCAAAAATAATGGAAAAGAGCCAATCGATTATACGAAAATTCCTTTGGACGATAAGCCAACGTACCAGCTGCTTTCTAGGGGAGATACTTTAGGCGTTTTCCAGCTTGATTCCGACGGCATGCGCGCGCTTCTTCGCACTTTAAAACCGGATAATTTCAACGATATTTCGGCTTTGATTGCACTTTACCGTCCTGGCCCTATGGATATGGATTCGCATACGAATTACGCTAAGCGCAAGAACGGTTTGCAAGATATTATTCCAATTCATCCGGAAGTTGAAAAACCTCTTAAGGAAGTTTTGGACGAAACTTACGGTCTTATTGTTTACCAGGAGCAGGTGCAGTCTGCCGCGCGTATTTTGGCAGGATACAGCCTTGGTAAGGCAGACGTGTTGCGCCGAGCAATGGGTAAGAAGAAGCCGGAAGTGCTGGCAAAAGAGCAGGTTCCGTTCTTTGAAGGCATGAAAGCGCACGGATATTCTGAAGAAGCTGCACAAGCAGTGTGGGATGTTTTGGTTCCGTTCTCCGGATACGCGTTTAACAAAGCTCACTCTGCAGCTTACGGCTTAATTTCTTACTGGACGGCATACTTAAAAACGCATTATCCAGTGGAATTTATGGCAGCTTTGCTACAAAACGAGCGTACGAATAAAGACAAAACCGCGCTTTACTTGGGTGAAGCGCGCCGCATGGGTATTCAAGTTTTGCAACCGGATGTTAACGAGTCCGTGCTTGAATATTCTGCTGTTGGAGATGTTGTGCGCTTTGGCTTGGGTGCTATTCGTAACGTTGGAGATAAAGCAGTAAACGATATTATTGCGGAGCGCGAAAGTGAGCGCGGACGTTTCGTAAACTTTATGGACTTTATTAAGCGCGTACCAATCACAGCATTAAACCGACGGCTTGTAGAATCTCTTATTAAAGCTGGAGCTTTTGATTCGATTGATTCAAACCGTCGCGCGTTGCAGCAAATTTGCTATCCTGCAATCGATTCTGTAATTGCGCTTAAACGCAAGCAGGCAGAAGGCCAATTTGACTTATTTGCTGATCTTGATTCTTCCGGCTCGGGCGCGGATAACGGCATGGGAGATATGCAAATTACTGTGCCTGATGTTGAAGAGTGGGATAAAAAAACGAAGCTTAATTTTGAGCGCGAAATGCTTGGATTATACGTTTCGGATCATCCGCTTAGTGGATTATCTGCAGTTCTTGCGGGATTGCGCGAAATGTCTATTGCGCAACTTATTGATCGCGCAAGAACTATGGGCGACGGCCAGCAAGTAACTATTGCAGGTCTTGTTACAAGTGTGGACAGGAGAGTGTCTAAAAAAGGTAACGCTTGGGCAATCGTTACTGTTGAAGACATGGAAAGCTCTGTGCAATGCATGTTCTTTGGCAAAGTTTATGAAGCTTCCGCGCAGGATCTTGCGATTGATCAGGTTGTGCGTATTCGCGGACAAGTTGAAGTGCGTGACGAAACAGTTTCAATGCGCGCTACTGAATTTGAAGTGCCAACGTTGGAATCAGTGGACGAAAGGCCAATAACTATTATGGTTCCGCGTAAAACTTTAGATAAAGGGCGAGTGGCAGAGCTTAGTAATATTTTGCACCGTCATCCGGGCTGTTGCGAAGTGCGCTTGGCTTTAATTGACGATTCCGGGCGTGCGCAAGTTCTTACTTTTGGAGATAATTTCCGCGTAAAGCGTGACACTTCATTATTTGCAGAAATGAAAATTATTTTCGGATCCAACTGCTTGCCAAGCGCGTAGAAAATTGCTGTATTAGTTTGGTAAAATATAGTATTTAGAAAGTTGTATTTAAATAAGCTGTATTTAAATAGGCTGTTAAATAAGCTGTATTTAATATATTAAATAAGTTGCATTTAAAGGGGAGAAAGTAATAAAAATGTTAAATAATGACGACGAGCGCAATAACGAGCTTAATAATAACGAGCGTAATAATAACGAAACTAACAATGACGATTCAGTGCGCGCTTCTTTTACGGATGCTGAATTAGATAACGCGCTTGCAGGCTTTGAAAAAGAATTCCAAGAAAACGAAAATCAAAGCAACTCAAATAGCGAAGATTTATTAAACGATTCCAATAGCAGCGATCAAGAAAATAATTCTATTGAAGAAGCAATGCGCGGAATTGAAGAAGCGAATTTTGAAGAAGATTTGCAAGGTCTTCTTGGCAATAAAGCAAAAGTTGCAATGATGGTCACATATGTTGAGCCTGCGAAATTGCTTGCTGCTTTTTGCAAAATGGCGGATGTTAGTGCAACATGCTTTGCTGAAGACAAGGGTTCTATTGCAATATTGAAGAATTTGGATGGCAACGGTCCGGAAGAAAATGTGCAAAAATTCGTGGACTTCTTCCGCGGAATGGATGTAATGCTTATTACAAATCGTGCGGATAAATTAACTGCGAATGTGTATCAATACAATGAAAAGCCGCAAGAAATAGTGGCGCCATTGGCATTATCGCTATGGTCAAGAACAGTAGAAGATCTTGCGATTTGCATTGAAAGCGTTGATAGCGTTAAAAAACAGGGCTTGGAAATGTTCGACAGCGACGATTTAAGCAATATGCAAGCGATGAAAATATTTAATAAATATGGCAAACAGTGAGTATTGCGGAAAGTATTGCGGAAAGTATTCGAAAAGTATTGCGGAAAGTATTCGAAAAAGTAAGTGTTGCGTAATTTCATTACAATTACGTAAATTCATTGCGTATAGCTGTAATTAGTGCAGCATAATGCGCGATAATAAACTAGAATTGCATTTAATTGCGTAAAAATGCTACCCAAGGGGCTAATTATGGATAGACAACAAGAGTTTGCTCTACGTACTGTTGAAGAGCGCGACGTGCGTTTTATTCGACTCTGGTTTACGGACGTGCTCGGCACGTTGAAATCTGTTGCTATTGCCCCTGCGGAATTAGAGGCAGCGTTTGAAGAAGGCATTGGATTCGACGGTTCGGCAATTGAAGGCATGACGCGCGTTTTGGAAGACGACATGATTGTGAAGCCGGATCCGTCAACTTTCCAAATTCTCCCATGGCATGGAGGGCCGGAAGGCACAGCGCGAATGTTCTGCGATGTGCTAACTCCCGACGGCGAGCCTTCGCTAGGAGACCCTCGTCACGTGCTTAAAACTGCGCTCGCAAAAGCGAAGGAAAAGGGCTTTACTTTCTACGTGCATCCGGAAATTGAGTTTTATTTGTTCGAAGCTCAAGATGATTGGTCCAAAGCGCCTGTGCCGATTGACGAGGGCGGCTACTTTGACCACGTTCCTAGAAGTTCGGCAATGGACTTCCGCCGCAATGCTGTGAGCATGCTGGAGCAGATGGGTATTTCCGTAGAATATTCGCACCACGAAGGCGGGCCTGGCCAAAACGAAATCGACTTGCGCTACGCGGATGCGCTTACTACCGCGGATAATATTATGACTTTCCGCACTGTAGTTAAGGAAATTTCGCTTGAGCGCGGAATATACGCAAGCTTTATGCCAAAGCCGCTAACCGACCAGCCGGGATCTGGCATGCACACGCATTTGAGCTTGTTTGAGGGAGATACGAACGCTTTCTATGAGGCCGGTCAAGAGTTTAATATGTCGCTTATTGCGCGTCAGTTTGCGGCTGGTATTTTGCATCACGCTTCGGAAATTTGCGCTGTAACTGATCAATATGTGAATTCTTACAAGCGCTTGTGGGGTGGTGCGGAAGCTCCTAGCTACGTGTGCTGGGGGCATAGCAACCGTTCTGCGCTTCTTCGCGTGCCGCAATACAAGCCTGGTAAGGGCAATTCTTGCAGAATGGAATTCCGCGCTTTAGATCCTGTGGCGAATCCGTATCTTGCTTACTCTGTGCTTTTGGCTGCAGGCTTGGATGGTATTGAAAAGCAGATGACTTTGTGCGATCCGACTAGCGACGACGTGTGGGAGCTTACGGATGCTGAGCGCCAGGCTATGGGAATTCAGCCGTTGCCGGAATCCTTGGACGAGGCGCTAAAGATTATGGAGCGCTCGGACTTTGTGGCAAGCGTATTAGGCGAGCATGCTTTTGAGTATTTCTTGCGCAATAAGCACCAGGAGTGGGAAGAGTACCGCCGCCAGGTGACGCCTTTTGAGCTGGAGAAGTACCTGCCGCGCTTGTAGCGCGAGCGCCTTCGTACTTTAGAGGCCCTAACGCAGTTGATGTACTGCGTTGGGGCCTTTTGTTTGCTGTTTTAAGACTTTCGTGCAGTCGTCGCGCTGCGTTAGGGTCTCATTTCGCTTGGTTTGAGACATTGGCGCAGTTTGTGTTCTGCGCGAGGGTCTCATTTCGCTTGGTTTAAGACTTTCGCGCAGTACGGTTTCGGCGCGAGTGTCTCATTTCGCTTGGTTTGAGACATTGGTGCAGTTGGCGTTCTGTGCGAGTGTCTCATTTTTATTTCCGGTGGTGTTTTTTGCAAAAAAATCAAAAATTTTTGCAAAAAAGTGGGGAGTTTTGGAGAGAAATGGGGTAAAATGGTGACTAACGTGCAAATGGCATAGTGCATGTTGAGTTAAGGAGGTGGATTATGGCGCGTCGTGCTGCTAATAAGCAATCGCAAGATAAAGCCAATTCTTCCTCTAACCATTCCATAAATCAGGCTAATCATTCCGCAAAATTAAACGTTTCCCAGCAATCGCAGATGCCACTGCAATCGCAGGTTTCTGAGGTTTTGCAGCAGTCAAACGAGCAGCCTGTAGTTAATCAAAATATGCAGTCAAATTCGGGTTATTATGGAATGCCTCAAACTGCTATGCCAGTAGTACAGCAGTCGATGTCAGCGCCGGCCTTCACCTCCACTCCATCCGGTTATGTTGATTCATCTGCTCAAGCTGCGCCTATGCCAATTGCACCATCTTCGTTCATTCAGAATCCGCAGAATCCGCAGTATTCTCAGTATTCTCAGTATTCCCAGAATCCGCAGTATCCCCAGCCATCAGCTCCTCAAACGCCAATTTTGCTAGGCACCTACACGCCAAAAATCGACGATAAAGGCCGCGTAGCTTTGCCTGCAAAATTCCGCGCGCAGCTTGGCGAAGGTTTTGTGATGGCTAGAGGCCAGGAGCATTGCGTTTACGTGCTTCCTATGGTTGAGTTCCAGCGCATAACAACTCAAATTCAGCGTTCTTCAATGAGCAATAAGTCCGCTCGCGATTATTTGCGCGTATTCCTTTCTGGCGCTGTTGACGAGCAGCCAGATAAGCAGGGTCGCATTGTTGTGCCGCCAATGCTTAGGGATTACGCCAGTTTAGGCAACGAAATCGTTGTTATTGGCGTTGGTACGCGCGCGGAAATTTGGAATAAGTCGGCTTGGGAAGCATATCTTTCTGATCGCGAGCAAGGATATGCCGATATTGCTGATGACGTACTTCCGGCGGTGATGTGATGACAGATATTACAGCTATTCACGCACCGGTATTATTGCAAGATTGCGTTGATTTAGTAACTCCTTCCTTGCAACATGAATGCGCAATTGTAGTAGATTGCACTTTAGGTCTTGCAGGTCACGCAACTGCTTTTCTTAAAGCAGCTCCTTTCGCAACGCTTATTGGTATTGATCGCGACACTGAAGCGCTTGCTTTAGCTACAGAGCGTATGCGCAATGAGGGTCTTGAGAATCGCTTTATTCCAGCTCACGCAGCTTTCGACGAAATTGATTCAGTTTTAGATGAGCATAATATTGACGGAATCGACGCTGCTTTTATGGATTTGGGTCTTTCTAGTTTGCAAATTGACGAAGCAGATCGCGGCTTTTCTTATTCTCACGATACTGCTCTCGACATGCGCATGGATACTACGCAATCTACTACTGCCGCAACGATTTTGGCTACTTATGACGTTCATCAATTGACTAAGATTTTCCGCGAATATGGCGAGGAGCGTTTTTCTGCTCCTATTGCTCGCCGCATAGTTCAAGAGCGTCAAAATGAGCCTCTTACTACTTCTGGCCAGCTTGTTCGCTTAGTTGACGATGTTATTCCTAATGCTCATCGCGCTACAGGCAATCCTGCAAAGCGAGTGTTCCAAGCTTTGCGTATTGAAGTTAATGGCGAGTTAGATAAGCTTCAGCGCACTCTTCCAAAAATTGCTTTGCGACTTCGTAAGAGCGGCCGCTTGGTTGTGGAATCGTATCATTCTCTAGAAGATACTACAGTTAAGCGTTTTATGAATCAGGGCTTAACAGTTGACGTTCCAGCGAATATGCCTGTTATTCCTGAAGACGCTAAGCCTTTCTTCAAGTCTCTTACGCGTGGAGCTATGAAAGCTTCTAAAGAAGAGATTGAGCATAATACTCGTTCTTCTTCAGTGCGTTTACGCGCTGTTGAATTGTGCCGTCCTATTCCTAATCGCTGGCTTAATAGGCTTAAAGATGAAGCTTATGGAGTAGAGCCTCGTAAAGGAGGCAGGTGAAGATGGTATTGAATATGAAGAGTCGCGTTTTGCGCTCGTCTTCTTCTAATTCGGCTCCTGCTGGTCGCGTAAAAGATGCTTCTACTCGAAAAGAGTATGTGCATAATTCGTCTTCTGCAATTTTCGGATCTTCTGCAGGATCTTCTAATAGCAAATCTTCTGCAGTATTTGACAGATTCCATAAAGTTATGGCGTGGAGCAATACGCGTAAAGTTCCGCTGATTAATTTTATGATTATCGTAATTTTTATGGTGGTTACGCTTTCTACTTCGCTTATGCTTCGTACGCAAATGGCTGAGCTTTCTTTCGAGCAGACTGCTACGCAATCTCGTATTTCTCGTTTACGTCAAGATGTTGAAACAAAACAGGCGAAGCTTGATACTTTGGAAGCCGAGCTTCCAGCAAAAGCTCAAGATATGGGAATGGTTCCGCAGCAAGGTTCTATTGCTATTGATTTAAGTGATTATGCTGCGAAACGAAAACATAATCGCGAAAAATCTAAAGAAGATAAATCTAAAGAAGATAAATCTAAAGAAGATAAAACTAAAAACGATCAATCCAAAAAAGATCAATCTAAAACGGATAAAACCGCAACAGATAAAACCAAACAAAAGCAACAACAACAGCAACAACAAAAGCAAGTAAAACAGGAGAAACATTGATGCGCCACTTAATCAAACAACGTTTCGCCAACCAGCAGGTATTTGTACGCAAATGCACTGTTATCGCTATGGTTTTTGCACTGATCGGCATCGGTGCAATCGTAAAACTTAGTTTTATTCAACTAATCAACGCAAGCTCCACTGCGCAAGCCGCTCAAGATGAGCGTAGCCGTGTGCGCCCAATTCTTGCTCGTCGAGGACGAATTTTGGACGCAAATGGTGCTGTGCTAGCTCAAAGTGTTGAGCGTTTCAATATTATTGGCGATCCTTTAAATGCGCAGGCTTTTAAGCCAACTCCTTGCACTAAGCAGACTGAGCATAATTGCCATATGCTTAATGGAAAGCCGGTAGAAGGTACGGGCGCTGTGGCGGTTGCTCGTTTGCTTGCTCCGGTATTGCATATGAATTCTGTGGAAATTGGCGGAAAATTAGCAGGAGTTGGTCGTTACGTGCTTTTGAAGCGCAATGTTACTCCTGCAGTTAAGCGAGCTATTGATAAGCTTAATCTTTCTGGAGTAGTTGTTGCAGAAAATAGCAGCGAGCGCGTGTATTCTAGCGGACCAATTCTTGGTTCTGTAATCGGTGCTGTTGCTAATGCGGATGAAGTTAATCGTAAAGATGTTAAGAATCGTAGGGGAGAAGTTGGTATTACCGGCCTCGAATTTACCAATGATTCAGTTTTAAACGGTGTTGATGGCTTCCAGCGTTATCAAGGAAATAACGTTGGAAACGAGAAGATTCCTGGAACTGTAACTGAAACTAAGCCTGCTGTAAATGGTAGCGACATTAAGCTTACTATTGATAGCGATGTAGATTGGTACGTGAAAAAAGTACTTCTTGATGGACAGAAGACGTATCATGCAGCATGGGGTATTGCTGTAGTTCAGGATATTCATACAGGCGATATCTTGGCTTTGGAAGATACAGATGATATTAAAGCCGGCACAACTGACGCTAAAGTAAAAGTGTCTCGCGCTGTGAGCCAAACATTTGAACCTGGTTCTATTGGCAAGGCTTTTGCAATGTCTGGCATGTTGCAAATTGGAGCGCATAAGCTTACAGATCAATTTAACGTGCCTGGAAATATTAATAAGAATGGCCAGCTGTATCACGATGCTATTGAGCACGGTGTAGAGCGCTGGACTTTGGCAGGTATTCTTGCTGAATCTTCTAACGTCGGTATGGTTATGGCAGGCGAAAACTATCCGCTGGATAAGCGTTACGAATATCTTGCTAAGTTTGGTCTTGGTCAGTATACCGGATTGAATTTGCAAGGTGAGTCTCGCGGTTTGCTTCCAAGCGCGCAATCTTGGGATGGTCGTAAGAAAGATACTGTTTTGTTCGGCCAGGGTTATGCTGTTAACGCTTTGCAGCTTACTAACGCTATGGCAACTATTGGCAATAAAGGCGTAAAGTTGCGTCAATCGATAGTGAAGTCTGTTATTGACGCTAACGGTCACGCAACTAGGCCGCATAAGCCGGAAGCTACGCGAGTTCTTGACGAAAATGTTGCTTCTCAAATGATGGACGCTTTGGAAAATTCTGGTGAGCATTACAGCCGCTTCGCTGGTGTTGAAGGCTACAGAATTGCCGCAAAGAGTGGTACTGCAGAAGTTGCTGGTCCTGACGGAAGACTTAGCTCGAGAATTAGTGACTGGTCCGGAATTATTCCTGCAGATAATCCGCGTTTTGTTGTTACTGTTGTTTTGCTTGATCCTCAAGGCGTTTACGGCGGTGTTACTGCAGGTCCGTTGTTTAAAACAATTTGCGAATTCCTTATGCAGAAGTACGATATTCCAACTTCCGCTGTACGCACCAACCCGGTTCCTGTAAATTGGTAATGTGGACGTTACGATTTTGGCGTATATAAAGTAGGGTGTGTGATGAATGCAGTTGATGAATATTCAAGAGTAAGAGTTACGTTAGGTTTTGCTGCAAAAAACTACGGTTTTGAAGTAGTTCCTGCTTTTGCAACGGGCGTTACTATTACTTCTCTTGCTCACGATGTGCGTCAAGTTCGCCCTGGCTGCTTGTTCGTTCCAATAGGACATGTTGATAAGCGTCAGCTTGAAGCAGCTCGAGATGCTGGTGCGTACGCAGCTTTAGTTCCTCCGGAATTTCGTAACGAAGCTTCAACCTTAGGTTTGCCGCTACTTGTTTCTTCTTATAATCCTGTGGCATTAGGCAAGCTTGCTTGTGATATTAATGGGGATCCTTCTTCAAGCGTTGCAACTTTTGCTGTTGCTGGTGACGATGATGATGAAATTCACGCTAACGTAATACGTTTGGCTGATTTTTTGCATATGTTGGGCAATCCTGTAGGAATTATAAGTGATTCCGGATCTATGTCTCTTCAGCGCGAATTGTCGTTGCAGTATCCGTTACATATTGCGGATGTTCAGCATACTTTGTCAGTTTGCGCAGAAGATGGTGCTGCCGCTGTTGTTATTGCATTAAATTCTGCTACGCTTTCAAAAAACGCGTTGCAGTCGGTTAATATTGACGTGCTTGGTGCTGAAGAATCTTCTGTAGAAAAATCTTCTGTAGAATCTTCTGCAGAAAAAGCTTCTGTAGAAAAAGCTTCTTTCGAAAATTCGGAAGCAAATTCGGAAGCAAAATCTTCTGTAGAAAAAACTGCATTAGATTATATGCCGCCTTTGCGTCAATTAAGTTTTTATTCTTTGCGACAACGTTACGGTTTTGCTAGCAGAGATCACGCGTATTGCGTTACTAGATCAGCTGAGTCTGATGAATTAGCGCAATTAGCTGATCAAATTGGTGGCAAGGATGTTAAAAAGCATCTTTCCTTAACTATCGCAATGGTTTTAGCTGCAGGTGTTCGCCGTGGAACTATTAAAAGCGCTTTACGAGTTTCGCGAGAATTGCGCTAAATTTGATTTAGTAGATAATTTAGTAGCTAATTTAGAAGCGTGAATTTGTAAAGCATAAAAATTGTAAGGCATTAAATAAAGTTTGGAGGATATTATGGGTTGCGGTAAGTCTTTGAACGAGGATTCTATTGCGAATTCTATTAAAAGTTCTGATAATACTTCTGATAATACTTCCGTTAGTGTTTCTCCTAGTGTTTCTCCTAGCGTTTATAAAATTCAGACTAAACAGCAAATGATGCCAATGACTCTAAGCGAAATCGCTTTTTCTGTTAGTGGAGAATTACATACAAGCGATTGCAATAATTCTTCTGAAGATGAAGAGAGCATTGCGACTTCTGTTTTCACTGATTCTAGGCAAGTTCGTTTAGGCTCCGTGTTCGTTGCTATTGCAGGAGAGCATGTTGACGGTCACGATTACGTTTCTATGGCAGAAAGATATGGCGCTTTAGTTGCAATTGTTGAGCATTTAGTTCCAGGCGTTAATATTGCTCAGATTGTTGTTAGAAATTGCGTTGAAGCATTGGGAGCATTAGCAAAACATAATTTACAGCTTCGTCGCCAATTGCCTGAGCCTTTTACAATTATTGGAATTACTGGTTCTGTTGGTAAAACAACAACAAAAGATATGCTTAACGCATTGCTTAGCACTTTTGGCGAAACTGTAGCTCCTATTGGATCTTTTAATAATGAAATTGGTTTGCCTCTTACTGCTTTAAAAGTTGGCAGCTCAACTAGATTCTTAATAGCAGAAATGGGTGCGAATCATGTTGGTGAAATCGCTGGATTAACGCATATTGCGCCTCCAGATATTGCTGTAGTTCTTAAAGTTGGCGTAGCTCATTTGGGAGAATTTGGTTCAGTTGAGCGCATTGCACAAGCAAAAAGTGAGATTGTACAAGGTCTTGTGCCTGGTGGCATAGCTGTTTTAAATGCTGATGATCAACACGTTAAAGCAATGGATGCTCTTGTTGATAATTCACATGCTCGCTGGTTTGGTAAGAATACTGAAAACGGGCTTCTTGAGGGAGCTCGCGAAGGTGAGTATCAACTTTACGCAAGCGATGTAGAATTAAATACTCTTGGAAAGCCAATATTTACTCTTAATGAAGTAAATAATTCAGGAATTGACGAAAATTCAAATAATTCCAAAAAGCGCGTTACTAAAGTCGCTAATAAAGTTCAAGTGCGTCTTTCTATACAAGGCGAGCATAATGTTATGAATGCGCTTGCAGCAGCGAATGTTGCTCGCTACTTAGGAATGGATCTTTCTGATATTGCTGAAGGCTTGAGAAAAGTTTCTCGCATTAGCCCACATCGTATGCAATTAAGTCTTGTTTCTCGTAAAAATAAAAACTTTATTCTTATTGACGATTCGTTTAACGCAAATCCTGATTCCGTAAAAGCTGGTATTGACGGATTGTGCGCGTACGAGCGTAACGATAAATCTCAACCATCTGCTCTTTTTAGAATTGCTGTGCTTGGTTCCATGCTTGAACTTGGGCAAGATGCAGATCAATTGCATGATAGTGTAGGAGAGTACGCTGCACATGCGCCTTTGGATGCAATAATAGCTGTTGGTTCTAAAACCGACGAAAAGTTGGATAATTTAGCTTCTTGGATTTATAAAGGCGCGCGTAGTGCCTGGTATAGCGAGAGTCTTGAAGTAGATGAAGCAGTGCATTGGGCTCATAGTGTTGACGAAGCTGATGAAATTGTTTGGAAGCTTGTGGCCGACCATCCGAGTAGTGTTGTGTTATTGAAAGGCTCTCACGCTTCAGGACTAAGCGCGTTAGCGGATCGATGGACAAAAAATTAACTGAATTTAAATTGAATTGATTTAAATTAGCTGAATTTTTGCGGATATTTGCGAAATTTTACGGATATTTACGGATATTTACGAAATTTTGCGAATATTCAGCGTACGGAACCGTAGTTAAGAAAACGAACAGTAAAACGGAGGTTAAGCGGTGATTGCGCTTATTGTAGGAATTGTTGTGTCGCTCGTAGTGACGATTGTTGGCACACCTCTGCTTATTCGTTTGGTGCATCGCTTGCACTACGGTCAGTACATTCGTCAAGACGGTCCTCAATCCCATTTAGTTAAGCGCGGCACGCCAACTATGGGCGGTGTTGTAATCAATCTTGCAGTCGTTGTGGGCTGGGCTGCTTCCGCATTGTATAGATACTTATCTGTTGGACGCTCTCCTTCATGGTCTGCAGTTTTGGTTCTTTTTGCGATGCTTTCTATGGGCTTGCTTGGGTTTATTGACGATTTTGCAAAAGTTCGCAAAAAGCAGAATCTTGGTCTTTCTGTTCACGCTAAATTTATTGGACAGGTTGTGTTTGCAAGTATTTACGCTTTGCTTGCGTTACTTTTGCCAACGCAATCTGGACTTCCAAGCGCGCAGCCTGGAATGAGCTTTATTGAGCGTCCATTCCTTGATTTTTCAATTCTTGGAAGAGGAATTGGAATCGTCGTTTTTATTATTTGGGTTAATTTCCTTATTGCCGCTTGGTCAAATGCTGTGAACTTAACTGATGGTCTTGATGGCTTAGCTGCAGGATCTTCTATGATCGCTTTTGCAGGATACGCATTAATTGCTTTTTGGGAAAGCTACCATGTGCGCGGCGGCGGACATTTTGGCTTCTCGTACGCAGTTTCGGATCCTCTTGATTTAACTATTATTGCAGTATGTGCTGCTGTAGCTTGCTTCGGATTCTTATGGTTTAATTCGAATCCTGCGCAAGTATTTATGGGAGATACAGGTTCCTTAGCGTTGGGCGGCTTGTTTGCTGCGCTTTCGATTGCAACACACACCGAATTTTTGGCAGTAATTTTGGGCGGATTATTCGTTATGGAAGCTGCAAGTGATGTTATTCAAGTTGGTTTCTTTAAAGCTACGCATAAGCGAGTATTTAAAATGGCTCCAATTCATCACCATTTTGAATTGCTCGGTTGGACAGAAACCAAAGTTGTGGTTCGTTTTTGGATGATTGAGCTTATATTTGTTCTTTCAGCGCTTATGATGTTCTACGCTGATTGGGCAGGTCGCTCAGGATTACTTATTTAATAAAAATCGGAAGGCTTCAATATGAATACTCGTATGAGTGACGATGCGTCTGTTTCTTCTAAACTTTGCGCTAAAAACAACGCATTTAAATTCAATCGTGTTCTTGTAGCAGGTCTTGGAATATCTGGTCGTGGAGCTGCTGAAGTTTTACGCACTGTTGGATGCGAAGCAATAACTGCTGACGAGAATAAGCCGGAAGCTGACATTCACGATTTTTCAGCTATTGATTGGAATACTATTGATGCTGTTGTTACGTCACCAGTATTCAATCCGCGTACACAATTTTTACTTGATGCTGCTTCTCACAATATTCCAGTAATGAGCGAAGTTGAACTAGCTTGGAGGTTGCGCGTAAATTCGACTCGCACTAAAAAACCAGCTTATTGGATTGGAATTACCGGCACAAACGGTAAAACTTCAACTACCGAAATGACTTCTGCAATGCTTACCGCTTGCGGATTAGACGCTCCAGCTGTGGGAAATATTGGAAAATCTGTTTCTTGCGCATCTTTAGAAGCTGAGCATGACGCTTTATGTGTGGAATTAAGCTCATTCCAAATGCATTTTACTGATTCTTTAGCTCTTGATTGTGCTGCTATTACTAATATTACGGCTGATCATTTGGATTGGCATGGTGGCATGGATGCTTACGCTAACGATAAAGCAAAAGTATTTAATAATGTTACTAAAGCTTTAGTTTATAATGCTCAAGATGCTCGCGTTAAAGATTTAGCTAAAAAC
Organism: Gardnerella sp. CCPDSM; assembly: GCF_056754715.1. Lineage (NCBI taxonomy): Bacteria > Bacillati > Actinomycetota > Actinomycetes > Bifidobacteriales > Bifidobacteriaceae > Gardnerella > Gardnerella sp. CCPDSM. Next base: position 24,554 of record NZ_JBQEQO010000002.1, read on the forward strand.
GCAAAAGTTGCAGAAGGTTGCAAGCGTATTGGCTTTACTTTAGAGGAGCCTAAGCCTGGTGAAATTGGTGTTAAAGACGGTTGGATTGTTGACAACAGTGGTGTTGCAGGCGGAGTTGAAGGCGAGCCGAAGCGTATTGTAGCTTTGCGTGATTTAAAGCATTTATGCGAGCCGGACGGCACAGTTTACCCGCATCTTCTTGCGGATGCTCTTACTGCTTTGGCTTTAGTTCTTGGCTTAATTAACAACAGCAATATTGAAAATGCGCTAAAAGCTTTGTGCGAGTTTGCTCCTGGAGGGCATCGTATTCAAACTGTTGCAACACTTAAATCTTTAGATAATAATGCTTTAAAAAGCATAAGATTTGTTGATGATTCTAAAGCTACTAACGCTTTTGCTGCAGCTGCTTCTTTGTCAAGTTTTGCAAATAACTCTGTTGTTTGGATTGCAGGCGGATTAGCAAAGGGAAGCCATTTTGAAGATCTTATTTCTAAGCAGAAGCATGTTATAAAAGCAATTGTTGTTATTGGCGTAGATCAGCGTCCTATTGTTGAAGCTATTCATACGTCTGCTCCTAATATTCCTGTAACAATTGTTGCTCCAGACGGTTCTTACGCTAAATCGTATAATGGAATTGATGACGCGGTTTTGGATAGCATTGAGCATAGCAATCTTGTTCATGCAAACTCTTCGTTTGGCCAAGATGTTATGCATAAAACAATAGAAGCTGCTGGCGCTTACGCAACTTATGGCGATGTTGTATTGCTAGCTCCTGCATGCGCTTCTATGGACCAATTTGTTTCATACGCCGATCGCGGTAATCGCTTTGCTCAAGAATCTCAACGATGGGTGCATAATCATGGTGTTCAACAATAATAAGCCGACTCAGTGGTTTCGCTCATTAGTGCATAAAAAAAGCGTTGAAAAGCAGAATCAAGATCAAGATTTATTGATTAAGCGCTATTTTGGATGGAAAAATTTAACTAATCCTCTTTGGTGCTTGTTGGGCTTAAGAATATCAGTAGTCATATTGTCAATATTTGGCTTATTTATGGTATTTTCTAGCTCGTCCGTAACAATGATTACTTACGGTGTAGCTCCATGGGGTCAGGGCGTAAACCAAACAATTTACTGTGTTTTGGGCTTAATAGGCTATATTTTTGCTTCCAGAGTGCCAATTAACTACTATCGCAAATATATAGTTGCTATTTATGCTGTTGCAGCAATTGCGCAGTTCTTCACGTTTGTGCCAGGCTTAAGACGAGAAGTAAACGGTAACGCAGGTTGGATTGCTTTCGGACCTATAACATTGCAGCCTGCAGAAATTACTAAACTTGCGATGTGTATTTGGCTACCAATAGCGCTTCTTGCAGCAAAACAAGCGTATGAGCGTGTGCAAATGCGAGCCTATATTCCTGCAGTATCGGGTCTTGGTATTTCGCTTCTTCTAGTTATTGCCGGTAAGGATCTTGGTACCGCTTTAATTATTATTTTGATTGCGCTTATAGCATTTTATTTAGGAGGATTTCCTACTAAATGGCTTATTTTAAGCATTTTTGTTGCTGTTTTGATGGTTGGATTACTCGTATTAACAAGCCATAACCGCATGAGACGTATTCTTGCAACTTTGCAAGGCTGCGACGCAAAATCTGCAAAAGGCGTGTGCTTCCAAGCAATTCACGCTCAATACGCAATGGCTTCAGGCGGATTATTAGGCGTTGGTATTGGTAACTCTCGCGAAAAGTGGAATTATTTACCTTACGCACATAACGATTTTATTTTTGCAATTATTGGCGAAGAAATGGGATTCTTAGTTGCGTCTGCCGTAATTTTGCTATACATAGTAATCGGATGGTGCATACTTTCTTCAGCATTACAAGCGGAATCAAAATTCATTTCTATTACGCTAATGTGTATTGCAACTTGGATTGTTGGGCAAGGCTTAGTTAATATTCTCGTAGTTGTGCAAATATTGCCGGTTATGGGAGTTCCTATGCCATTCGTGTCTGCTGGCGGTTCTTCGCTTGTTATGTGTTTAATTGCAATTGGTGTAGCTGATGGTCTTATGCGTGCCAATCCTCAGCTAAAAGTATCAAAATAACAAGGTGACAATGATGAATCCTGAAAATACGAATAAAAAAGAAGTGCATATTGTGCTTGCAGGTGGGGGAACTGCAGGACACGTTAATCCGTTGCTATCAGTTGCAGACGCGATTAAAAATTACGACTCTAGCGCGCATATTAGCGTTATTGGAACGGCAGTAGGATTAGAAAAAAATCTTGTTCCTCAAGCAGGATACGAACTTGACACTATTGAAAAAGTGCCGTTTCCGCGAAAACCAAATCTCAATGCTCTTAAATTCCCAATTCGCTGGATGCGTGAAAAACGCAAAGTCGCAAATATTCTAAAAAAGCGAAAAGCAGATATTGTTGTAGGCTTCGGCGGTTACGCTTCTGCGCCTGTGTATTCAGAAGCGCATTCTAAGCATATTAAAATTATTATTCACGAACAGAATGCAAAAGCTGGAATGGCCAATAAACTTGGTGCTCGCTGGGCTACAGAAATAGGCAGTGCTTACGAAAATACAGGTTTGCGCGCTAAAAAAGGTGCTATAACTAAACGCGTTGGCTTACCATTAAGGCCAACAATTGCAAAATTATGCAAAAAAATAGAAGAAAATCCGGATCTTGCACGCACTGAAGGCGCTCGCAATCTGGGACTAGATCCACTTAAACCAATATTGCTTGTTACTGGCGGATCTTTAGGCGCTAAAAGTATTAATTTATCTGTTGCTAAAGCTTCTAAAGACTTACTTGAATACGCGCAAATAATTCACTTAACTGGTCGCGCAAAATCTAAAGAAGTGCGAAATATTGTTGCAAATCAAGCTGGGGAAGCTCAAATAAACGATATTAATCCTGAAAATGCTGGAAAAGGCGATTATCATATTGCGGAATATTTGGAAAGAATCGACTGGGCTTTTGCTTGTGCAGATTTAGTTATTTGCAGGTCGGGAGCTGGAACGGTTGCAGAAATTTCCGCTCTTGGCTTGCCAGCAGTTTACGTGCCGCTTCCTATTGGCAACGGCGAGCAGCGTTTTAATGCGGAGCCTGTGGCGAAAGCTGGGGGAGCAGTAATAGTAAACGATGCCGATTTTAATGAAGAATGGTTGCGAAGCGAAGGTTTAGCATTATTGAAAGATGCGAAACGCTTACAAAATATGCGTGAAAACGCTTGGAAATACGGTATTCGCAACGCTGCAGACGTTATGGCAAAGCGTATTCTTGAAATCGCAAAAGAAAGCGGAAATGATGACAAGCGTAAATAGCATGAATAGCGTAAATAGCATGAATCCATTATGTGAAAATATTGACTCGGAAAATATTGACTTAAATCCTGTAAAAGCAGCATTTAGCAATTCGCAAAGCCTTTCTTCGCTTGGGCGAGTTCATTTTATTGGCATAGGTGGTGCCGGTATGAGCGTGCTTGCGGAAATGCTTCACGAAGAAGGCGTAAAAGTTAGCGGATGCGATAAAGAAGAAAATGATCACACTCAACGCTTGGAAGAATTAGGTGTTGAAGTAAAAATTGGTCAGAACGCTTCTCACGTTATGAACGCGGACGTGCTCGTATATTCAAGCGCAATTAAACCAAGCAATCCCGAAATTGTAGAAGCACAAAAGCTGCGCGTAAAACTTGTGCACAGAAGCGATATTCTCGCTTTACTGCTTTCTTCAAAACGCGGCGTAACTGTTGCCGGAGCGCATGGAAAAACCACAACTAGCTCACTTCTAGCTCACATATTAAACGTTTCTGGCACTGGAGAACTTGCGGATGCAAGCTATGCTATAGGCGGATCAATTCAAGCAGCAGACGGCAGCGTAATAGACGGCGGCCACGCAGGAAATGGAAGCGTTATGGTTGCCGAAGCAGACGAATCGGACGGAAGTTTTGAAAAATACCATCCAGAAGTAGCAATCGTAACAAATGCAGAAGCGGATCACTTAGATCATTACGGATCTGGCGAAAAATATCGAGAAGCTTTTGTTGAACACGTAAGTCACGCAATTAAAAACGTAATAATATGCGCAAACGATGATGGCGCTCGCCAAGTGCTTGAAGCAATGTCGGATGATTCTTTGCGTTCTACTGTAGCTTACGGTAGCGCGGATACTTGGAAGCTTTCAGTAAGCGAGCGCGTGCAAAAGCTAGCAATGTTTGCTGCAATTGAGCATGAAAGCGAGCAAGCTTTTAGCGGTATGGAAGAATTTACGCTTGTTTTGCCAAAAAATATTGTGAAAAGTGAGGATTCTTGCGTCGTAAAAGTCAGCTTGCTTATTCCAGGATTGCATAATGCGTTGAATGCTTCCGCGGCGATTATTGCCGCAGTATTGCTTGGAATGAGTCCGGAAGATGCTGCGCGCGGTGCTAAAAGTTTTAGGGGAGCCTCGCGTCGTTTTGATATTCGCGGATGCGTTAATGGCGTTACGGTTGTGGATGATTATGCGCATCACCCAACAGAAATTGAGGCGCTTTTGCGTGCTGCAAGAAGGCGTTACCCTGATGCTTCTCTTCGTGTGCTATTCCAACCGCATTTATTCTCTCGCACTCGCGCTTTTGCGAAGGAGTTTGCGAAGGCTTTGGCTTTAGCGGACGATGTGATTGTTACAGGCATTTTCCCTGCTCGAGAAAAGCAGGAAGATTTTGCGAATATTCATGCGTCTACAATCGTTGAAGCTGCTAAAAATCAGGAAATTAGCGTGCCGATGGAAGCGGTTGACGATATGCGTGAAGCTGCGCTGAAGTTAGCTAATCGCGCAAAATCTGGAGATGTGCTTCTTACTGTTGGTGCAGGAAGTATTACTGCTATGACGTCTGTTATGCTAGGTGCATTGTAATCTTATTTGCTAAAGTCGGCTTAATTTAAGAGATTAAAGTTTTTGAAAGGTAACGGTATGGGTAGCGTAAAGCCAAGCGAGTCAGATGACAGTGCTGCAAATAAGCCGCATCCGCGTACCGTTTCAAGCCTTAATTTAGCAAGAGCTGTTAAATCGCGTATTACTAAATCTCGTATTAGTAAATCTTATATAACTAAGCCGCGCACTGCTAAATCTCACACAATCAAGCAGAATTCTAGTAAATCTGTAGTCGATAAATCTAGTATTTCTAAACCTAGTATTGCTAAATCTAGTATTTCTAAACCTAGTATTTCTAAAACTCGAGTAATTAAAACTCGCGTTGCTAAAACGCGCGTAATTAAAAATCATTTAACTAAGCCTAGGTCAATTTTTTCTATTAAAAAATCACAGCGCGAACAAAACAATATAATTAATCAGCGAACTGATGAAATGCGCGTTGTAAGCAATAAAGAAAAGCACAATCAAGGCAGTTTTGTGGATGCTAGGCTTCTTCCAAAGCTAGATTTTGTAAAGAAAACTTTAAGCCAAACATCCGGATCTCTTGGAATGATGGCTCGACCGCGTATGGCGAATTTCCGCGAGCGCTTAAAGGAACGTAAATCTGCTTATTTGCAATTCACGCTTAAAAGACTTTTAATTGTTCTGCTTGTTGCAATTGTTGCGTCTGCTACAGCGTGGCTACTATTTTTCTCGCCAATATTTCTTTTAAAATCTAGCAATATTAGTATTTCTGGATCTAACGAGTGGGTGAGTAAGCAAAGAATTTACTTAATTGCTTCAACGCAAGTAAATAAATCTCTATTTTTAGTATCTTCTCAAGAAGTAATTGGGCAACTAAACGATATTCCTGGTGTTACGGAAGCAAAAGTTACTAAAGATTTTCCTCACGGATTGAATATTGTTATTCGCGCACAACGCCCTGCTGCAATGTTAAAAACAAAAGATAGCAGCAAACTTACTGCAGTAGACGCAAAGGGTCGAGTTTTAAACGCTGTAGCGAATGTTTCTATTAAGGGCATACCTGTGATTGAAGTGGCTAATGGGGCGAAAATTTTTAATAATCGCGCCGTTCTTGAAGCTGTAAAAATAGTAAGTTCGCTGCCTGAATCAATGCGTGCGCGCGTTACTAAAGTTAGCGCAAAAACGCAAGATTCTGTGGAAACTGAGCTTGGGGATATAAAGCGAACTATTATTTGGGGCAATTCTTCACAGCTTGAATTAAAAAAGGCGATTGTGGCTAAAATTATTGACGACCCTAGCAAAATGGGAGATAAGAAACAGCTGGATGTGTCGTCTCCAGTTAGGCCGATTCTTAAGTAAGTAAGAAAATAAAGTAAGAAAATAACGTAAGAAAATAACGTAAGTAAAACAGAAAATCGCATTGTCAAGAGTTGGTGTATAATAGTAATTCGTGTGTGCCAACGGCGTGCCTTATGTAATAGGCGTGCTTGTTGGGATATCCCAAGTATTGAAGATAGCGCGCAGTAATGCGTGGCTTGAAATACTAGGGCCATCGGGCCGGTGGACTGTGGCTTTTACTCTTTAACCGATTCATGCGTTAAGGTGTGCTGCAGTGTGGCGGTTTTCACCTAAAAGAAGTTATCAATGAATCGGAGAACTTAAGTTGCCTACGATTGAACAACTCGTCCGTAAGGGACGTCAGGCCAAGCCGAAAAAGTCAAAGACTTTGGCCTTGAAGGGTAGCCCGCTGCGTCGTGGCGTGTGCACCCGTGTGTACACCACCACTCCTAAGAAGCCAAATTCCGCGCTTCGTAAGGTTGCTCGTGTGCGCCTCAGCTCTGGTATTGAAGTAACCGCCTACATTCCAGGCGAAGGTCATAACTTGCAGGAGCACTCCATTGTGCTCGTGCGTGGTGGCCGTGTGAAGGATCTCCCAGGTGTTCGTTATCACATCGTGCGTGGTGCGCTCGATACCCAGGGTGTCAAGGACCGCAAGCAGGGTCGTTCCCTGTATGGAGCAAAGAAGGCGAAGTAAAACATGTCACGTAAAGGACCTGCAAAAAAGCATCAGCTGCTTCCTGATCCAATCTACGGCTCGACCGTCGTGGCTCAGTTGATTAATAAAATTCTTCTCGATGGTAAGAAGTCCATCGCAGAAAACATCGTCTACACCGCTCTTGAGCAGGTGAAGGCAAAGACCGAGCAGGAGCCAGTTTCTGTTTTGAAGCGCGCTCTTGATAACATTCGTCCAAGCCTTGAGGTTCGTTCCCGCCGCGTCGGTGGTGCAACCTACCAGGTGCCAGTCGAAGTTAAGCCTGCTCGTGCAAACACTCTTTCCCTCCGCTGGCTTACTGACTTCTCCCGCGTTCGTCGTGAGAAGACTATGGCTGAGCGTTTGGCCAACGAAATTCTCGATGCCTCCAATGGCTTGGGTGCTTCTGTGAAGCGCCGCGAGGATACCCACAAGATGGCAGAAGCAAACAAGGCTTTTGCTCACTATCGCTGGTAATCCACAAGATAATCGGTATCTTAAAGAGCTAAGGATAAGAATATGGCACAAGATGTGCTTAACGACCTGAATATGGTTCGTAATATCGGCATCATGGCACACATCGATGCTGGTAAGACTACTACCACCGAACGTATTCTTTACTACACTGGTAAGAATTACAAGATCGGTGAAACCCATGATGGCGCTTCTACAATGGACTTCATGGCTCAGGAGCAGGAACGCGGTATTACTATTCAGTCTGCTGCAACCACCTGCTTCTGGAAGCGTCAAACTCATGACGTTGATGACCGTTACCAGATCAACATCATCGATACCCCAGGCCACGTGGACTTCACCGCTGAGGTGGAGCGTTCCCTTCGTGTTCTCGATGGTGCTGTTGCAGTCTTCGACGGTAAGGAAGGCGTGGAGCCTCAGTCTGAAACCGTGTGGCGTCAGGCAGATAAGTATAGCGTTCCACGTATTTGCTTCATTAACAAGATGGATAAGCTTGGCGCTGATTTCTACTACTCCGTCAAGACCATCAAAGAGAAGCTCGGCGCAACCCCACTCGTTATTCAGCTTCCAATCGGTGCTGAAAACGACTTCCTTGGTGTTGTTGACTTGATTCGTATGAAGGCTTACGTCTGGAATGACGTTAAGGACGATATGGGTGCTCACTATGACACCGTCGACATTCCTGCAGATTTGCAAGAGCGTGCCGAGCAGTATCGTGCCGAGCTTATGGATCAGGTTGCTGAAGCCGATGACGAATTGGTTGAGAAGTATCTCGAATCCGGCGAACTTACTGAAGAAGAAATGCGCGCTGGTATTCGTAAGCTTACAATCGAACGTAAGGCCTTCCCAGTAACTTGCGGTTCTGCATTCAAGGATAAGGGTGTTCAGCCAATGCTGGATGCCGTTGTTGACTTCCTTCCAAGCCCAGAGGATGTTCCATCCATTAAGGGCTTCAAGCCAGGCGACGAATCCGTTGAAATCGACCGTAAGCCAGTGAACACCGATCCATTCGCAGCATTGGTCTTCAAGATTTCCACCCATCCGTTCTACGGCAAGCTCGTGTTCGTGCGCGTTTACTCTGGCGAAGTTAAGCCAGGCGATTCTGTGTACGATTCCACGAAGTCCAAGAAGGAACGCGTTGGTAAGATCTTCCAGATGCACGCTGATAAGGAAAATCCTGTAGATTCCGCAGAAGCCGGCAACATCTACACCTTCGTTGGTTTGAAGAACGTCAGCACTGGTGATACCTTGTGCGACGAAAAGAACCCAATCTCCTTGGAATCCATGACCTTCCCAGATCCTGTTATCGAGGTGGCTGTGGAGCCAAAGACGAAGGCTGATCAGGAAAAGATGAGCTTGGCTTTGGCTAAGCTTTCTGACGAGGATCCTACATTCCAGGTTAAGACTGATGAAGAATCCGGTCAGACTTTGATTTCCGGTATGGGCGAGCTTCAGCTTGACATTATCGTTGATCGTATGCGCCGTGAGTTCAAGGTCGAAGCGAATGTTGGTAAGCCACAGGTTGCTTACCGCGAAACCATTCGTAAGGCTGTTATGAACCAGGAATACACTCACAAGAAGCAGACCGGTGGTTCTGGTCAGTTCGCAAAGGTTTTGATGAACTTCGAGCCTCTCGATACCGAATCTGGCGAAACCTACCAGTTCTTCAACGAAGTTACCGGCGGCCACATCACCAAGGAATTCATTCCTTCCATCGACGCAGGTGTGCAGGAAGCTATGGAATCCGGCGTGTTGGCTGGCTTCCCAGTTGTGGGCGTAAAGGCAACCGTCACCGACGGTCAGACTCACGATGTCGATTCTTCGGAAATGGCCTTCAAGATTGCAGGTTCCATGTGCTTCAAGGAAGCTGCTCCAAAGGCTAATCCGGTAATTCTCGAACCAATTATGGCAGTCGAAGTCCGTACTCCAGAAGAGTACATGGGCGATGTCATGGGCGATTTGAACTCTCGCCGCGGTAACATTCAGTCTATGACTGATGCAACCGGCGTGAAGGTCATCGACGCCAAGGTGCCGCTGAGCGAAATGTTCGGCTACATTGGCGATCTTCGTTCCAAGACTCAGGGCCGCGCAATGTTCACCATGCAGATGGACTCTTACGCAGAGGTCCCGAAGGCCGTTTCGGACGAGATTATTAAGGCTCAGCGCGGCGAATAAAGCGCACGCTACTTCGGTGTTTTCTGTCCCCGGTCAACGCTAGAATTTCCTACGTTGACTGGGTTCTGGCACCGAAGTGGCACCTAACCCAGAAACCCAGTAATATGTAGCGAAAGACCTCTCACAAATGTGCGAGGCAAACTACGAGACGTCCAGGAGGACAAACACATGGCAAAGGAAAAGTACGAGCGTACTAAGCCGCATGTTAACATTGGTACCATTGGCCACGTCGATCACGGTAAGACTACCTTGACCGCGGCTATTTCTAAGGTGCTGCACAGCGAATATCCTGATCTGAACCCTCAGTATGACTTCGATCAGATTGATGCCGCTCCAGAAGAGAAGGAACGCGGTATTACCATCAACATCGCACACATCGAGTATCAGACCGCTGAGCGTCACTACGCTCACGTGGACGCTCCAGGCCACGCTGATTACGTTAAGAACATGATCACCGGTGCTGCTCAGATGGATGGCGCAATCCTCGTGGTTGCTGCTACCGATGGTCCTATGGCTCAGACCCGTGAGCACGTTTTGCTCGCAAAGCAGGTCGGTGTCCCGAAGATCCTCGTCGCTTTGAACAAGTGCGATATGGTTGATGACCCAGAGCTTATTGACCTCGTTGAAGAAGAGGTCCGTGACCTCCTCGAAGAAAACGGCTTCGATCGCGGCTGCCCAGTCGTCCGCACCTCTGCTTACGGTGCTTTGCACGATGACGCTCCAGATCACGACAAGTGGGTAGAGACCGTCAAGGAACTCATGAAGGCTGTTGACGAGTACATCCCAACCCCAGTTCACGATCTTGACAAGCCATTCTTGATGCCAATCGAGGATGTGTTCACCATCTCCGGTCGTGGTACCGTTGTTACCGGTCGTGTTGAGCGTGGTAAGCTCCCAATCAACACTCCAGTTGAGATCGTTGGTTTGCGTGACACCCAGACCACCACCGTTACCTCCATCGAGACCTTCCACAAGCAGATGGATGAGGCCGAAGCTGGCGATAACACTGGTCTTCTTCTCCGTGGTATCACCCGTACCGACGTTGAGCGTGGCCAGGTTGTGGCTGCTCCAGGTTCTGTGACCCCACACACCAAGTTCGAAGGCGAAGTTTACGTCTTGACCAAGGACGAAGGTGGCCGTCACTCGCCGTTCTTCTCCAACTACCGCCCACAGTTCTACTTCCGCACCACCGACGTCACCGGCGTTATCACCTTGCCAGACGGCGTTGAGATGGTTCAGCCAGGCGATCACGCAACATTCACTGTTGAGTTGATCCAGGCCATCGCAATGGAAGAGGGCTTGACCTTCGCAGTTCGTGAAGGTGGCCGTACCGTTGGTTCCGGTCGTGTGACCAAGATTCTTGCCTAGTATTTTCTTAACTGAAAGTATTAGCTAAGGCTTAACAAAGACCCCGCGAGGAAACTTGTGGGGTCTTTTGTTGTATTCATGAGCGCTCCAAATGTGGGAAATTTGTCTCGCGTTTGGAGCGAATCAGCGTGGTTAGCGCTCCAAACGCGCGCAACTTTTCTCACGTTTGGAGCGAATCAGCGTGGTTAGCGCTCCAAACGTGCGCGACGACCTGCTTGAGCGCTGCGATTTAGCGCGCGAAAGCAACTCGGAGCGCCGAGCTTGCTAAGGGTTGAAAGCACGGTGTGCTTTCAACGCAAGCGAGGTCTGCCTTCGTCAATAAAGACGAAGGCAGGGCAGATTAGTGTGGCGCGCTTTAGAAACTAGGTTGTGACTGGTGCGCGCTGACGACCTGCTTGAGTGCTGCGGTTATGCGACCTTCGTGCAGATTGCGTACTGCACCAGGGCCTCTGATTGGCGATTATGGGACTTTCGTGCAGTATGGTTTCTGCGCGAGTGTCTCATTTCGCTTGTTTTGAGACACTGGTGCAGTTAGCGTACTGCGTTAGGGCCTCTGGTGGTCTATTATCGGACATTAGTGCAGTTAGCGTACTGCGTTAGTGTCTGAAGGACAGTGTAATTCGACATTCGTGCAGTTAGCGTACTGCGTTAGGGCCTCTGGTGGTCTATTATCGGACATTAGTGCAGTTAGCGTACTGCACCAGGGTCTATTGTTGGCGATTATGGGACTTTCGTGCAGTATGGTTTCTGCGTTAGTGTCTCATTTAGCTTGTTTTGCGACACTGGTGCAGTTGGCGTACTGCGTTAGGGCCTGAAGGACAGAGTAATTCGACTTTCGTGCAGTTAGCGTACTGCGTTAGGGCCTCTGGTGGTCTATTATCGGACATTAGTGCAGTTTGCGTTCTGCGCGCGTGTCTCTGTTTTCTGCTTTTAACTATATTCGCCGGGAGTTTATCTCATGTTTGGAGGGTTAACCCTCGCTCTACGCTCCATTTGTGCGCTGACGACATGCTTGAGCGCATAAAAAACCCTGCCGAATGAATCCAGCAGGGTTAGTTAGTTATTTAGTTAGTTATTTAGTTAGATATTCAGTAAGCTAGTCTCTATTATTTCCAAGCAATTCTAGCAAGTAAATGAACATATTAATGAAGTCCAAATAAAGCTGGAAAGCGCAGAAAATAGAAAGCTTCTTTACCATTTCCGGCTGATTTGCGTACTGATCAAGAAGCGAGCGAGTTGCTTGCGCATCATAAGCAGTAAGACCAGCAAAAATAAGAACTCCAATAGCAGCAACAATTCGCAACACTCCTGCACCAGGAGCAACGAACATCAAAATAACTTGCGTAATAACCAACACAACAAGCGCAACCATAAGAATAGGGCCTGCTTTAAGCAAATCCTTTTTTGTAGTAAGCGCAAGCATAGTCAAGCAAAGGAAGAATCCTGCAGTTAACGCAAATACGATAGCGATAGAACCTAAGCTAAACGCCATAAAAATAGTGCTCATGGTAAAACCGGTCAGAGCAGAATAAACGTAAAACAGAACGCGCGCAGTAGTAGCGCTCATCTTCATAATGCGAGTGCCCATAAAAATAGATATGATAACTTGCGCGCCGATTAGCAAAAGCCAGCCCCAGCCGCGAGTTGCAAGCATAAAGTTCAAGAATAAATTACCAGTTTGAGTCATCATTGCCACGAGAGCAGTAACAATAAGACCAAGCGTCATTTCGCCATAAGTGCGGCCTACAGAAACTCTTTTTGCTTCTTCAAAAGCATACGTGGCATTAGTGTCGATTACTTCGGGAGCGCTGTTCCCGTAATAATCTTGAGTAAAGTTTGTCATAATTTCTCCTTAACAGCCATGAAATAAAACGCTGTCAAGACAACGTTCTCATAACATTCTAAATGACGCATCTTAAAAAATGCTAAAAAATGTAACGCAATTTAGTACATTTGCACAAATAGACCATAGGTTCTTTTACAGTTTAGCAGTTTCTAGAGTATTATAGAAAAACGTGATACTTGATCGTCATAATCGCGTAAACGCAGCAGAATTGTATGCCCGCCTTCATAGCAACGAAGCAATTAGTGAGCAGGGCGCAGAAAATAATACTAATACAAATACGCACGAGCAGCACGAGCACATTCCGCATAATTGCCCAAACTGCGGCAAATCCAACTCCCCAATGCTGCCGGAAGATCAAATCGACGAATTCGTAAACATGATGCAAGTGTACGAAGGCGCAATGTACGAAATCAGCACAAAGCTTGAGATTCTCGACAGCGAGTTCCAAGTGCGCTTCTCACACGACCCAATTCACCACATGGAGCGCCGCCTTAAGTCAGTGCACTCGATTTTTGAAAAGTTGCAGCGACGCCACCTCGATATTTCTACGCGCTCCATACGCGACAATCTTTTCGACGTCGCCGGCATTCGCGTCATATGCAATTATTGCGACGACGTGTATTCCGTAGCGCAGTACCTTTCTAAGCAAACCGACATTCAGGTGCTGCAAGTAAAGGATTATATTAAAAATCCTAAGCCAAATGGATACCGCAGTTTGCACGTGATTTACGCAGTGCCTGTGTTCTTATCGTCGGGCGCGCATTACACGCCGGTTGAGGTGCAATTCCGCACAATTGCAATGGATTATTGGGCTAGCTTGGAGCATGCTTTACGCTATAAAGCCGGTTTGCCGGATGCTAAGTTGGCTGAGCATTCGCAGACTTTGCTTGATTGCGCGCGCAGTTTGCAAAATATTGAGGCGCAGATGCAGGGCATTCACCGCGATATTAACGGCGCTCCTCGAGCTGAAGAAGCCCCAAATAGCAAAGCGTGAGAATCGTTTCAGCGGACTTGGGATTATAGCTTCTTTTACATCTTAATTGTGCGTTATTCAGTCGTGTGGATGTTAGTGTGGTAGAGATTTGAGATTTTTCGCACTGAACGAAGGCGGACGTCAGAGCCGAAGGCTGCTGACAAGCCGAGCGAAGAAGAAAAATCGAAAAATCTCTGCGATAAGGCACGGTTATTAAAGATTAAACACGCAGAGTTTGGGGGATTTCTCTACGAGCAATAAAAGAGGACTGAGGAAGCAACGTTCTTTAAAGAACAAAGCAGACAGTAAAACCTTTAACAGCCAAAGCGACGAAGGACGGGAACTTGCGAGGAGAGAAATCCCCCAAAACTCGCGCAACACCAAACAAATAGTAACGTAAACTATAATATTTAGATAAATATTCATTGAAAGCGTGCCGTGTTGAAGGAGCGTGACGTGGCGGAAAATAAGCAGAATCACGTACCGAAAGTGATTTCAATCGTGGGCCCTACAGCTTCCGGCAAAACAAGTCTTGGCATTGCGCTGGCGAAAAAACTAGCTGAACGCGGCGTTCGCGCGGAAATCATCAACGCAGACGCGTACCAAATGTACCGTCATATGGATATTGGTACGGCGAAGGCGAGCGCTCAGGAGCAGGCGGAAGTGCCGCATCATTTGCTCGATATTATCGATCCGGAAGAAACAATGACCGTCGCGCGTTTTCAAGATCTTGCGCGAAAGTGCATTCGTGAGCTGCAATCGCGCGGTGTGAGGCCGATTTTAGTTGGCGGTTCGGGATTGTACGCGCGCGCTGCCGTGGATGATATTACTTTTCCTGGCACGGATGAGTCTGTTCGCGCGGCTTTGGAGGAGCGCGAGCGCAAGGAGGGTGCGGGCGCGCTTTTTGCGGAGTTGCAGAGGAAGGATCCGGTTGCGGCGGCTCATATGGATGCGCGCAATCCTCGCCGCACAATTCGCGCGCTTGAAGTGATTGAGCTTACCGGAAAGCCTTATTCCGCAACGCTTCCGCGCTATAACTATGTGATTGATTGCGTGCAAATTGGTTTGGATTTGCGTCGCGATGATTTGGATAAGCGCGTGAATTTGCGTACGCAGTTGATGCGTGAGCAGGGTTTTGTGGACGAAGTGCGCGCAATTCGCGGGCGTTTGGGGGTTACGGCGGCTCGTGCGCTCGGCTACCAGCAGATTATGGATTATTTAGATGGCGTTTGGAGCGAGGACGAGGCTTTTGAGGATATTGCGCAAAAAACGCGGCGACTTGCGCGCAAGCAGATGGGCTGGTTTGGGCGAGATGCGCGCATTCACTGGCTTGACGCGTTGCGGCCAGATGTTGCGGATGCTGCGCTCGCGCTAGTTGATGCTGCGGATGCTGGTGAGTTTGACGGCGACATCTCCGACGCAACTGAGCACGCAACTCAGCATCATCTTGGATCTGTGTAGAAAATATCGACAGTTACTTTACAGCGTTGTAAAGAAAATGTCGGAATCTCAGTAAAAATTTACTAAATCTCAAGAAATATGAGAATATAAGAGTATGCCTCAAGACTATTCTGTGGTTGTGTTTATAGCGTTCGGCGTGCTTGCGCTATGCGTTGTGATTGCGCTTATTGTGCTTTCGCTGGATTGGTTTTCGCCGGTTTGGCGCTTTTTGTTGCGCGCGTTTAATAGGATTCGCGGCTCTCGTTACGGCTCTCGTTACGGCTCTCGTTACGTCTCTCGTTACAATTCGAAAAATGACGCAAATTACGAAAATGACGACTTGCGCGACGATGCAAATTACGACGCAAATTACGACGCAAGTGACGACGTAAGCGACGATGCTTCACAAGTTTTGGCCATGCTTAATATGCCAACCGTCGTAATCGATGGCGAAAATGACGTAATTCGCGCAAGTTCTGAAGCTTATTTGCTGGGCATTGTTAGTGACGATTCTCTGTGCCAGCCTCGCGTAATTAAAGCTGTTAATTCCGTGCGCGCTTCCGGCGGATTCGAGCGCTTTTCCTTGGTCACGTCCACGCCT
Source organism: Gardnerella sp. CCPDSM (assembly GCF_056754715.1). Classification (NCBI taxonomy): domain Bacteria; kingdom Bacillati; phylum Actinomycetota; class Actinomycetes; order Bifidobacteriales; family Bifidobacteriaceae; genus Gardnerella; species Gardnerella sp. CCPDSM. Next base: position 40,344 of record NZ_JBQEQO010000002.1, read on the forward strand.
AAGCGCTATGCGGCGGCGGATGAGGAATCTCAAGAATCAACTACTGTTTCTAGACCAAATTGGCTTACTGCTACGGTTGGCAGCGTTGGGCGCGGAATGGTTGTGGTGATTATTGAGGACACGAGCGCCGCGCGCCGTTTTGCGCAAACTCGCGACGACTTTATTTCCAACGTTTCGGAGCAGCTAATAAGCTCAACTCGCAGCTTGACGCAACTTACGAATATTTTACAAGATAATCAAGTATCGGCAGAAAAAATTAAGGAAATCGCGCAAATCGCAAATAAATCTTCTAAAAAACTTGAGCATATGCTTGAAGATTTACTTTGGCTTGTTCGCGCGCAAAATCCAATCGATATTTCGTCTGCGAAAGTGCTTTCTATTGCGAATTTGCTTGATTTCGTTCAAAAGCAAGTTTCTTCATTTGCACAAGATTCTTTCGTGCGCATTATTTTTAAGGCTGATTCGTCCTTGCGTGTGCGCGGAGAAGCTGAGCAGATTCAAGCTGCAATTCGCAAGTTGGTTGAAAATGCGATTACGTATTCGCCAAAAAATTCTACGGTTTCAGTATCTGCTGCGCTTTCTGCTGACGGCCAGTACGTTGTAATTCGCGTGGTGGATCGCGGCGTTGGAATTGATATAAAAGATCAGTCGCGAATTTTCGAGCGATTTTATCGTGCGAATAATCAGAATACTAAAAGTCAGGATGGCGTCGGCTTGGGTCTTGCGATTGCTAAGCATGTGGCGCTTACGCATCGCGGAAATATAACACTTTGGAGTAGGCCGGGGCAGGGGACGACGGTAAGTTTTGCGCTGCCTAATTTACCTAATCAGCCTTCTGCTAATCAGCCTTCTGCTTAATCTGCTTAATCAGCCTAATTTACTTACCTAATCGGCGATAATCCCACCGATCAAAATGCTCCCAAATTAAAAGCAGAACGCCAATAGTCGCACCGCTTGCGCAAATTAGCGCAGGAAACCACGTAGTAATATGCAAAAACGCAATAATAGTCGCAATTAATGTTGCAACAAGCCACGCAACTGTACCTATAGCAAAAATCTTTCGCAAATCAACGCGAAGCGGCTTCGGTGCAGGCTTACGCGCATCTGGATTAACTATAGGTGCAAACTTCATATTTCTAACCATACAACTGACTGAAGTCTAAACACAAAACTTACTGAAGTTCAAGCACAAAACTGACTGAAATTCAAGCACAAAACTTACTGAAGTTCAAACACAAAATTGCTTATTTGAAGATGTCTGCGTTTCCAACATCCGCGCCACGTTGTACCCTTAATAAAGTAATTCGGCAAACGTAACGATGTTGCTTGTTGCCGTGGTACGTAATTCGAAATCGTTAGAAAGTGATTCGTATGAGACATGCTGCACATGGTGCTACAAAATCAAAGGGGCGTAATGATTCGCCGCTTTCGTTGTTTGTAGCGAAACGTGGTGCACATGGCGCACATGGCGCGCATGGTGTTCGTGCGGTTTCGCAAAGTAATGCACAAGTTAGCGCACAAGTTAGCGCACAAAATTCTTTAGCTGGCGAGCGTTTAGCTGCTATTTCTGCAAGCAATGGTGCTGTTGTAGAGATTCCAGAGGCAGTTTCGCAGCGTTTGCAAGAGCTTATTCCGCAAACTAGGCGCGAACTTCGCTTGTCGAGGCTTGCTAATGATCGTCGTCGTCGCTTGGTTTTCTCCGCTTCGTTGGTTGCAATGGTTGGTGCTGTTGCTACGACCATGTCGCTTGCTAAAGTTAATAGCTTGGATTCGCGCGCTGCTGAAGTTGCGAATGCCATGTCTACTGTGGATGATTCCAACGTTGAGGTGTCTCGTTCTACTCAGCGTGAGCCGCTTAACTCTATGGCTGTAATCGACAATGCTGTAAACGAGTTGGAAAACGATGTGCATGCTGGTTCGGCGAAAGCTAATGCGTATGGCGATGCTGTTAATCAGCCGGGCACTGCTTCTACAACGTCTTCGCAGTCGGATTCGTGGAATCTTGGCGCTGGCTCAAGCTTTAATATTTCGGAAATGTCGCGTTCTGCTGCGGATAATCCTCAAGTTGCATTGTTGATGGATAAAGACGCTGACGTGTTGCCTAAGAACTTTAATCCAAATCATGGAACCGGCGATATTGGCAATGCTTACGAGTTTAGCCAGTGCACTTGGTGGGTGTATTTGCGCCGTCATCAGCTTGGTTTGCCAGTTGGTTCGCATTTTGGTAATGGTGGCATGTGGGCTGATTCCGCTCGTGCGCTTGGTTATTGGGTTGATAATTCTGCCCGTCACGTTGGCGATATTATGGTTTTCCGCCCTGGGCAGGCTGGTTCTAGCTCGGTATATGGTCATGTGGCGGTTGTTGAGAAGATTAATCCGGATGGCTCGGTTGAGACTTCTGAGTCCGGTTCTTCTTTCAACGGCAGGACTTTCTCTCGTAGGTTTGAAGCTAATCAGCTTTATAGCTATCAGTTTATTCACTACTGATATTGTTGCGAATTTGCGAATATTAGCCGGAGTTTTTCTCCGGCTTTTTTGTTTGATGCGACATTCGTGCAGTTGGCGTTCTGCGTTATGGTCTCTGGTGGTCGATTTTTGGACATTGGTGCAGTTGGCGTTCTGCGCGCGGGTTGGAAGATTGGCTCGCGGCGACATTGGTGCAGATGATGTTCTGCGTTATGGTCTTTGGTGGTCGATTTTCGGACATTGGTGCAGTTGGCGTTCTGCGCGCATGTCGGAAGATTCCCGGCATTTCCCCCAAAATCCGCAAATCTGCAAAACTACCAGCAATCAATCTAAAATTACGCTACAATAGTAAATACGTTTGCGCACGAGTGACGCTGCTGCCACGAGTGCCTGTATGAGGAGGTTGGTGATGATTCCCGAAAAGGCTGTGTTGGTTGGAGTTGATGGCTCTCACGCGAGCTATAAGGCAGTTTGGTGGGCAGCAAATTACGCAAAACATGCCGGTTTGCAATTGCAAATCGTTTGCGCGTATTCTTTGCCGAGCTATGCGGCGGTTTCGTTTGATGCCACGTATACTGCGATTGGCGACGATAACGCAGCTCATCACGATGCGCAAGAAATTCTTTCAAAAGCTAAGGCTGTAGCACTTGAGCAGGGTGTTGACGCAACTACTTTGATTGTTACGGGCGATCCTTCGTCGGTTTTCGTTGAGCTTTCGCGCAATTATCAGCTTATTGTGATTGGCAACCGCGGTAAGGGCGGCTTGGCTGAGCGTTTGCTCGGAACGACTAGCTCTTCGCTTCCTGCGTACGCGTACTGCCCGATTGTGGTTGTGCCTTACACGGACGACGACGGTCAGCGAATTCACTTGAATAATACGATTTCTCGCGTTGCTGTTGGTTCGGATGAATCTAAGTGGGGTCTTAAGGCGTTGGAAATTGCCGCCAATTTGGCGGATAGTTGGAATGCTGAGCTGGATGTTATTTCCGCGGTGCCGAGCGTGCAAGGTGCTGAGGGAGACACTGCAGTTATGGGATCTTATATGGAAGATCTTGAGGAGCGCGTGAAGCCAATTTTGAAGAATTTGCCGAATTTGCAAATTCACCGCACTGTTGTGCCTGGCTCTGCAGTAGATGCGCTGACTCAGGCTAGCTTGAATCACGATCTTGTTGTGGTTGGTTCGCGCGGCCGCGGCGGTTTTACGGGTTTGTTGCTCGGTTCGATTAGCCAGGGTTTGTTGCAACATTCTTCGAGGCCAGTGTATGTAGTTCCGCGAAAATATGTGGAATATAGCGCGGCCCAGGTTGCGGAGGCTCAAAAGCGCGTTGCGGAGGCGTCTATTGATGATATTTCCGGCGTGCATGAGGTTGATGTGCCGAAGGCTGGTGCGGAAGCAGCTAAGGAGATTGAGCAGACGATTGATCCGCTTCACTAGTGCTTTCTGCTAGCGTTTGCTAGTGCTTGCTAGCGCTTTTGAAGGTTTTACTACAAAAAACGCCACTGTTTCAGCAGCGGCGTTTTTGCGTTTGTGGAGTCGCGGGGAATTGGCATTTAATAGCCGCTAATGCCTTATTTCTCTAAGAGTTTCATAGAATAACGTTTTAGTACCAATGCGCTCAATATCGCCTTATCTTGTGTTTTTATGGTAATATTAACAAGATATTCTGTAAAATATATCTTACTTGTATATGCATAATAAGTTTTTTGAAAGGAGATTAAATATGAAAGCTTTAGATATAGCATCAATTTTTATTGAGCGATATGGAAAAAAGCTAGCATTAACCAATCTCACTTTGAATAAACTAGTATATTTTGCACAAGTAGAATCGTTGCGTAATAATCCTGAGCATCCGTTATTTACGGATGAGATTCAAGCTTGGGAATATGGCCCTGTAGAACCTAGCGTTTATAACGAGTTTAAGCAGTTTGGGCGAAATCGTATTTTCAATGCGCCTAATCACGAAACCAACCAGTATGCTGATCGCATTGTAGATACTGTTGTTGAAAAATATGCCTGGATGAATTCGTTTGATTTAGTAAATTATGTTCATCGTGCTGGCGGTGCGTGGCACAATGTGTATGATGCGTCGCAAAATAAACCGATTCTTGTACAGAATATTTTGCAATCGTCAGATGTTACTTCGTATCCTGCTAAGAAAAATACTTTTATTAGTGCTGTAGATGCTGTAAAAAAACAGTATCCTAATACTTTGCGTATTCTTGGTGACGCATGAGCCAGTATGATGCTCTTGTTTGGAATGAGGAACAGATTATTGCCTTCGCAGAGATAGTATGTTCTATTCAACGAGAGATTGTTGATACAAGCCAAGGACTTGCTACTGTTAAGCAAGAAGTTCAGGGCAGTGTTGAAAATGTTTTGTATTCTTCATTTGCGATTATTTTTGATAGCTCTCCAGCTGATCGAAATAATTATACGGATATTTTTGACCAAATCGCTGACTTTGCTACGCATCTCGCTAAAGACCATATTTTTCCTGATGCCAATAAGCGTACAACAGTATTAACATGTGTAGCTTTACTTCGCAATAATGGGATTATTCTTGATATTGAGGATAGTGCGAATCCTTTTGACAATGCTTTATATAAGTGGATTCAGAATATTGTTGAAGGTAAGATTGCGCGTGCGAGTTTAGCTGAACAGTTACGTTCACACGCACATTTATTATCGAATGAAGTTAATTAATTAGTTTTTGAGACTGAAGCATTGGAAACATTGAGTTTTACAACAAAAACGCCACTGTTCACCGGTTCGCTAGGCGATGGTGTAGCAGTGGCGTTATTGCGTTCGTGGAGTCGCGGGGAATTGAACCCCGGTCCGGTGACCGTACCCTCGGTCTTCTACGTGCGTAGTCTGCTGGCCGTGCGGCAGTTTTTCTGCCCCCATGTTATCGCAGACAATTCATGGCGAGCATATCTACAGAAAAAGTCCCTGAATTGCCCTGCAGCCCGGCAATTCAAGCAAGTCTTCTAATGACGTTCAGCACCACCCCGAAGACGTGAGTGGGTGAACGGAGCAGCTGCTCACTGGTTAATCCTGGCGCGAAGCTCAGGCAGCGAGAGCGAACTCAGTGCGATTAGATTTAGCACTTATTCTTTTGCGAAAGGACGTTTACGAGTGGACTTTCGCATTCTCGGCACGCTTCCCCGCGGCGAACAGATCGCCGTCGAAACCGATCGACCCCTTTTGATTTTTCAAACAATCGTTGCTTTAAAGCGCATTTGTTGCGCTTAAGCACACGTTTTTACATTGTATCATATTTTTTTACACGCGCGACGACCTGCTTGAGCGCTGCGGTTTTGAGACACTCGTGCAGTACGGTTACTGCACCAGGGCCTACGATTGGCGATTATCGGACTTTCGTGCAGCGCGACGACGTGCCTGAGCGCTTGGAGCGTAGCGCGCGAAGGCAACTCGGAGCGGAAACTCGCTTAGGTTGAAAGCACAGTGTGCTTTCAACGCGAGTTTCGTAAGCGAGCTAACAAGCGAGCGATAAATCACCAACTATGGACTTTCGTGCAGTATGGTTTCTGCGTTAGTGTCTCATTTAGCTTGTTTTGAGACACTGGTGCAGATGAGTTTCTGCGTTAAGGTCTGAAGAATGGCAGAATGAGACATTCGCGCAGATTGCGTACTGCACCAGGGTCTCTGGTTGGCGTTGTTGTGGAATATTTGCCGGAAAATTCCCGGCGTTTTTTGTCGCCTTTTTCACAAAATTCTATTGTTCATTGTGGGGGGGGGGGGTATATGCGTTGGTGTATTATATATAAGGTGCTTGAATATGTCGGTTCCGCATGTTGCGCGCGAACTGTGTATGTCAATTTTGTGCATGATTCATATTTATGCATGCTTATGCAACGGGTTGGTTGTATTGCATAAGGCCGATTGACATTTGTTTATTTAAAGCACATACACTATACTTGTGTACAGTATGCATGCGTTGAGCGGTGGAATATTTATGCGTAGTATGCACTGCTTTGAGATAGATGGATTAAGGAGAATTGATGGTAGATCGTAGCGGTTTGCATGAAGATATGCCAAAGAAAACACTTCGCAAGGCTCATTCCGTTAAGCGTTCTCGTGCTTTACGAACTGGTGTTGCAGGTGTGGCAGTTGCTTCGACTTTAGCTATGATGCTGCCGTCGGTTGTTGCTTCCGCGCTACAGCCTACCCAAAAAGATATTATCGACGCGTCTAGCGTTACGCGAAAAATGGGCAAGGGTAAGCCTGATCAAGACGAATTAAACATGCAGCGTTGGAGCGCTGGCGTGATTAATAAGAGCGTGCAAACGCAGAAGTTTGTGGAGCTTGCTCGTCGCGATGCTAAATTGCAAAAGTTGCGTGAAGCTAATGCGCAAAGTGATAATAATGCCGAGAATTCTCGCAAATCTCAAGCAAATAATCAATCTCAAGAATCTCAAAAATCTTCTAATAATAGTGAAGATAATAAGATTGATGAATCTAAGCAATCTTACGATGGGCATAGTTTTGGAGAAAATCTTGGACCGGCTCCGAGCACCTTTGTGCCTGATTATTATGAGAGATTAGCGGGTAGTAATTCGGATGATAGTGCCGTTAAGAATTCTGCTGATGATTCTGCTAAGAATTCGGATGATACTGCCGTTAAGAATTCGGCTGATGATTCTGCTGCGATTAAGAAAAGTTCAGTAGATTCTTCAGTTTCTGCAAATCCTGCAGGTGCTGCAGTAAGTGCGCCTGCGCCAGTGCAGCAAGCGCAGCCAGCAGTAAAGCCAGAGTCGACTCCAACTGTGCAGCCGACTGCAAAGCCAGAATCGACTACGACACCACAGCCAGCAGACGTAAAGCCAGCTGCAAAGCCAGCTGATACTCCTGCAGCGAAACAACCTGCACAACCAGAAACTTCACAACCTGCAGACGCAAAGCCAGCCGCTAAGCCAGAAGAAGCAAAGCAGCCAGAAGGAACAAAGCAACCAACAAATGCTGGTGGCGTTAAACCGGTAGAAGTTAAGCCAGCTGAAAATAAGCAGCCTGCAAATGCTGAAAACGCAAAGCCTGCAAGCGAGCAGAATACAAGCGAACAACCTTCAAGCACTCACGCAGAAAATACGAATACAGCAAGCGATACAAATACGCCAAAAGTGCGTAAGCCTAGGTCTGCTGATGGCAGTGATAGTGCTTCCGACGGGAGTAGTGTACCTTCTGCAAATAATGCGCCTGCGGCTCCTGCAAACAATACAGCTGCACCGTCTGCTTCTACGCCTTCAACAGGTACAGAATCTAATGCTGGTGCTGGAACTACAGCGAACCCAAGTTCAGAAACACCAAGTGCGCAAAACAATGCACAGGTGCAGGGTACGCAAGGGCAAAGTGCAGGCAGTGCTGCACAAGGCACTGCACAAGGTTCGCATGATAATGCGCAAGGTGCAGGTGTAGGTACAGGTTCCACAGGTGAAGATAAAAGCGCTACGCCTTCAGAGACTACTTCAACTACTGGCTCAACGTCTTCACCTACTTCTACACCTGCCACTGGCACACCGAACGCTGGCACTCCAAACGCTGGTGCAACAAACACAGCAACTGATCCAAACAGCCAGGTAATTAAGCCGAATACAGATAATCCAACGGCAGACAGCACAGATAAAGCCAACGAACAGGTACAAACTGACAAAAAGCCAAAAGCTACGTACAATTTGAAAATTCGCTACACGATTGGTGGCGCTGCGAATAAGCAGCTTGTGCAGCCGTACGAGCTTACGATTGACGTTGAAAAGTTGAATAAGCTTGACGATGTTAATAGTTACGAATACATTGAGCTTCCAAAGTCTGCTGGATACCGCCCGTCCGTATATCACTCCGGTGATTACCAGTACTACGTTAAAAAAGTTGAGGGAGATAAAAGCAAGTTCGTTATTGACGATGGCACGGATGCGGATGCTGTTCGTTACTTGCGTTTAAGCAAGAAGCTGATTACTGATTACGCTGTAAAGGAAAGGCCGGCTGTTGGGGGAAATAACGGCGCTCAAGCTCCGCAAACCTCACAGTCTACAAATCCGCAATCTTCGTCCTCTACGCAGCCAAAAGCAGAAGACGGCATTCAGTACTACGGCGAGTTGAACATCAACTACGCTCCTAAAACAGCTAAGTACTATGTGCGTCACTTGGTGCAGAATCTCAAGGATAAGGATAAGTTTGATGAAGCGCCTAATATTGGCAAGCCTATTGTTGTAGAACATAAAACTAAAGACAAGAATGGCAAAGTTACAACAACTAAAGAAGTTATTCACGTTACGGAGATTACTGGCACAGTTGGCTCGAATGTAACAGCTGTTTCAACGTATATTCGAGGCTACGAACCGGAGCACAATCTTATTAGCTCGCCGCTTTCGGATTCTGAAGATGAAAGCGACAAGCTTGTTTTGAACCTTCGCTACTACCGTAAGGCCTATGAAGTTACTTACGATTCTGCTGGCGGCACGGATGTTACTGCTCAAAAAGTGTATTATGGCCAGAAAGTGCCTGAGGTTACAGAACCTACGTATCGTGGTCATAAGTTCATGGGGTGGCAGATAGTAGAACCGGGGGAGAGTGCTAATCGCTCAAGTGCTTCTAATAGGTCTGTAACTAATGAAGCGCATAACTACATTATGCCAGATCACGATGTTAAGTTCCGCGCAGCTTGGTCGGCTAACGAGGCCACCAACTACCGCGTGAACGTGTGGGTGCAGAAGGCGGATTTGGTTGATAAAGAGCATCCGGATTCGCTTGCAAACTACGACTTTGTTGGTCTTGTTGAGCGCAAGAATGTGCAAACAGACAGCGACGTTGCGCTTGATAAGATGGATGATGCTGGCGTTGTTGATGATGCTAGTAAGCTTAATGGCGAAAGCGAAACTGATTATGTAAAGAACCCAGAGCTTGGCTTAACTAGAGCAGAGTTGCAGGGTACGCAGGCGAAGGGTTATGCAGACGGCTTAATTGAAAAGTTCAACTGGATGAACGATACGCATGTAACAAACTTGGATGGGTACAATACTGAGAATCCTGATGATCCGAACAATTATACTGTAAATGCTAAGGGCGAAAGAGTTTATAAAGATATATTCACGCGCTACTTCCACGTGAATAAGGAGCTTACTAAAAAGCTTAACCGTGAGCAACATGATTTTGTGCCAGGTCGCTCAGATTTAGGCAAACGCAGTAAATCGAAGCTTTGCGCGGACGACTTAAACAACACTCTTAACTTAGTTTACGACCGCAAAGAGTACGAACTTATTTTTGCTGCTCCTAAGAACAGTAATAATGGTATGGGCGGCAATAATGCTGTTATACATAAAAAGAACCGCAAAGGTGAGATAATTAGCTACTGCTACGCTGGTGGCGGTGATTGCTCAGATAAATTAGACAATAAGTCTACTTACACGTATGGCAATAGTTCTAATGAAGTAACTAGCAAAGTTGATCATAAAGGTTACCGTGTAAATGTTCGTTACGGGCAGAGTCTTACTGATTTTTGGCCTAATTCAGATGAAGTAGACTTTATGGATGATGGTAACACTTCTTCATTAGGTTTTAAGATTGGTGGAAATGTTAATGAAGGTACCCATGGTGCATATCGTGATACTCCTCCATTTCGTTTAACGAAAGAAGAATTTGTTGATCCAAAATTCCATTGGATGTATAAAGATGGCAAGGCTCCGCAGATTAGTGACAACCCTGCAGATGCTAGTGCGCCAAAGTATACTGTAAAAGATAATCAGCGTCTACTTATTCTTGATTTCCATGATAATTCTGAACGACGTCAAGCTGATCCTATACAGGTAATCATTAAAAAACAGAGCATTGCATCTGCAAAAAATGGCGATACTGGCGATGATATTAAGTATGAGCTTTCTACAGATTCCTATAGTAAGGATGATACTAGCAGTGATGATTATGTGTTTCCTCCGTCTTCTATTGCAGGCTTTGAGTCAAAAATAACTGGTCTTAAACCTGAAAACAGTAATCGTAAAGATGGTGTTAAGATTAAGGACCATCTCGATGCTGATGACTTCTATACAAAAGTACATAATCTTTATGAAGAAGTAACAGGTGAAGATACTCCAGACGATCCTCCAGAAGAAGATAAGGACACTTTTCCTGACCCTGATTATACTTCTGGCGAAGATGATGATGATGGAGGACTTGCTCTTAAAAATTTAAATGATGCTATTGCTGAAAGACTTAAAACTGATCCAGCATATAAGAAATATTACGAGTTTAAAAAGAAGTATCATCTTGAGTTTCGTCGCTACTACGCTGGCGTTGAAGAAAAACTTAAGTTTGGTTCAGACAATAATCTTTCACCATTTGACAAAAACAATTGGCTTGAGATGGAGTATAGCCGCCAGTCGTACGATGTGCAGTTTTATAATGCGGACGGCAAGGCTATAAGTGCTGGTACTGGTAGTAGCGATGTTGCTAAAGAAAAACTGCCGTTTGAGTATAGCTTGACCAAGCGCGGCAACGATAAATTGACTGATGACGACGACAAAGCCTTGTACTACAACGATGGCGCCGTTAAGTCTTACGATGCTTCTGTAACTAAAGACGATGCCGATAACAAGTCTAAGCAATTCGACGGCAAGTACACATTCAAGCTTAACGGCAAAACTTACTCCATCGTTCGCCCTGATAATTTGCCAAAAGACTACGTGTTTAAAGGCTGGGCTGTTGATCAGGCTGGCACTCGGTTTATAAATGGCGAAGACAAAGATATTACAATGCCAGTCAACGGCATTAAGCTTTACGCTGCGTGGGGTAAGCCAGAAGGTATTAAGCACACTGTAACGCTTGACTACCACATGCCTGGAACTGATGAAAATGGCAACACTGTACAAGACGTAGTTAAGAAAAAAGAGTTCGATCACTACTATGTTATTAAGGAAAATAAAGATATAAAGGTTCCAACTCGCAAAGGCTACGACTTCTACGGCTGGGAGATTGACAAGAACGGCACAAAACTTCCGTACGCTTTTGGCAACAAAGTAGTCGAAGATATAACGCTTGATGCAGTGTGGGTTAAGGATACTCGCTACAACGGCACTTTTAAGCATATATTCTTAAAGCCTGAGTACACGATTGCTGACTATAAGAAAGCTACTGATGCTGCAGCCAAGGCCGCGATGGTGGATCACATTTCTACTCAAACGGTTTCCGGCTTGCGTGAGCATTTGCGCTACAATGCGGAAGCAGTTTACAGCGACGAAACGCACTTCCCAGATAAGCAGTTCACGAGCTTTGAAGCTTCGAAGGACGAGGATCAGAATACTGGCGAGTTTATTTACCAAACGTACAATACGCGCAAGTATAGGGTAAAGTATGTTGATCAAACCGGCAAGGAACTTCTTCCAGAAAGCGAAGTCAGCTCTGTAAATAGAAACTATGACGTAGCATTCTACAAGCCGATTGAAGGCTTCATGCCGGAAACTACGCAGCAGAATATTGAATACGCTATTGGCAAAGATGGCAAGCAGATTGGCGAAAAAACAATCACCTTCAGATATAAAGACGTTCGCGTGCTTAAGCGCCAGGACGATACCCAAGCTCGCCCAGATCGCTACACGCGCTATGTGTTCAAAGTGGCTGATGGTCAAGGCTCTATGGGCAGCGTTGTTGACTGGCAAGGAAACAATGTAGCTGACGGCTCTGCTCTTGTGTACGACGCAATTAAGGGTACGAAGGCATATCAGATGCCGCTTCCAACAGTAAAAGCGAAGCCTGGATTTGAGTTTGAAACATGGACTTCTAAGATTTATATAGATGATGGATATGGTGGGCAAACATATACTGATGGTTTCGACCGTCTGCCAATTCTTTCTGAGTCTCAACCTAATCCGAAGGTTGTTTACACTGTTAAATTCAAGCTAAAAGCTCCTGTTGCAATAGATACTAAGATTTTGAAGCCAACAGATGCTTTGAATCTGGATAATAATTCAGCTAAGAATCTTATAAAGAATGCTGATAAGTATCCAAGTGACGCTAAGTTCAGCTTTGTGACTGGCGAAAAGTTCGACAGCACTCCAGGCTTGCACAAGATTAAAGTGCAAGTGAAGCTTGGAAATAACACTGCTGAAGCTGAAGTGCTGTACCGCGTTCTGCCGGATTTGGTGTACGCAAGCGATTGGGAGAAGTTTAAGACTAGCGACTACGGCAGCAAGCATAAAGACGAGTACGTGCCGATTAAGTTTACTGGTAAGAATAAAGAAGGCAAGCTTATTGGCCACGATAGCGATAATGCTGATACTTCTACTGGCGAAGAAACTACGCTTACTGCGTACGTTTATAAGGGTAAGGATGTTAGAATCCGCGTTCCGCAAGCCTTCGGCAAGGATTACAGTGATAATAACTACCACTACGTGTTCAAGGGTTGGGCGACTAAGGTTGTAGAACCTTCTTCTGGTACGCCTTCTTCTGGCAATCCTTCTTCTGGCACGACGAAGCCAGAGGAGCAGAAGCCAGAGGAGAAGAAGCCAGAGCAGACGTTTGATATAAATTCAAGCGATCGCTACAAGAACGTCAAGTTAGACAACGGCGTAACTTATCACGCTATTTACAAGCGAATCGACTACTTCTCGAGTTCGTCTGACAACGGAACAGTTCCAGAAGATTCTGTAATTGCAATCTTCAAGCCTGCTGCAGGACGAAAGTGGGATGACGGCACTAGCGGCCCTAAAGTGTTCTACGTAAAGAAGGGCACTGATCTTTCGCAAATTCCTTACAGCTCTAGCGACTCTACTAATGCTTTGGAGAGGCTTAAAGCAAAGCTAACCAATGCTAAGGGAACTTGGTCTCGAAGCAGCATGTTTAACGACGGTAAGAAGGTTGATGAAGTTAAAGATGTTGCTAAAACTGACGATAATTGGAAAGACGGCTGGCATGTCAATGAACCATTCCAAGAGTTTGTGGCAGATCAAAAGGATTGGACAGAGCCAGAAGTGCAGACTGATTACTTGGTTGCTGTGCAAGATAAGCATGGCACACTTCCGGCGTTAGACAAGTATTTGACAAATCTTGACGCTTTGAAGGCAGAAGCAGAAACTGTCACGAAGGATGGAAAGACTATTGTACAAGATGTAAAAATCGAATACGATTTGCCAGAAGGTAAGGATCCAAAAGACTTTGAGACTGAAATGCTTAAGAAGCCTTCTTTGTACACTGTGCCTCTAAGGATTACAGTCAATTACAAGGACGGAGTGGAACCTAAAAAGTATAAGCGCGTTGCTCGCCTTAAGGTGATTTATCAGTTGATGTATAAAGAAAGCTTGCCGAAGGTTGATAATACTCACTCTGGTACACAACAGCCTGGTTCTGGTACTCAACAGCCTGGTACTCAGCAGCCTGGTTCTGGTACTCAGACTGATAAACAACCAGTTATTGGCGAATCTGGTGAGTTTGATTTTGTTACAAAGAACGACAAAAACTACGTTAAGGTAGAGTTTGAGACTCCAGATGGAAAAGAAGGAACTTCTTTAGGACGTAGCGAATATTACATCTTGAAGGCTAGCGATGAAGAAATTAAGTATAAAACCTATACTAAGGGCATAAAAGCTCCTCAAGTTACTGGCACAAAGCACGATGATAAGAGCTACCACTACGAGTTTCTTGGCTGGAGGATGGTTGAGGGCAGTGCTGCGTCTACTACGCCTACTGTGAAACCTGCTGCATCTACCTCCTCATCTGCAGCTCCTGCTTTGCCAATGGTAGCTTTGTATGCATCTGCACCTAGCACAACAGGTGCTGGTGTAGTACGTTCTGTTGAAACGGGGAATTCATCAAAGGATAATCTTTACACTAAAGAACAAATTGCTAAGATGCCGTTTACTGAAAACACCAAGTTCGAAGCTGTCTTTAGAAAAGTGGCTAACGTGTTGGAGCCTGGCACCAATGAGAAGATCCCGGATAATTACGTGCCACATTTGTTCTTACCAGGTTTTGGTAGAAGGTGGACCGATGGCACTTCCAATCCGAAGGTGTTCTACTTTGATCCAGAAAGTAGTAACTATTATAGCGATATTAATAATAAAGTTGATGGTTTAGGTGTTCAGCTTAAGGGCTTTGGTGGCTGGTCTATTTATGGTGCTGCTGGCAACGAACTCAATGCTTCATCACCTGATTATACTAAAAAAGAAACTCGCGTATATGTTGCAAAACAGGCTCATATTAACGATGTGAACGCGTCGGATATTGTTCTAAGCGTTGGCGACGGCATACCTGGTCCTGATGATCTTGTGCGAGGGAATGGCGCTGATTCGAAGACAAGTATCGTTGGCGTGCAAGGTGCTGGCGTGTACGATACTTACAAAGCAATTACTAAGCCGGGTATTACCACTGTTAGAGTGAGGATTGAAGAAGATTCAGATCAGGCTAATGTAAAGAAAGTACGTTATAAAAATGTACATATTCGTGTGCTTCCAAAAGTGATTGCGGATAAAGATTTGCCTGAAAAGGGTACGAAGGAATATGAATTTATTGCTGAAAACTACACGAAAGTAACGTATGTAGCTGGCGATGGCGGAACCATGCAGTCGCCAATGCACACATACTGGGTGCGTAATGGCAAAGAGTCTGCAATAAGAGATTATATTCCGGACGTTCTTGCTGATAAGGGATACGTGTTCAAGGATTGGTCGTCTAAGACGATTGAAAAGCCAGCAGCTCCAGCAGATCAGCGTAAAGCTACTAGTAAAGAGCGTGAAGTATTAGCTAATATAGCTATTGTTGATGGTATGTCATATGTGGCAAAGATTATTCGTAATTCGCATAGTTCCACTTTGGCTGCATTGCAGAATCTGCTTAGTGAGGCTGAAAAGGAGAATGCAGAGAGACTTTATGAAGCGAAGAGAGAACAATTAGCTAAAATCGCGGAAAGTAATGGTAAGTATTACTTAGCTGAGTTGATTCGCAAATCTAATAACAGTACTTTAGTTGCATTGAGTAACTTACTGGCGCAAAGTATTACTAATCCATTGGAGATTAATAATACTATTGAACGCGATAAGCTTGCTGAGATTGTTGAGCTTGCTGAAGCTGCTGAAGCTGCGGGTAAACCATTTATTGCAAATATAATTCGAAGCTCCAAGAAGTCTAGTTTGGAAGCCTTAAAGCAGCTTTTGCGCAGTGTAGGTGTAAATCCTGAGACTTCTCTGCCAGAGCCACAGCCAACGTACGAAACCACTATTACAGCCAACTTCGAGAAGATGGCTCCTATGCAGTTTAAGCTTAGTGGTTCTGCTCGCGAGGGTATTTTCACGAACTTCAGATTGCAAAACATGACTGAAGGCGATGCGAATAACACAACAGTTACAGTAGACGGCGAGCCATTAACTATTAACAAGTTAATTGCTCGAGGCTTAACTTCTGTAAACGGCATTAACGCAATCTGCGATGGTACTGAATGCAAGATTTCCGGCACTCCGAAGGTTGTAAACGGCAAGCCAAAAGTCGAGCTAAAGTTTACCACTACCGACAAGTACGGTCGCGAAGCGGAAGTTACTATGGAAATTGATGTTGAGCAAGAAAACCACTCGGTTCCATCGCCAATCCCAACTCCAGCTCCAGAGCCTGAACCAGAGCCGGAACCAGATTTTGATTTCGATTTCGATCTCGAGCCGGATGCAGAGCCTAATGAAGCAACGCCTTCTACTTTCGTGCCAAGCGCTGCGTCTTACACTGAGCCGGAGCCTGAGACGGAAGAGCCTTCTAAGCCGGCACCTAATAATCCTGCGCCTGAGCTTGCTAAAACTGGTAGTAATGTTGCGCAATCTGCAATACTTGCTGGCTTGTTAGCGTCTGTTGGTTTAGCTGGATTCGCTGGTAAGCATCGTCGCAAGCGCAAAGACAAAGAAAACTAATTTTCTGCGTCGAGGGTGGTGACTAGAATAACGAAGGTTCCGGTTCACGCTTAGCTATTGGGGCTTTGCGACCCGGGTCGCCCGAATTCCATAGGAGACATTATGAAGCAGGGTATTCATCCCGATTATCACGCAGTGCAGGTTACCTGCTCTTGCGGAAGCACTTTCGTAACTCGTTCCACCGCTAATGGCGATCACATGACGGTTGACGTGTGCTCAAAGTGCCACCCATTCTATACCGGCAAGCAGAAGATTCTCGATACCGGCGGCCGCGTGGCTCGCTTCGAGAAGCGCTACGGTAAGAAGACTAAGTAGCTTTTATGACGCCAGCCCTGCTTTCGTGTAACTCGCGGAATCGGGGCTGGCGTTTTATGTGCTAAATTAAATATTTTTAACTTAAGGAATATGATGGCTGAGTCAGTAGATGAACAATTCCCGGCAGCAGTTACCGCGTTAGAAGAATACCGCGATATTGAAAGTCGCATGGGAAGCCCAGAAGTTGCGTCGAACCCGGACGCTATTCGAAAACTCGGCCGCAGGCACGCAGAACTCGGCTCAATCGTAAACGCTTACCTCAACTACAAGCAGATTTGCGACGACTTCGAAGCCGCAAACGAAATGGCAAGCGACGACCCAGATTTTGCAGAAGAAGCTAAGCGCTTAGAAGCGCAACTTCCAGCAGCGAAAGAAAAGCTACGCACGGCGCTAATTCCTAGGGATCCGGATGATGCGCGCGATATGATTATGGAAATTAAAGCTGGCACAGGCGGCGAAGAAGCGGCACTATTTGCTGGCGATTTATTGCGTATGTACATGCGTTACGCGGAAAAGCGTGGCTGGACTACCGTAATCCAAAGCGAAAATTCAACGGAACTTGGCGGCGTAAAAGACGTGCAGCTTGCGATTCGTGCGAAAGGGACGCCTGCTCCAGAAGATGGCGTGTGGGCTAGCATGAAGTATGAGGGTGGCGTGCATCGCGTGCAGCGAATCCCAGTTACGGAATCGCAGGGGCGTATTCAAACTTCCGCAGCCGGCGTAATCGTGTTCCCAGAAGCAGACGAAGACGACGACGAAATCGAAATCGATCCAAAAGACTTGAAAATCGACATTTTCATGAGCTCTGGCCCTGGTGGACAGTCCGTTAACACTACTTATTCCGCGGTCCGTATGACGCATATTCCAACTGGAATTGTCGTTAGCATGCAGGATGAAAAGTCGCAGATTCAAAACCGTGCGGCAGCTCTTCGCGTGTTAAAGTCGCGTTTGCTTGCCATGAAGCACGAGCAGGAAGCGGCAGAAGCGGCAGATATGCGTCACTCGCAAGTGCGCTCGCTCGACCGTTCCGAGCGAATCCGCACGTACAATTTCCCAGAAAATCGTATTGTGGATCATCGCACGAACTACAAAGCTTACAATCTTGACCAGGTTCTTGACGGCGACTTGCAGCCTGTTATCGACAGTGATATTCAGGCGGATGAAGCAGACCGCTTAGTGCAAGCCAAGTAAGTAGCTGAGTAAGCCAAGTAAGTCAAGTAAGTACGTTAAGTAAGTAACTTAAGTAAGCTAAGTAAAATTTCTAAACGGTTCTTAAAATGCGCGAACTTTTGCAAAATGCTATTGCGCGTCTTCGTAAAGCAGGCGTGGAGTCTGCGGAATACGACGCGCGTTTGCTGCTGTCTAAAGCTTGCGGCGTAAGCTTAGCTGAGCTAAATAAAGCGCTAATACTTGGCGATTTAACTGATTTTTCGCCCGATTATGCTAGAAAATATAGCGATTTTGTGGCTAGGCGTGCGTCGAGAGAGCCGTTGCAGCATATTGTTGGTCGCGCGCCTTTTCGCTACTTAGATTTGTGCGTTGGCAAAGGCGTTTTTGTGCCGCGTCCGGAAACAGAAGTTGTTGTTGAAGCGGGATTGGATTGGCTTAGAGAATCGCATGTTAGCAAGCCTACGGTAGTCGATTTATGCGCAGGTTCGGGAGCAATCGGATTGTCTGTTGTAACTGAAGTTGCAGACGCGCAAGTATGGGCTGTAGAAAAATCTCCTGAAGCTTTCCAATATTTGCGAAAAAATTTTGAAGAAACTGCAAAAAATCACGAAAATATGCAGATTTCCAGTCGATATCATGCTGTTCTTGCAGACGCAACCAAAGCGCATATTGCAGATTGCACGCCGGAGCTTCAAGCAATTTGTGGCAAAGTAGATTTAGTAATAACGAATCCGCCATATGTGCCGGAAAGTCAAGTGCCAGAACAGGTTGAAGTGCGCGAGTATGATCCGCCGCTTGCGCTTTATGGTGGCTCTGCGGACGGATTGCTTATTCCGGAGCAGATTATGCGCGCGGCTTTTGCGCTGCTTAAGCCTGGGGGAGCGATGGTGATGGAGCACGATATTTCGCAAGGGGATGTGCTTAAAAAGTATGCGGAAAGCGTAGGTTTTGCGCGTGCTCGAGTTGGAAACGACTTAACTGGCAGACCGCGATACACTTTTGCGGAAAAGTAGGATTTTAATCAAAAATAAAACTTGACTCAAACAGAAGAAAATAAGCAAAATAAGCAAAATAAGCAAAAATAAGCAATAAAAGAGGAAAAAATGAGCAAAATTTGCAATATCAGCGAAGAATCACTGCAAATGGCAGCGCAAATTATTAACGAAGGCGGCGTAATCGTAGTGCCAACAGACACCGTGTATGGCGTTGCATGCGATCCGTTCAATGAAGCCGCGGTTGCCAAAATTTACGAGCTTAAGCGCAGGCCGCGCACAAAGGCACTGCAAATTTTAATGAGCGGAGTGGGAGATTTAGAAAAACTTGGGCTTTATTTGCCTTCTCCGCTGGATATTTTGGGTAAAAAGTTCCTTCCGGGCGGATATTCTCCGATTGCGCGCGCGAAGAAGGATTCAGTTGCTTCAAATCTTGCAACGTTGTGCAAAGTTGCGGGAAACGATGCACAAGCTGAAGCAACTTGCGCAACTGAAGCAACTCAAGGCGTGCGCGTGCCGGATTGCCCGGAATTAATGCAAATTTTGCGAGTTACCGGCCCGCTTGCTGCTTCTAGCGCGAATCGCAGCGGTAACGAAAGTGCAGACAGTGTTGAAGAAGCGTTTGCGGCTTTTGGCAACGAAATTCCGCTGTATTTGAACGCAGGCCCGACTCGCTCGCACGTGGCAAGCACGGTAGTTGGTGCGGATTCAAACGACGCGGACGGCATTGTGATTTTGCGCGAAGGCGTGATTTCGGAGCGCGAAATTCGCGAGGCTTTGCGAAAGTAGCGAAAGTGACGAAAGTAGCGAAAGTAGCGAAAGTGACGAAAGTAGCGAAAGTAGCGAAAGTAGCGAAAGTATTTACTAATTTTTGCTATACTGCCGAATCGTTACAATCAAATAAGCAAATATATAAGCCAAGCGAATATCAAAAAATATTAAAAATAGCAGAAAGACGTAGCCGATGAGGGTATACCTATTTATTGCAGCAATTGCAGGTGGAGCAACGTGGCTGATTACGCCGCTTGTGCGCCATCTTGCGATTCAAGTGGGAGCCGTCGGCAAAGTTCGCGCGCGCGACGTGCATACGATTCCGACCCCTCGCATGGGCGGTGTGGGTATGCTTTTTGGTTTCGCAGTCGCCATGGCTTTCGCAAGCTCAATGCCGTTTATTTCCGGGCTTTTTGCTGGAACTCACCAGCCGTGGGTTGTGCTTGCCGGAGCAGTCATGATATGCCTGCTTGGGGTATGCGACGATATTTGGGATTTAGATTGGATGCTAAAGCTTGCCGGTCAGCTGCTTATAGCCGTGTTTGTTGCGTGGGGAGGGTTGCAAATCGTAACTTTGCCGCTCGGCTCCCTCGTAACGGCGTCACCAAGCGTATCAATCGCAATAACCGCCATACTTATTGTGGCTTCAATTAACGCAGTAAATTTCGTAGACGGACTTGACGGACTCGCTTCCGGAATCGTTGCAATCGGCGGAATCGCCTTCGCAACCTACTCCTACATGCTCGCGCGCACGTCGCCATCCTACGCATCAATGGCAACTCTTATTGACGTTGCAATGGTGGGAATGTGCGTCGGCTTTATTTTGCACAACTGGCATCCTGCGAAACTTTTTATGGGCGATTCCGGCTCCATGCTAATCGGCTACTTAATTACTTGCGCGTCGATTATTATGACCGGCCATTTGGACCCTTCCGCCGTGCATACCAGTATTTATTTGCCTGTGTTTATGCCGATTTTGCTGCCGATCCTTGTGCTGTTCCTGCCGGTTCTCGACATGTGCTTGGCGATTTTCAGGCGCGTTGCTAAGGGGCAGTCGCCAATGCACCCAGATCGCATGCACTTGCATCACCGCATGCTGCGCATTGGGCATTCTGTGCAAGGCGCGGTGCTGATTTTGTGGGGATGGGCGGCGCTGATTGCGTTTGGCTCTATTATGATTCTGTTCTTTAAAGCTGTGTACGTTTTGATTGGCATGGTTATTGCTGCTGCGCTGCTTACTGTGCTCACAATGCTTCCGTACCTGCGCCGCCGCCTGCCCGAACTGCGCAATTCGTAGCGTTTTCTCGTGTTTGGAGCGTTTGGTCTGGCTTATCGCTCCAAACGTGCGCAACTTTTCTCGCGTTTGGAGGGTTATCTGTTGTCTGGCGCTCCAAATGTGGGGAATTTGTCTCGCGTTTGGAGCGTTTGGACTGGTGTATCGCTCCAAACGTGGGGTAGTGTTCTCGCGTTTGGAGGGTGCGTTTCGGCAAACGTCATAGCAAAAACGTATAGTAACTCTATGGCTACAACTGATATTAACGCGGAATCCGTGTATGCCCCTGTCCCTCCAGTTTTCGAGAAGCTCGGTCTCGCTTATGACGACGTGCTGTTGCTTCCAAACGAAACTGATGTTATTCCGTCCGAAGTGGACACTTCCACTCATCTGACTCGCGAAATTACCATGAAGGTGCCGGCTATTTCGGCAGCTATGGATACTGTTACCGAGTCCGATATGGCTATTGCCATGGCGCGTAACGGTGGTATTGGCGTACTTCACCGCAATCTTTCTATTGATGATCAAGCTGCGCAGGTTGATATTGTTAAGCGCAGCGAGTCGGGCATGATTACCGACCCACTTACCGTTCACCCAGACGCAACGCTCGCAGATTTAGATAAATTGTGCGGGCGTTTCCATATTTCTGGCTTGCCGGTAGTAGATAGCGAAAATCGTTTAGTTGGTATTATTACCAACCGCGATATGCGTTTTATTGCTTCCGAAGATTACGATCGCTTGAAAGTTAAGGACGTGATGACGCGCGAAAATCTCGTCACCGGTCCTTCAAATATTTCTAAGGAAGATGCTCACCGCTTGCTTGCGGATAACAAGGTTGAAAAGTTACCTTTGGTTGATGCCGAAGGTAAGCTTACAGGCTTGATTACTGTTAAGGACTTTGTGAAGACTGAGCAGTATCCGGATGCTACTAAGGATGATCAGGGTCGCTTGCGCGTTGCTGCTGGCATTGGTTTCCTTGGGGATGCTTGGCAGCGTGCGTGCGCGCTTATGGAAGCTGGAGTTGACGTTCTTGTGGTTGATACCGCAAACGGCGAAGCTCGCTTAGCTCTCGACATGATTCGCCGCATTAAGGCAGATAAAGCCTTCGACGGCGTGCAAATTATTGGCGGAAATATTGCAACTCGCCAAGGCGCACAAGCTATGATTGACGCTGGCGTTGACGCTGTAAAGGTTGGCGTTGGTCCAGGCTCTATTTGCACTACGCGCGTTGTTGCAGGCGTTGGAGTGCCTCAGCTTACCGCAGTTTACGACGCGGCTCAGGCTTGCAAGGCTGCTGGAATTCCATGCATTGCAGATGGTGGTATTCACTATTCCGGCGATATTGCTAAGGCTTTGGTTGCAGGTGCAGACACCGTTATGCTCGGCGGCACTTTGGCTGGCTGCGAGGAAGCTCCAGGCGAAAAGGTTCTTCTTCACGGCAAGCAGTACAAGCTTTACCGCGGCATGGGCTCGCTTGGCGCAATGGCTCCTCGTGGTAAGAAGTCTTATTCGAAGGATCGCTACTTCCAGGCAGACGTCACAAGCTCCGACAAGGTGGTTCCAGAAGGCGTTGAAGGCGAAGTTCCATATCGCGGACCGCTTAACGCTGTTCTCTACCAGCTTCTCGGCGGTTTGCACCAGTCCATGTTCTACGTTGGTGCGCACAATATTAAGGAATTGCAGGAGCGTGGCCGCTTTATTCGCATTACGGATGCTGGCCTTCGCGAATCTCATCCTCACGATATTGTGATGACTGCAGAAGCGCCAAACTACAGCGGTTTCCACAACTAAATCGCGTGGCGCGCGTATAAATCGCGTATAAATCGCGTATAAATCGCAACTATTTTAAACGGCGAAAAGTTACGTAAGTTCTTCACAACTTGCCTGCTTTTCGTCGTTTTTTGTTTTGACAAGACGGATAAAATTATTATATAGTTAGTGGGATATCCCACTAAAAATGAGGTGATTTTGTGGAAGTAGTGAAAGATTATGACGTTCGTCTTGATAGTAAAAAGCGTGTAACGCTGCGCGGTGCTAAATACCCTTATTACAATGTTAAAGAATGCGATAATGGTTGTATTTTATTAGAGCCTCGTGAGCTTACTGTTCCAAAGAGTATATCTTCTCGAACTCTTAAAAGTATGGATGAAGCAATTCGCAATTTTAAAATTGGCAAAGTCTCTGAACCAGTTGATCTTTCTGACTTCTAGGAGTAAGTAAATGAACTTCAATATTAGAATGGGTACTCCAGAAATGTCTAATATGTGGGGGAGATTGCAGAAAGAGTTTCGAGAAGGCAGTATAAGTAAAAAAGATCTTTCTCTTTATAAGAAATGGGGAAAGTCTCTGAAACTCTTATCTGAAAATCCAAGGCATCCAGGATTGCGCACTCATGATATTGAAGAATTGACAAATAGATATGGTGTTAAAGTCTGGCAATCCTACTTGGAGAATAAAACAAGTAGTGCGATGAGAATGTATTGGGTTTATGGTCCGGATCATATGTCAATAACTATTATCGGTTTAGAACCTCACCCTGAAGATAAGAAAAATGGGGCATATTCTAGAATTTCGCTTTCTGATATGCCAGAGATGTGATTTTAGCGGTTAATAGTCGGTACAAAGATGTAGGCTAATGGGTTCGAAAAAAATATTAGGAAAGGAACGAAAATGGCTGAAGCTAAGGAAGATCTTACGTTTACGCCGGAAGAATCGCGCTTAATTTGGATTGATTGCGAGATGACGGGACTTGATATTTTCCACGACGAATTATGCGAAGTATCTGTAGTTCCAACCGACTTTAATCTGAAAGTTTTGGACGACGGAATTGATTTAGTGATTAAGCCAAGCGATGCTGCTGTGGCTCATATGAACGATTTTGTGCGCAATATGCACACTTCTTCTGGACTCGTTGACGAGTGGAATAAGAACGGTTTACCGTTGGAAGAAGCGCAAAAGCAGGTAGTTGAGTACGTAAAGCGCTTCCTGCCGGCTCGCGGAAAAGCGCATCTTGCTGGAAACTCTGTCGGCTCCGACAAAAAGTTCCTCGACCGCTACATGCCAGATTTAATGGCAAATCTGCACTATCGCGTAATCGACGTAAGTACGTTGAAAGAGATTTCGCGCAGACTTTACCCGGACGTTTACCGCAATAAGCCGGCAAAACACGGCGGTCACCGCGCGCTCGCGGATATTATTGAGTCGATTGACGAGCTTCGTTACTACCGTGACATGATGTTCGTTCCAGCTCCAGGTCCAAACGAATCCCAAGCAAAAGCTGGTGCGCAGCACATTGAAAGCACGAGCTTACTTCGCGAGTACGAGCGTCGCGGAGAAGCGCTAGAAGACGTAAATTCCGCGGAAAAGCGCGACTATTAAAAAGCGCGACTACTAAACGCAATAAACGTATTAAACGTATTAAACGTATTAAACGCAATAAACGCAAATAAAAAGGTACTGCCGATGAAGCAATCCGAAGCCTTAACCATAATCGACGCTGGCGCGAGCGCGTTCATTACCGGCGCTCCGGGTGCAGGTAAAACCTACGTATTAAACGCTGCTATTCGCGAAATGCGAAAAAACGGTTTAAGCGTGGCTGTAACGGCTTCTACCGGAATCGCGGCAACTCATTTAAACGGTCAAACAATTCACTCTTGGAGTGGAGTCGGAGTTGCAAACGCGCTTACGGATACGCTTCTTAAAACAATTAGAGCTAGGCGAGGAAAGCGCATAAAAGCCACGGACGTGCTCGTGTTGGACGAAGTTTCAATGATACACGCGTGGCTTTTTGACATGGTTGACGAAGTCTGCCGGAAGGTGCGCAAAAATCCCGCTCCTTTCGGCGGGCTTCAAGTAGTTATTTCAGGCGACTTTTTCCAACTTCCGCCTGTTAGCACTTCTATGCGAAATCGCGACGTATTCGAGCCGAGTCAGGAATTTATTGAGTCGCGCGAAAAATATGCTGCAGCCGGCAAAAATCCGGAAGGCTATATTACAGAATCTTTCGCATGGGACGCTTTAAAACCTACTGTATGCTACTTAACTGAGCAGCATCGTCAGGACGACGGAAAGTTGCTTGAAGTTTTAACGGATATTCGCAGCGGCCTTGTAAGTGACGACGATAAGCAAGTGCTTTTCGGCAGGATTGGCGAATATCCGGAAGACGACGAAGTTGCAGTGCATCTTTTCCCAACGAATGCGCAAGCTGACGGATTAAATAATATGCAGCTTGCAGCAATTGATGCAGAGTCTCACGAGTTTGTGGCAACGGAAGCTGGGCCTAAAAATCTTGTTGATCGCTTAAAGAAGAATATGCTTGCTCCGGAGCGTTTAGTTTTGAAGGCCGGAGCTGCTGTGATGGCGTTGCGAAACGATCAGGAAAAGCAGTACGTAAACGGCTCGGTTGGACGCGTGTTGCGTTTTGTTCCTGAATCTAAGGGCGGCTGGCCGATTGTTGAGTTTGAAAATGGCAATATTGTCACTCTTAAGCCTGCTGCGTGGGAGATGACGGACGGAGAAACTGTGCTTGCTAGCGTAAATCAAGTGCCGCTTCGGTGCGCGTGGGGAATTACGATTCATAAGTCGCAAGGTATGACGCTTGATGCTGCAGTAATGGATTTGCGTAGAACTTTCGCGCCTGGAATGGGATACGTAGCGCTTTCGCGCGTGGAAAATCTGGGTGGGCTTTACTTAGAGGGGATTAGCGAGCGTGCATTTAGTGTTTCGGCGGATGCTGTGCTTCTTGATGGGTCCTTGCGTGAGGCTTCAAAGCGTGCGAGTGAGATGCTTGCTAACGACGGTGCAGCTGCTTTCGTAACAAATAATGCGGAAGATGATTCTGCAAATCAGCAGGAGCTTGATTTTTGAGCGCGACGACCTGCAGGAGTGTGAGCTCCCGTTTGCTGTGGCGCGAGTTTTGGGGGATTTCTCTCCTCGTACGTTCCCGTCCTTCGTCGCTTTGGCTGTTAAAGACTTTACTGTCTGCTTTGTTCTTTAAAGAATGTAGCTTCCTCAGTCCTCTTTTAGTACTCGTAGAGAAATCCCCCAAACTCTGCGTGTTTAATCGTTAATAACCGTGTTTTATCGCAGAGATTTTTCGATTTTTCTTCTTCGCTCGGCTTGTCAGCAGCCTTCGGCTCTGACGTCCGCCTTCGTTCAGTGCGAAAAATCTCAAATCTCTACCACACGAATATTCCTGCAACTAAAGTCGCGAAACCAATCTGTGTGTGGGTGTGTGGTATGTGTGTCCGGTGTGGTGTGTGCATCAGCGCAGATGCTAGTGTTCTCTAATCAACAAGTAATCAGTATCAGCAGAAGCATTACTGCAAAGCTTCAGGAACATTCGCCGGAAATTTACTTGGCATTTGTAGCTGCGCTCGCTTGTTTGTTTAGTAGCGTAAACAAGTGTTTATGTCCTCATGCGCAAATAGATTGGAACGCATGAATTCCAATGTACTTCGTATGTCTCAGCTGTTCCTTCGTACGCTGCGCGAGGATCCTGCAGACGCGGACGTGACTTCCGCAAAACTTATGCAGCGCGCAGGCTATATTCGCAAATCTGCTCCAGGTGTGTGGACCTGGCTTCCGCTCGGACTTAAGGTTTTGAACAAAGTCCAGGCAATTATTCGCGACGAAATCAACGGCATCGGTGCGCAGGAAGTTCACTTCCCAGCGCTTCTTCCGCGCGAGCCTTACGAGGCTACAAACCGTTGGGAAGAGTACGGCGACAACATATTCCGACTTAAGGATCGCCATGAGGCTGACTACCTTCTTGCTCCAACGCACGAAGAAGTTTTCACACTACTTGTTAAAGATATGTATTCTTCTTACAAGGATTTGCCTGTTACTTTGTACCAGATTCAGACTAAGTACCGCGACGAATTCCGTCCTCGCGCTGGCCTTATTCGCGGCCGCGAGTTTATTATGCAAGATGGTTACTCGTTCTCGATTGACGAAGATGGTTTGAAGTCTGCTTACGTTGAAGAGCGCGCCGCTTACTCTCGTATTTTCGACCGTTTAGGCATTAAATACGTGATTGTTCACGCTGTTTCCGGCCCAATGGGTGGCTCTGATTCCGAAGAGTTCTTGGCTCCAATGCCAATTGGCGAAGATACTTTTGCGCTCGCACCTTCCGGAAAAGCTTGGAATGTTGAGGCTTTAACAACTCCAGAAGTTGCGGATGTTGATTACTCAGCAACTCCTGCAGCAGAAGCTCTCGAAACTCCAGATGCTAAGACGATTGAAGCTTTGGTTAAGGTTTCTAACGATTTGCATCCTCGCGAAGATGGACGCGAATGGCAAGCAAGCGATACTTTGAAGAACCTTATTATTGCTGTTAAGCATCCGGCAGATGCTGAAGGCGGAGAGCATGAGGAGCCATGGCGCGAAATCGTTGCTATTGGTATTCCGGGAGACCGCCAGGTAGATATGAAGCGTCTCGAGGCTCAGTTTGCTCCTGCAGAAATTGAAGAAGCAACTGAGGAAGATTTGAAGTCGCATCCTGAGTTTGTTAAGGGATACATTGGCTTTAGCGTATTAGGTCCTCAAGCTCGCCAGGATGGAAGAGGAATTGCAAATCCTGTTCGTTACTTGATGGATGCTCACGTTGCAAAGGGAAGCGCCTGGATTACAGGAGCTGACGAAGAAGGAAAGCACGTTTATAACGCTGTTTACGGCCGCGATTTTGAAGCGGACGGCGTTGTTGAAGCAGCGCAAGTGCGCGACGGCGACATGAGCCCAGACGGTTCCGGTCCGTTGAGCTTCGAACGTGGCGTGGAAATCGGCCAGGTGTTCCAGCTCGGCTTAAAGTATTCCAAAGCTTTGGGCTTAAGTGTTCTTAACGAAAACGGCAAGGCTGTGCCAGTGTGGATGGGCTGCTACGGTATTGGCGTTAGCCGCGTGCTCGCATGCCTCGCAGAAACGCATCACGACGACGCTGGTCTCGCATGGCCTATGGCAATTGCTCCAGCTCAAGTTCACGTGGTTGCAACCGGCAAAGATCAAGTTGCTTTCGACGCTGCAGAAAAGGTTGTTGAGGAGCTTAGCAAGCAGGGCATCGAAGTAATCTTCGACGATCGTCCGAAGGTTTCTCCAGGCGTAAAGTTTAAGGATGCTGAGCTTGTTGGTGTGCCTCTGATTGCAGTTGCCGGTCGCGATACCGTGAACAACGGCACGATTGAAATCCGCAATCGCGATGGTTCTGACGTTGAAGCAGTACCAGTTGACGAAGCTGCAAGCCGCATCGCAGAGCGTGTAAACGCTTTACTTGCGTAACGCGACGACCTGCCTGAGCGCTCAGGCACGTCGTCAGCGCACACAAAACACAACCAAAATCCCAATGAACAACCACACCAGCCTGCTCTGCCTTCGTCTTTATTGACGAAGGCAGACCTCGCTTGCGTTGAAAGCACACCGTGCTTTCAACTCTGAGCAAGCTCAGCGAATCGAAGTGACTTCTCGCGCATTATGCAGCTCGAAGTCGTCGATTCGCAAATCAGCCGAACGGCTATGCCGTGAGGAACAAGCGCGAAAGCAGGTCGTCGCGCTGCACGAATGTCTCAAAACAAGCTAAATGAGACACTCGCGCAGAATCGTACTGCACTAGAGCCTCATTTCGCATATCTTCCGACCCTAACGCAGAAACGTACTGCACGAATGTCTTAAAACAAGCTAAATGAGACACTCGCGCAGAACCGTACTGCACTAGAGCCTCATTTCGCGCATCTTCCGACCGTAGCGCAGTAACTCTTCTGCGCGAATGTCTCCAAACCACCAACTAGAGGCTCTAACGCAGAACGCAAACTGCATGAATGTCGAATTACGTAGGTCATCAGGCCCGCGCGCAGAACGCCATCTGCGCGAAGGTCTCATAACCACCAACTAGAGGCTCTAACGCAGTAAGCTATATGCGGGAAGGTCGAATTACGCAGGTCGTCGCGTTAGTGAGGAGATAAATCTCCAGAAACTAGCGACACAGTAAACAAATCGTAAAATAGCCTAAAATTCTTATTCCTCGGAAGGTTCGTCGGTATTTTCTTCCGACTTTTCTTCCGACTTTTCTTCAGTACTATCTTCAGAAGAATCAGATTCAGCGCTATCTTCTGTTGGTTTTTCGGGAGTATCTTCCGACTTTTCTTCAGGAGTATCTTCCGACTTTTCTTCAGGAGTATCTTCAGATTTTTCTTCCGACTTTTCTTCAGAAGTTTCTTCAGTACTATCTTCCGATTTTTCTTCAGCACTATCTTCGGAAAGCTTTTCGGAAAGCTCTTTTGCAACATCTTCCGAAGCTTCAAGCTCAGCTCGCTTCTTCTTGCGCAACAAGAAGTACCAAATGCCGCATGCTACCGCCGCAATCACAACAATCGCAACAGATGCAATAGTAGTAGCCAAAATCCAATTAAACGCACTAATTTTTTTCAAAGATTTAACAACTTTGTGATGCTTCTTATGCGCTTTATGAGCTTTACGCGCCAGACGAAGCTTTTCTTCCTCTTCTTCGCGAGCCTTACGCTCTTCCTCTTCCTTCTTCTTTCGCGCTGCCTCTTCTTCGGCAGCACGACGCCTTTCGTCCTCAGAAGGGCCAGAATAGCCAATCTTGCCAACAGAATAGTCAATGTTTCCGTGATACTCCGACAAAGTCATCACGCCAACAATTCCATATGGACCGCCTGGAGCTTCTCCGTAAGCAAAAGACAGATTGCTTGGATTCAAAATTTGATACAAATGGCTGTCTTCTTCAGTAAAGTATCCGCGAGCAGAACGCAATGGAGCTTCCTCGTCGCCAATCCAACCCTTCATAGAGCCGTAAAAATCGAGACCCCAGCTTAAATTTTCACCCCAAGCCTTACGACCCGAATAATTAGGATCACTAACACCATCTGGAGCAAAATGACCAAGCTTACCATGCTGAGCCGTTTCTTGCGCACGACGATACGCATCTTCTTCATTCTCCGAATCGTACTGAATATTATTCACATACGCTTGTTTCGTAAGCCCAAAACGTCGCACATAATCTTGCAAAGGAACGCCCTCAAAATACATGCTTCGATCATCGTAAAGTCGCGACCTAGCGTTTCTTATTTCCGACATAACATAACTTGCAATGCTATCTGACTTAATCCAAGAAGTGCGAACCGCTGTATTTTTTTGCGGAAGAATAGGATTTTTAATACGACTTTTAATACGACTTTTTATACGATTTTCGTAGCTAAGATTTGAAGATGCTGAATTAGCTTGCGAATAAGTATGCGAATAATTATGTGAAAAATTATGCGAATAATTATGCAAAAATGCACACGATAAACCGCACAAAAACGCCGTTACAATAACCGCACATACTATACTGCGTGAACTTTTTTGCATCATAAATCTCTTCTTCACTACTCTAAAGTCATTTCTTTTTACAATACGATTGCTTAATAATACCTTGTTATAAGGAATTGTTAACAAATACAGGTAGCGTCGCGCATCGTTACAACAGTTTTATTTAATAATCAACAGTTTTTAAATATTGTGGATAAAACATAGGTTTTAACCACAATGGAAGAATTTTCTGGCAAAAAAGTTGCGCTGAGTTCATAGTTGATATTACTGCGGCATTTCCTCGCGGCTGCGAAGCTCAGGGGCAATGGTGGCTCTGATTTCGGGGCTGAAATGGCTGCAGTCCAATTTGTGAAAGGATAGAAAATGGCACAACAACAGTCAACCGTTACAATAAACGGATATGTAGGCGCAGAACCGGTGAGTTTTGGTCGTAACGAAAATTCTCCGGCATGCTCTCTTCGAATTGCAAGCACGCAATCTTATTACCGAAACGACGAGCAGCAATGGCATGAGCGTCCTACTACTTGGATGACAGTAAAAGCGTATCGCACATTGGCTTCAAACGTGTTAAAAAGCGTGCATAAAGGCGATGCGATTATGGTATACGGCAATTTAAGTACCGAAAGTTGGACGAAAGACGGGAATGATTATAATCGCATAATTTTGGAAGCTTCTGCTATTGGTCACGATTTAAATCGTGGAACTACGCAATTTACGAAGCGAAATGCTGATTCCGCTAAAAATGAGCGCGCAAAAAATAGTAAGCAATCGCAAACAGAACATACCGAAAGTGATTCAAACGATACAGACGAAGAATACGGAGGTGATGCCGATATTTAAATATTTAAAGAAGAAAAAAAATACTTATTTCCAGTGTGGTAAAGTATACGCACACAAAATAAGCCTGCGAACGTTTAATAAAACGCGTGCAGGCTTATTTATATGCAATTTATATGCAGTTATTATGCTTTACCAAATGTGTACGCGCTCTGCAGGGTCGAGCCACATTTCGTCGCCTTCTTTAACGCTGAAAGCATCGTAGAACAAGTCCACGTTTCGAGCGATTCCGTTAGTGCGGCATTCGGCTGGGGAGTGCGGGTCGATTTGAAGCAGCTGCTCCGCAATCTCGTTACGAGCTTTGGAACGCCATACCAACGCGTAGCTTAAGAAGAATCGTTGCAAAGCAGTGAAACCTTCTACTTCAGGAGCGTTCAGCAAAGTTTCGCGAATTGCGTCGTCGCTTCCGTCAATCTCTCGTCCTTCGCTCTTTTGCAAAGCGAAAGCGTAAGCTTTAAGCGCAATAGTTACGCCGCTTAAATCGCCAATATTTTCGCCGATTGTTAAAGCGCCGTTTACGTGAGGCATTGCGTCTCGCTCAGCTTTGCTCTTTAAGTGAGAGTATTTAACAATAAGTTGCGTTGGTGTAAAAGCATTGTATTGTTCAATAAGCTTCTTAGTGCGCTCAGCAAAGTTGGCTTTATCTTCTTCAGTCCACCAATTGTTAAGCATGCCGTCGCCGTCGTATTCGCAACCTTGGTCGTCAAAACCGTGACCGATTTCGTGGCCAATCACGGCACCAATAGCGCCATAATTTGCTGCGTCTGGAGCGCTCGGGTTAAAGAATGGTGGTTGCAAAATTGCAGCAGGGAACACGATTACGTTAAGCAACGGATCGTAGTAAGCGTTCACAGTTTGCGGAGTCATCTGCCATTCTTCGCGATCCACAGGCTTTCCAGCTTTCGCAGTATTCTTACCAAAGCCAAATCGATAAACTTCGCGCATATTCTCAACTAAACCAGCGTCTTCCTTAATATTTAACGCAGAATAGTCAACCCAATGATTCGTGTAACCAATATTCGGCTCAAACTTGCTAAGCTTTTCCAAAGCCTTCGCTTTAGTCTCCTCGCCAAGCCAGCTGCTGTGCGAAATCGACTCGCGATAAGCGTTAATAAGATTGTTAACTAATTCTTGCATATACTTTTTAGAAGACTCAGGGAAGTGCAAGCGCACGTATTCTAAGCCAATTTCTTCACCGCAAGAATCGTCAACAACTCCTACTGCGCGCTTCCAACGGTCGCGCTGCTTTGTAGCACCAGAAAGCACCTTGCCGTAGAAGTCGAATCGCGCTTGTGCAAAATCTTCACTAAGTAAGCTTGCCCAGCGCAAAATAACGTGCACGCGCGTCCAAAGCTTTAAATCTTCTAAGTCGGATTCTTGCCAAATCTTATTCAAACCTTCCATAAAGCTTGGCTCGTGAACTACAACTTTGTTAAAAGCTTCACGAAGGTTGATTGGCTGAAGCTTTGCTTCTTCGCAATTATCGTACGCTTTTTGAGTAGCGTCTAAGAAAGCGTCGAGATTAAGCGCTTCAAGAGTTTTTGCCAAATCAGCATAATCGCAAGGATTATAGGTTTTTTGAGAATCGCGAGTTGCTACGTTATCCCAATGGTGCTTCGCGATTTTAGTTTCAACATTCAAGAAACGCTCGGCTTGCGCTTGTGTAGTAGTTGCGTCTCCGTAGCCTGCTAAGCGCAGCAAAGAAGCCACCATTTTTACGTATTCATCGCGAATTGGAGCGTAATTGTCTTCACGATAGTACGCTTCGTCTGGCAAGCCCAATCCCGACTGCTCAATATGCATAATATTCGTCTTAGGATCCTTAGGATCTCCGTAAACGCCAAAATAGAACATTGCATCCGGTCCGCCGTAAGGGTTAAGCGTGCCGAGAGTGCGAACCAAATCTTCCTTGCTGCAAGCTTTATCTACAGCGTCTAAATCGCTTTTAATTGGCGTAATTCCAGCTTTTTCAATAGCTGCAGTATCCAAATAGTTACGGTATAAAGCTTGAGATTTTTTAGCTGAGCAATCTTCGCTTTCTAAAATATCTCGAATTTGCTTTTCTGCATCTTCTGCAAGCTTGTGGAATGCGCCGTACATTGGGCGGTCGTCTGGAAGAGTGTAAGTGTCAATCCAAGGGCCGTTTACGTAACGGAACAAGTCGTCTTGTGGACGAGTAACTGACGAGAAGGAAGCAGGGTCGAAATCTACAGCAGAAATTTCTTTCTGCGATTCTTTATTATTATTTTCATTGTTATTAAGCATGAACCTAGCTTACAAGTATTAAGCGACACTATTAGCTAGTATTTTCACAATATTTTCGCAATATTTTCTTCATATTTTCGCCGTATTTTCGCCATATTTTGCGCTATTTTCGTGCCTGCGCGTTAGTCTTGAAGCATGATTGAACTGAAAACTCCAGCTGAAATTGAAGCGATGAAACCTGCAGGTCGCTTCGTAGGTAGTATTCTTAAAGATTTGAAAGCAATGACCAAAGTTGGTACGAATCTTCTTGAAATTGATGACTTCGTTCGCCAGCGTATTGTGAGCCGTAAAGGTGCGTCTTCTTGCTATGTTGACTATGCTCCTGATTTTGGAACCGGTCCTTTTGCGCACTACATTTGCACTTCTGTAAACGATGCCGTGCTTCATGGTGTTCCTTACGATTACAACCTTAAGGATGGCGATTTGCTAACTCTTGATTTGGCAATTAACGTCGACGGTTGGGTTGGTGATTCTGCTATTAGTTTCGTGGTTGGAGAGCATGCTGATCCTGAGGATTTGCGCTTAATTAAGTGCACTGAGGAAGCTCTTGAGGCTGGTATTAATATGGCTCAGCCTGGCAACCGTCTTGGTGATATTTCTGCAGCTGTTGGTTGCGTTGCTCACGAGTATGGTTACAGCGTGAATCTTGAGTTTGGCGGTCACGGAGTTGGCCATATTATGCATGGCGATCCGCACGTTCCTAACGATGGCACTGCTCACCACGGCTACAAGCTTCGCCCAGGTTTAGTTATTGCAATTGAGCCATGGTTCTTAAAGACTACTGACGAAATTTACCAGGATCCTAAGGATGGTTGGACTCTTCGTTCTGCTGATGGTTCTCGCGGCGCTCACAGCGAGCATACTATTGCAATTACGGAGAATGGTCCGGAAATTTTGACTGTACGCTAAACTTATAGATAGTTTATAAATAGTTTATAAATACTTTATAAATGCTTTATAAATACTTTATAAATAGTTTATTTGGTAAAAGTTTTGCGAGTAGTAATTGCGTAAGACGTAAAACAAGTATATAAAGAGGTACTTTAGATAAATGGCGGAATTTGATTTTGCCCAAGCGTTAAATGATGTTGAAGCAAAGTATTCTTCGATTTCTAAAGCAATAGACGTTGATTCGTTGAAGTCTACGATTGCGGATTTAGAAAAGCAGGCTGCTGAGCCTGGACTTTGGGATGATTCTGAGCATGCTCAGCAAGTTACTAGTAAGCTTTCTGCAGCTCAGTCTCAGTTGAAGCGTTTGCAAGCTGTAGATCAGCGCATTGAAGATACTAAAACTTTGTTTGAGCTTGGGCAGGAAGAAGGGGATTCTGATTCCATGAGCGAAGCTCAAGAAGAGCTTTCATCTATTGCACACGAGCTTGATGATATGGAAGTTCAGACTCTTCTTGACGGCGAATACGACGCTCGTTCCGCAGTTGTTACGATTCGTTCTGGTGCGGGCGGCGTTGATGCTGCTGATTTTGCGCAAATGTTGCTACGTATGTACTTGCGTTGGGCTGAGCGAAACGGCTACAAAACTAAGATGATGGACACGTCTTATGCAGAAGAAGCTGGTATTAAATCCGCAACTTTCCAAGTGGATGCTCCTTACGCGTATGGTCGTCTTTCTGTAGAAGGTGGCACGCACAGAATGGTTCGTATTTCGCCATTCGATAATCAAGGCCGTCGTCAAACTGGCTTTAGTGCAGTGGAAGTAATTCCTTTAGTTGAAGCTACGGATCATATTGATATTCCAGATTCCGACATTCGCGTTGATACTTTCCAAGCGTCTGGTCCTGGCGGTCAGGGCGTGAACACTACGTATTCTGCTGTTCGTATTACGCATTTGCCAACCGGCTTGGTTGTTTCTATGCAGGATGAGCGCAGTCAGATTCAGAATCGTGCTGCTGCAATGGCTGTTTTGCAATCGCGTTTGCTTGTGCTTAAGCATGCTGAGGAAGCAGCGAAAAAGAAGGAGCTTGCTGGAGATATTAAGGCAAGTTGGGGAGACCAGATGCGCTCATACGTGCTTCACCCGTATCAAATGGTGAAGGATTTGCGCACTGGCTACGAAACTTCACAAACTCAAGCTGTTTTCGACGGCGATATTGACGGCTTTATTGAGGCTGGTATTCGTTGGAGGCACGAGCAGCGAGTTGAAGCTCAAAAAGAAGCTGAGGCGGAAGCTTAAAAAGTAAGATAGCTATTAACTAATCTTAAAAAGTAAATACTAAATAAATCCTCTGGAAGGAAACAGAAAAACAATGTCGCTGATTTCATTAGAGCATGTGTCGAAAATATATCCGCGAGGCACACGACCAGCATTGGATAATGTATCATTGCAAGTTAATCGCGGCGATTTTGTGTTTCTTGTTGGTGCTTCCG
Source organism: Gardnerella sp. CCPDSM (assembly GCF_056754715.1). Lineage (NCBI taxonomy): Bacteria > Bacillati > Actinomycetota > Actinomycetes > Bifidobacteriales > Bifidobacteriaceae > Gardnerella > Gardnerella sp. CCPDSM. The sequence continues at coordinate 76,026 of NZ_JBQEQO010000002.1, forward strand.
GATCCGGAAAAACTACATTGCTGAGTTTGCTTCTTCGCGAAGAAGAAGCAAATGGTGGTGAAATTCACGTTGCTGGTAACGATTTGCGCAGACTTTCTAACCGTCAGGTGCCTCAGTATCGCAGATCTCTTGGCTTTATTTTCCAGGATTATAAGTTACTTAATAACAAAACCGTGTATCAAAATGTTGCTTTTGCTTTGGAAGTGATTGGTACAAGCAGGGCGACTATTCGTTCGCTTGTGCCGCGCGTTTTGGAAACAGTTGGTTTAACTGGCAAAGAGCATAATTATCCTCATGAGCTTTCTGGTGGTGAAGCTCAGCGTGTGGCTATTGCTCGCGCGTATGTGAACCATCCGCAAATTCTTCTTGCCGATGAGCCTACTGGCAACTTGGACCCTACAACTTCTCTTGGAATTATGGAAGTTTTGGATGCTATTAACCGCACAGGCACAACGATTGTTATGGCTACGCATAATGAGGAAATCGTGAACTCAATGCGTAAGCGCGTGGTTGAACTTCATGCTGGAAAGATTGTGCGAGATGAGCGCGAAGGTTCTTACGATTCTGCGCTTTACTTCCCAGATTCCGACGTTGAGCAGAAGTCTAAAGCTCAGCAAACTGTTGAAAATGCAAATAATCAAAATGCTGATTCTGCTTTGTCTGAATCTTCTACGCTTGAGCATACTGAACGTCATAGGAGACTTTCTAAAAAAGCTCAGCGCGCGGCACAAGCTCGCGAAGCAGTTGATATGGTAACTAAGTCTTTGCAAAGTGACAATGCTGTTAACGATGGTATTGCTAGACTCGCTCAATCCGTGCATTCGGGTCGAACTGGTAGATACGGCGAAGTGTTCCAGTCGTTGGAAACAACTATGACGTGGGGTCGCGGACTTGTTTCTGCTACTTCTGAAGGCGCTGTTGATTCTGTTGATTCTGTTGATTCGATTGATTCAGACGATAATGTTGCTTTGGAAGATACTTCTGTTTCGAAAGATTCTAAAGATTTAGAAAATCTTGAAGTTAACGAAACTACTAATGAAGCTGAAAATGCTGAAGCTGAGAATGCAGATTCTGAAAATTATGTAGCTGAAAATAATGCGTATACCGAAAATAATTCGGAAGATGATGCTAATAAATCTGAAGAAATAGCAGAAAATGCAGAAAATACAGAAAATTCTGAATCTGAAGAGAATGCAGAATCATATGAAAATGCAGAGAATGTAGAATCTGCAGAATCTGAAGAAAATACTGAATCTGCAGAATCTGAAGAATCTGAAGAATTCGCTGAATCTGAAGAGAATGCAGAAAATGCAGAAATTGCAGAAAATAATCATGCATCCTCAATTTCCGCAATGCCTCCGGCTCCTCCTAAGCCGCCAATTTTCGCTTCAAATAATCACAGTGACGATAATCATAGCGACGATAAAAATTCAAATGAAGGAGTGAAATAATGCGTTTGCGATTTATTTTTTCCGAAACTTGCATTAGTTTACGCCGTAACGTTTCTATGATTCTTTCAGTAATGCTAGTAACGTTCATTTCCTTCCTATTTATTGGCGCATCCGTGCTTATGCAAGCGCAGATTACTAAAGCAAAAGGTGACTGGTACGACAAAGTGGAAGTGGTTGCGTGGCTTTGCCCGGATGGCACAAGCCAAGCGCCTTCGTGTGCTTCTGGTAAAGCTCCAACTAACTCCGAAATCGTTAAATTAGAGCATGTTATTTACCAAGAGCTTGGAGACGATGTTTCAAATATTACTTACGTAAGTCGTAACGAGTTCTACAAAAATACTTTCTTAAAACAGTATCCTAACGGAATGTATCAAGGCCGTACGCTTACTGCCGCAGATATGCAGGATTCGCTTCGCTTAAAGCTTACGAATCCTATGAAATACCAAGTTGTTTCGGAAGTTCTTTCCGGGCGAGACGGTGTGGAAGAAGTTGTTGATCAGCGTCAAATATTTGACCCAGTTTTCAGCGTGCTTAATAGAGCTACAGTAGTTACGATTGTGCTTGCTGCGGTTATGGTATTGGTTGCAATCATGCTTACCGGCACTACAATTCGCATGTCGGCAGCAAGTAGACGTCAAGAAACAGAAATTATGCGTTTAGTTGGCGCGTCTAACTGGACTATTCGAATGCCGTTTATTCTCGAAGGAGCTTTTGCTTCGTTTGCAGGATCTTTACTTGCAGGCGGCGCTTTAAGCTTAGTTGTTAAGTTCTTCGTAACAGATTGGCTTGCGCAAAATGTGCGTTGGATGCCGTTTGTGACGCAATCAACAGTTTGGTTGTGCGTGCCGATGCTTGTTGCTGGTGCTGTAGTGTTATCCGTAATCGCTTCTGCAATTGCTTTAAGACGCTACTTAAAGGCTTAAATTTTAGCGTTACGTTTAGTTAAATGAATACTAAAAGTAATACTAAATTTAATACTAAATTTAATAATAAATGTAAGATTTATAACATATAGCTCGCGTGATTCCTTGTGTCACGCTATAATTCGCATTAGTTATGTGGAAAGGGAAGTGATATGAGCGAGGATCGACGTAGCATGCTTGCCATTCGACGCACTCATATAATAGTGAGCTTAGTTGTTGCTTTTTCAATGCTTGTTGCAGGTAGCGTTGGGGCGCTAATAACTGTTTCTACTGCGAATGCAGTCAGTATGAAAGAGTACAGGCAAAAAATAAAGCATAGCGAAACTTTAAAGCGTAAACTTGCGGGCGTTAATAAGCAGCTTGCAAACAAAATTCTTGAATTAAACGATTTAACTGAGCATCAAATTCCGAATCAAGTACGTGCAGCTCAGCAAGCAGATGATCAAGCTTCTCAAGCGAGAAGCCTTGTTGAATCAACTCAACAGCGTTTGCAATCTGCTCAAAAAGATAAGCAAGATTTGGAAGAAAAAATTAAAAAAACAGGTATCGATTTTGACGATGCAAAAGCTGCTGTAGCGCAAATTGCGCGTAAAAGCTTCCACGGATCTCAAGCATCCGACGTAATGGATATTGTTATGAAGTCAACAACTACAGAACAATTTGTTGGCAAATTGCAATCCGAAGCCGCTGTTGCTAGAAGTGAAGCGAATGCTGCTAACGATGCTGCTGTAAAACTCAATACTTCTATGAATCGCCGTCAACGTTTGGCTGCTATTGAGGAAGAAATTGCTAAACTAAAGCAGCAAGCAGATATTCAATCTCAAAGCGCACAAGCTGCAGCTAAAGCTGCTAACGACAAGCGTCAAGCTTTACAAGACTTGCGTAACCAAGGCGAAAACATTCGCAAGCAGCTCGAATCTCAAAAGAGTGAATTAACTTCGCAATCTGCGCGCGAAGCTGCAGAAATTATTGCAATGAAGTCGGCAATCGACGCTCAAGCTCGCGCTCTTGCAAATAAGGCGGTTGCACGAGCGGATCCTAGAGCCGGAAACCGTCAGCAAGTAAGCGGTGGAAATTCTTATTCTAGAATCGAACTTCCTCCAATGAAATTATCTAACGGAGCAGCTAACGGCATGAGCTATGAGGTTCCAGGTAATTGCGCCGAAGGATCCGGCAACTGCTACGGCCATAATACTGGAAATACTGCTGGCGGATCCGCGTATCCTCCTCGTCAATGCACTTTGTGGGCATATTTGAGGCGCTCGCAGCTGGGTCTTCCAGTTGGCTCGTTTATGGGCAATGGTGGAGATTGGGCAAATACCGCAAGGCGCTTGGGGTATCTTGTGAATCGTACTCCGCACGTGGGTGCTGTGATGGTGTTTGCTAGGGGTCAGCGCGTGAATAATTGGAATGCAAGCTCTCAATACGGTCACGTTGCTGTTGTTGAGCGCGTAAATGCGGACGGCTCCGTGCTTGTTTCCGAAGGCGGAACTGGTTTCTCAACCTTCCCTGCTTACGAAACTATTCAAAATTCCGCAAACTACGAGTACGTACACTACTAATTTGCTAACTCGCGCACTTGCCATAAAATAGTAATGTTTTATGGCAAGTTTTGTTTTTAAGTGATGCGTATTGGAGAGGATTTATGGCGAATAAACCTGCACAAGATGGTACAGTTACGGTAGCTCAAAACCGTAAAGCGCATCATGACTACGTTATTGAAGATTGCTACGAAGCTGGTCTGGCTCTTACTGGAACGGAAGTTAAGTCTTTGCGCGAAGGGCGCGCGTCTTTAGCGGAATCTTTCGTTAGTATTGATCGACGCGGTGAAATGTGGCTTGAGGGAGCTAATATCCCTGAATATTTAAATGGCACGTGGAATAATCACGCTCCTAAACGCAAGCGTAAGCTTCTTCTGCACGCTATTCAAATTGATAAACTTTCTAGGCAGACTGAAGCAAAAGGATATACTGTAGTTCCGTTGCGCTTGTATTTTAAGGGAAGTTACGTAAAAGTCGAAATTGCTTTAGCTCGAGGTAAAAAAGAGTTTGATAAGCGTCAGGCTTTGCGCGAGGAGCAGGATAAGCGCGAAGCTTTGCGCGAAATGCGCTACAGAAACTTGCGTTCTAGAAGTATTGACTAAAAAGCAAAAATGCGACACGCCGCATAATATACAATATTGCGAATAATATACAGTACTTATTTACAAAAAGTGCAAATATTACGCAAATATGTTGTATGAGTATTTCGCTATATTCAATAATCTGCATAAAGTGCTGTTGAAATAGTAGGGATGTCATGTATAGTTATACACATCAATGCAAATTATTGTTTTTGAATACTTAAATTAGGAGAAGAAAAAATGTTTAAGTCACTCAAGTCAATTAACTCGATTAATTCAATTAAATCAACTGCTGCTGTTGCTTCCTTAGCATTGCTTGCAACTCTTGCAGCTTGCGGACCTGCCGATTCCCAGCAGAACGCTGATCCAGACGTTGCTCGCAGCTACGATGTGAGCCACGTTCAAAAAGACGATTCCGTTGCGTCACTTGTGCCAGAAAAAGTTGCGAAAACAGGCGAGCTTGTTGTTGGCGTAAACGTTAGCTACGCTCCTGCAGAATTCTTTGCTGCAGATGGCAAAACTCCAGTAGGCTATGAAATCGACTTCTCGAAGGCACTTGCGAAGGTTATGGGCTTGAATGCAAAAATCGTTCACGCACAGTTCGATTCGATTATTCCAGCAATCGGAAGTAAGTATAACGTTGGTATTTCTGGCTTTACTGTAAACGCAGAGCGTATGAAGTCCGTGGATTTCGTAACTTACGCAAATGCTGGCTTGTCTTTTGAAGTGCGCAAGGGAAACCCAACTAAGGTAGACACAAAGAATCTTTGCGGCAAAAAGGTAACGTTGGAAACCGGCACTGTTGGCGAACCAATTATGGAAGAAGCCAAGAAGCAGTGCGCTGCAAATAACGATAAGCCACTTGAAATCATGAGCTTCAAAGAGCAAACGGATGCCACAACCGCACTTCTTTCCGGACGCGCAGACGTTATGTATGCAGATACTCCTGTAGCTGGTTATGCTGCAGTTAAGAATCCTGGAAAGCTTGAGATTATTGGAGAAAGCCAGGACGCTGAGCCTATGGGTGCTGCAGTTAAGAAGGGCGATTCTGCAATGCTTAAGGCTGTTAAAGCTGGTATCGATAAGCTTATGAAGTCCGGAATTTACAAGGATATTCTAAAGAAGTGGGGCGTTGAAGACGTTGCTATTAAGCAAGCTGTAGTTAATCCAAAGCTTTAATCTTGCTTAAAATGCTTCTTAAATTGAGTAGCCTTATCTAGCTTTTTATATGCAAATTTACTGTTTATGGCATTAAATGGTAAATTTGCATTACTTTATAAATATTCAAATAAACGCAATTTATAAACGCAATTTGTAAACGCAGTTTGTAAACGCAATTTGTACACGTAACTTTTAGGGAGAATAAGTTGAATTCTGCAATCTCACATTCTTCAAAAACTAACGCTAATGCAACTCAATCCGAGCGCATTTTGCCTGTTAAAAAGCCGGGGCCTATTGTTGCAGGAGTAATTGTAGCAATAGTCGCACTTTCGCTTATTTACGGAATTGTTACTAACCCTCGCTTTGAGTGGGATGTAGTTGGCGTATATCTTATTAGCAATAATGTTCTTGCTGGAATCGGTTGGACGCTGCTGCTGACTTTGCTTGCTATGGTTATTGCGATTGTGTTGGCTGTTGGTTTGGCGATGATGCGTAAGAGTGTTAATCCGGTTTTGCGTGGTGTGAGTTGGTTCTTTATTTGGTTTTTCCGTGGTACTCCTGTTTATACGCAGCTTGTGTTTTGGGGTATGTTTGCTGTTCTTGTGCCGAAGATTAGTGTTGGTATTCCTTTTACTTCTGTAGAGTTTTGGTCTATTGATTCTAATGTTGTTATGTCTTCTCTTACTGCTGCTGTTGTTGGTTTGTCTCTTAATGAGGCTGCGTATTTGTCGGAGATTGTTCGTGCTGGCTTGGAGGCTGTGGATGTTGGGCAGGTTGAGGCTGCTCAGGCTTTGGGTATGGGTAGGTCTTTGATGATGCGTCGTGTGGTTCTTCCTCAGGCTATGCGTATTATTGTTCCTCCTTTGGGTAATGAGACTATTGGTATGTTGAAGACTACTTCTTTGGTTTTGGCTGTGCCTTTTACTCTTGAGCTTCAGTTTGCTACGAATGCTATTGCGAATCGTATTTATAAGCCGATTCCTCTTCTTCTTGTTGCTAGTATTTGGTATTTGGTTATTACTTCTGTGTTGATGGTTTTGCAGTCTATGTTGGAAAAGCATTTCGGCAAAGGCTTCGAAGCAAGAGATATTGTGAAGCATGCTCAGCTGAACACTGATTCCGATCAGCGCGGAGACGACTCTTTGCATGCAAAGCAGAAGAATGTTAAAGGGCGTAACGATGCAGCTATGCTAGGCTTTAATGCATAGTGGTAGCATTGTAGCGTTGTAACATTGCTATATACGTAACTTAATAATATGAGTAATACTTTGGAAAATATTTACAATGAGGGCGTGAATATGACTATTCAAAACGATGAAAGCAATCTTCCTGCAGTAAGCTTAAAAAACGTGCAGAAATCTTTCGGCAGTCTTACTGTTTTAAAAGATATTAATATTACTGTTAATCCTGGTACCGTAACTGTTATTTTAGGTCCTTCTGGATCCGGAAAATCAACATTATTGCGTTTAATTAACCAGCTTGAAACTCTTAGCGCTGGAAGCATAAGCATTTATGGCGAGCGCATTGGAGTAAAACCAGTAACGCATAAAGGCGAAAAATGCTTACAAGCTCTTACGGATAAAGAAATAGCGCAGCAGCGTGCGAAACTTGGCATGGTATTCCAGCGTTTCAATTTATTCCCTCATATGACTGCGTTAGAAAACGTTATGGAAGCGCCTGTTCACGTTTTGCATATGAATGTTCAAGAAGCGCGCAAGTTGGCGATTGAAGAGCTTAAGCGAGTTGGTATGGCTGAGCGAATGAATCATTATCCTGCTGAGCTTTCTGGCGGCCAGCAGCAGCGTGTGGCAATTGCGCGCGCTCTTGCAATGAAGCCGGAAATTATGCTGTTTGATGAGCCAACTTCTGCGCTTGATCCAGAACTTGTTGGTGAAGTATTAAACGTTATGCGCAATCTTGCAAAAGACGGAATGACAATGATTGTAGTAACGCACGAAATTGGTTTCGCTAAAGAAGTTGCGGATCAGGTTGTTTTTATGGACGATGGCAAAGTTGTTGAGTGCGGAACTGCTGATATTATTGACAATCCGCAAACTGAGCGTTTCCAAGATTTCCTGCATCACGTGCTATAAAAATATTTTTTGCCAAATTTTTACGAAAATACTAAAAATTTTGCGAATATCGTAAAAAATTGTCGAAAATTATTAAAAATTATTAGAAATAAGATTTCGTATTACTTGAGTACTAGTGGTACAGTTGTGCTTGTTCTAATAGCTAGTTATTAAGGGATTCTATGATTCAAGCATGCCAGGATATTACGAAGGCTGATGTGTATCATAAGAGATGCAAAAACAAGTGGGCTTTTTTAGGATCTCCTAGATGGATGCGTTCTATTGCCGCGCTTGTTTCTGCAACTCTCATAGGAATTTCTGGAGCTTGCGGCACAACTGATGCCGTAGGGCGCGACCCGTTGCTTGAGCGTAGCTACAATATTAACAGCATTAAAAAAGACGAAAAAATTGCTTCTCTTCTTCCCAAAAAATTGCTGGAAAAAGGCGAAATAGTTATGGGAACGAATGTTGGCTACGCTCCGGCTGGATTCTACGCAAGAGACGGAAGAACAGTAGTTGGCTACGAAATTGATTTAAATAAAGCGTTAGCAAAATTAATGGGATTAAAACTTAATATTGTTAACGCTCCGTTTGATGCTATTTTGCCTTCTGTTGGAAGCAAGTTCGACATAGGCGTTTCTGGTTTTACAGTAAATCAAGAACGTGAAAAAGCAGTTGATTTTGTAACTTACGCAAATGCTGGCTTGCTTTTTGTAGTGCGTAAAGGAAACCCAACTAACGTAAGTCTTAATAATTTGTGTGGCAAAAAAGTATCCGTTCAAGTTGGAACCACAAGCGAATCTCAAATGTATAGTGCTAGAGATTTGTGTAAAGCGCGAAACGATCAGCCTTTAGATGTTCTAGCTTTTAAAGAACAAACCGACGCTACGACTGCTGTTGTAGCAGGGCGCGTGGATGTTATGTATGCTGATACTCCAGTTTCTAGCTTTGCAATTGAGCAAACCGATAAGCAGCTTGAGCCGTTGGGAGTGAGCAAAGATAAGGCTCTTATGGGCATTATTATGCAAAAAGGCGATAAGCAGCTTGTTGAAGCTATTAAAGCTGGTATTGAAAAGCTTATACAAACAGGCGCGTATGAAAAAATTATGAAAGCTTGGGGTGTGGAAGATATTATGATTCAGCATCCTGAAATAAATCCAAAAGTGTGAGATTTCGGTTTAGCTTGCGGTTGAGCTTTCGGTAACTTCTGATTTTGATTGAGTTTAGAGTAGTATTGTGAATATGTTTTCTAAAAAGAACGACGACGAACGTATTTTGCCTGTTAAAAAGCCGGGACCTATTGTTGCAGGAATAATAGTTGCGCTAGTGGCCTGCTCTTTGCTGTATTCTATAGCAACAAATCGCAGATTCGAATGGAATATAGTCGCAAAATATATTATTGACGAGAATGTTCTTACGGGTATTGGCTGGACTTTGTGGCTGACTTTGCTTGCTATGGTTATTGCGATTGTGTTGGCTGTTGGTTTGGCGATGATGCGTAAGAGTGTTAATCCGGTTTTGCGTGGTGTGAGTTGGTTCTTTATTTGGTTTTTCCGTGGTACTCCTGTTTATACGCAGCTTGTGTTTTGGGGTATGTTTGCTGTTCTTGTGCCGAAGATTAGTGTTGGTATTCCTTTTACTTCTTTAGAGTTTTGGTCTATTGATTCTAATGTTGTTATGTCTTCTCTTACGGCTGCTGTTGTTGGTTTGTCTCTTAATGAGGCTGCGTATTTGTCGGAGATTGTTCGTGCTGGTTTGGAGGCTGTGGATGTTGGCCAGGTTGAGGCTGCTCAGGCTTTGGGTATGGGTAGGTCTTTGATGATGCGTCGTGTGGTTCTTCCTCAGGCTATGCGTATTATTGTTCCTCCTTTGGGTAATGAGACTATTGGTATGTTGAAGACTACTTCTTTGGTTTTGGCTGTGCCTTTTACTCTTGAGCTTCAGTTTGCTACGAATGCTATTGCGAATCGTATTTATAAGCCGATTCCTCTTCTTCTTGTTGCTAGTATTTGGTATTTGGTTATTACTTCTGTGTTGATGGTTTTGCAGTCTATGTTGGAAAAGCATTTCGGCAAAGGCTTCGAAGCAAGAAATTTGACGCGAAAGAAATACTACACAAGCCTTGAGGTTGACGTATAATAAAAGATTATGTGTGGAATTGTGGGATACGCAGGTTTTGGAAAAGTTTGCGCAAAACCTTTGGAAGTTTGTTTAGGCGGATTAGAGCGTTTAGAGTATCGCGGATATGATTCTTCAGGCGTGGCACTGGTGGCACCTGGAATGGATTGCGTTGCTGTGCGCAAAAAAGCAGGTCGTCTTGCAGTATTGCGCGAGGATATTAAAGCGAATCCTATGCCGGAAGCGAGTGCTGCAATCGGGCATACTCGTTGGGCAACTAACGGCGCTCCTTGCGATATAAACGCACATCCTCACACAAGCGCAGACGGAAAAATCGCCCTTATTCACAACGGAATTATTGAAAACGCTGTTTTGCTAAAAGAGCAACTTCACGAAGAAGGCTACGAATTTTCTTCCCAAACCGACACGGAAGTTGCAGCAAAATTACTTGGTAAAATCGCAAACGAAATAGTAGAAGAAACTGGTAAGCCGGACTTGTTTGCAGCTCTTCGTAAAACTGCAAAAATGCTTAAGGGTGCTTTTACGCTGCTGGCAGTAGACGTTCGCCAGCCGGGTATTGTTGCTGCTGTTCGTCACGATTCGCCTCTTGTTGTTGGTCTTGGCGAAGGCGAGTATTTCTTGGGTTCGGATGTTGCAGCTTTTGTGGCTTATACGGACCGCGTTTTAGAAGTTGGTCAAGATCAAGCTGTTTGCATTGGAAATGTTGACGAAAGCAGCAAAGCTAGCTTGCTTCTTACTGATTTTGACGGCAATATTGTTGAAAATCCTACTTGCTTTAAAGTTGATTGGGATGCGTCTGCCGTAGAAAAAGGCGGCTGGGATTCCTTTATGGATAAGGAAATTCATGAGGATCCGCACGCTGTTGCAGACACTTTGCGCGGCCGCTTTGATGCGCAAGGAAATATTGTTCTTGACGAAGTGCATATTGGTCAGGATGTTTTGCGAGCAATTGACAAGATTATTGTTGTTGCTTGCGGAACTGCAAGCTACGCAGGTTTGGTTGCAAAATATGCGATTGAGCATTGGGTGCGCGTTCCAGTAGAAGTGGAGCTTGCTCACGAGTTTAGATATCGCGACCCTATTTTGACGCACCGCACTCTGGTAGTTGCTATTTCACAATCTGGCGAAACAATGGATACGCTTATGGCTTTGCGTCACGCGCGCGAGCAGGGTAGTCGCGTTCTTGCAATATGCAATACGCAAGGATCTAGTATTCCGCGAGAATCTGACGCAGTGCTTTACACGCACGCAGGTCCGGAAATTGCTGTTGCTTCTACGAAAGCTTTTGTAGCGCAAATCGTGGCAGCTTATATGCTTGGTCTTTATTTAGCGCAAGTAAAAGGCACAATGTATCGCGACGAAATTCAACAAATCGTATCGCAATTAAAAACTATGCCGAATAAAATTCAAAATGTTTTAGACACTCAATCTGAAACAATTATGAAAGCGGCTGAGCATACTCTTGAAGCCAAATCTTTCCTATTCTTAGGTCGTCACGTAGGATATCCTGTTGCGCTAGAAGGTGCGCTTAAACTTAAGGAAATTGCATATACTTTTACGGAAGGTTTCGCAGCTGGCGAGCTTAAGCATGGTCCGATTGCGCTTGTTGACGCAGGTGAGCCGGTGGTTGTAATTGTGCCGTCTTCTCGCGGACGAGACGTTTTGCACGCGAAAGTAATTTCTGGAATTGAAGAAGTAAAAGCGCGCGGAGCTTTTACCATAGCTGTTGCGGAAGAAGGGGATCCGGATGCTGCAAGATATGCAGATATTGTGTTCTGGAGGCCTGAGTGTCCAACGCTTTTAAGCCCGCTTGTTGACGTAGTTGCGTTGCAATTATTTGCAATGGATATGGCGAAGCTAAAAGGCTACGATGTTGACAAGCCGCGAAATCTTGCCAAATCCGTAACCGTGGAATAGCGGAACGCTTGCGGAATATCGGTAAATAGTAGTGGACAGATATATCATGCTTGCACTAGCGAAAATATTGCATACGCGCAATCGTTTGAAGCAATTAGTGATGTCAATATTGTGCGTTTTTGCTTTATTGCTATTTTCCGGATGCACTAATGCGGATGCTAGAACGCATATAACTGTGTGGTCCTGGGAACCAAGCATGAAACTGATTGCGGAAGAATTTGAAAAACGCAATCCGGACGTTCGCGTAACAGTAAAAGATACTAGCGGATACAGCAATCTAAATAGCGCTATACAAGATGGCTACGGAATGCCAGATGTTGCTCAACTTGAGTATTTTGCGCTACCGCAATACGCTGTAAGCGGCCAACTGTTGGATATTACAGATCGTGTGCAAGATACGCGAACTTTCTACACTCCTGGCACATGGTCTTCTGTGCAATTAGGCGGAAGAGTGTACGGGCTTCCAATGGATTCAGGCCCAATGGCGTGGTTCTACAATGACGACGTTTTTAAGCAAGCTGGTGTGGATGCAACGCAAATACACACTTGGGAAGACTACCGTCACGCTGCAAGAAAGCTTAAAGATATTGGAGTGTATATTGCGGCAGATTCGGGTGATGCGAGCTTTTATAACGCTATGATTTGGCTTGCAGGCGGACGGCCTTTTATTACATCGCATGATGGAAAAACTGTTACTGTGCGATTGGAATACGATAAAGGAACCAGAGCTTTTACTAAGTTTTGGCAGTCAATGATTGACGAAGGGTTGATTGATACCCGCACTACAACTTGGACTCAACGTTGGAAGAACGGTGTTGGCTCCGGCAAAATTGCTTCTGTTTTTGCGGGAGCTTGGATGCCTTCGCTGCTACTTGAGAATGTGCCAGGTACGGCAGGATTGTGGAAAGTTACGAATGTGCCAACTTTACATGGCGAAAAACGTAACGCAGAAATGGGCGGATCTGCTCTATCTGTTCTTAAATCAAGTAGAAAACCAGAAGCTGCATTACGTTTTGTGAATTTTGTGTGCCACGATATGGATGGAATTAACGCGCGAGTGCATGGTGGAGCTTTTCCTGCAGATGTTGTGACGCTTAGAGATTCGGCATTTTTGAACCGCACAACAGTTCGTGATTCTAGAGGAATCGACATACCGTTTTTTGGTGGGCAAAAGTTTAATCGCGTATTTGCTGCTGCTGCAAATCAAGTTGATACCGGATACAGGTATTTGCCGTTTGAAGTGTATTCTCGTAGTGATTTTCGAGCAACTATGGGTCAAGCGTACGATTGGAGTAGAAAATCGCGTGCGCGTTTGAATGTGCAAGCGATGATTGATGCCGGAATTACGCAAGATGATGGCAGTCAGTTGTGGCTTCCGGACGATCCGGGCCCTAGAATTTCTTTAAAAGACGGGCTTAAGCTGTGGAGTAAGGATTTGCAAGAATACGGGTATAATCAAGGTTTTGTAGTGCGATAATTGCGTGCGAAACTTACGTAGCGCGAAACTTACGTAGCGCGAAAAATTACGTAGAAAGAGAGTTCTTATGCTGTTAGCAGTCGACATTGGTAACACGAATATTGTGCTCGGTTTTTTGGAAAACAATCGCATTGTTGGCACATATCGTATGACAACTAAATCAAACCGCACTTCCGACGAATACGGAATTATGATTACGCAATTCCTTAATTTAAGCGGATTCAGCGTAAGTGATGTTGAAGATGTTATTGTTGCGTCCGTAGTGCCGAAAGTTATGCACTCATTCCGCGCAAGTATTATAAAGTTTTTGCATGTTGATCCTATGATTGTTGGTCCTGGCGTTAAAACAGGCATGAATATTCGCATTGACGAGCCGCGTTCTCTTGGAGCTGATTGCTTGGCTGATTGCGTTGGTGCGTTTAATGAGTACGGTGGGCCAGCGCTTGTAATAGATTTCGGCACAGCAACCACTTACAACTATGTTGATAAAAGTGGCGCTATTACATGCGGTTTGATTTGCACGGGTATTCGAACTGCGGCTGCAGCATTATGGGATAACACGGCTCAGCTTCCTGAAGTTGAAATTGCGCGACCGAAGTCTGTTCTTGCAAAATCAACTAGACCTGCTATGCAAGCTGGCTTATACTACAGCTTCCTTGGTGGAATTGAGCGCACGATTGAGCAGTTCAAAATTGAAATTGACGAGCCGTTTAAAGTGATTGCTACTGGCGGATTGGGAAGATTGTTTGAAAAAGACGTGAAAACAATTGATTTTTACGATCCCGACTTGATTTTCAAAGGTATGGCGGAAATTTATAAGCGCAACCTGCGGTAGCGCTGCAGGTTGTTATATAAATTTGTTATATTATTCTTTCTCGTTTAGGTGTACAGTGGTGAGTAGTTATGTGTAAAGATTGCGTTCGCCGGTGAACCGTCTTAGGTATGTATTTGTTTTGCATACTGTTTATGCGCTGGCTGTGGATTCGTTCACATTTGAGAGGAAGATTGATGAAAGATAGTAGGAAACGTCGTATCCTTTCGGCAATTGGAGCCGTTTCATGCGTAATTTCTATGATTGTAAGCGTGGCGGTGCTGCCGGGGGTGGCTTATGCCAACGTAACGAGGAATCCATTGTTTGCTGCTGCCTTAGCCGCTGTTACCGAGAATAATAATGGCCAAAGTAAGTCGGGTGAAGGGGGAGCTGGTAAAGAGGCTAAAGGGGGAGCTGGTAAAGAGAATGCTAATGGGGCTAAAGGGGAGACTGCTAAAAAGGAAGATAAAGGGGATAAGAAGACTGAAGAAGTAGATAAAAAGGGGGATAAAAAAGAAAATGTTGGTACAGCTAAGGGGGAAGCTGGTAAAGATAGTAAAGAAGGCAATAAAGTAACAGGCGATAAAGTAACAGACAATAAAGGCAAAAAAGCAGATAGTCAAAATCCTAATGGGGGGGGTCTGTAGATAACAGCAAAGTTGGCAAAGACGCCAGAAAAGGTGCTGGGAAAACTGCTGGCAAAGACGCTGGAAAATCTGGCAAAGACGCTGGAAAAGATGCTGGAAAATCTGGCAAAGCTGACAAAAACTCCGACAAATCTGACAAAAAATCTGACAAAAAAGATAGCAAATCTGGCAAAGATGCCGACAAAGGTAAAGACAAAGCTGCCAAAAAAGATGGCAAAAAAGATGGCAAAAAAGATGCCAAAGATAAAAAAGCTAAGGATCAAGATCGTAGCGCTGTTTTAACAGATGAACAACTTGATAAACTTCCTGATTGCGTGGCTAATGATGGGATTGTTGTAGATGGCGAAATGAGGGGTATAGTAATAAGCCCTCCATATGGTAAGAACAACTGTGTTATTAGTGCCAATAAACGCAGTAATGCGTTTGATGCGATTCGTACTAAAATTACAGCTTTAGCATCTGGAGCCGCGGTTAATTTTGGAAATGGCACAGTGTACGGATACGGTAGTTTGTCAAAGAAAGGTGTAGGTCTTTTTTCAGGTGGAACAGTTGGTTCCATTGGTAATAAGAACTTTGATGTAAGTCATGTTACAGACATGTCTTATCTGTTTAAGGATTCATCATTCAGTTATACTAGTTCTTTGAGCAGTTGGGATGTGAGCAAGGTTGCGAATATGGAGGGCATGTTCGAGGGGTGCACTGGTATTGAAGAACTTGGTGGTTTGAAAAATTGGAATGTTGGCAGTGTTACGAACATGAAAAACATGTTCTCGGCTGTTATTGCGGACGAAGATAAACGTGAAAGTTTTGATAAAGCCGGATATGCAGGTCTGATGAATATTACTTCGCTTGAACCTTTGGCTAATTGGAATGTTAGTAACGTTACGAATATGGATAGCATGTTCGAGGGATGCGGCAGTCTAGAAGATTTTACTGGTTTGGAAAACTGGAAAACTAAAAAACTCGAGTCAATGAACAGCATGTTCAGATACTGTATGAATATTGGTAAAGAAGATAAATCTTTGAATGCGTTTAAAAAGTGGGATGTAAGTAAGGTTACAGGCATGAGGGCAATGTTTGCGGTGACGCAGATTCAAAATACTGTTGGCATAGAAGATTGGAATGTCAGTAACGTTACGGCAATGGATGACATGTTTGCAAATTGCTTTAAGCTTAACAATATCAATGGATTAGCTAGTTGGAATACAAAAGGTAAGAGCAGCACAAACAGATTAACTAGCACGTTTAGAATGTTCTATGGATGCAACATTATTAGTAGCATTGAGCCTTTGAAAGATTGGAATGTTGGCAATGTTACGAATATGCGTGATATGTTCAACGGTTGTAGTGGCTTAACGAGTCTTTCATATATAAAAGATTGGAATGTTGGCAATGTTACGAATATGTATGGCATGTTCAAAGGTTGTAGTGGCTTAAATAGCCTTTCAGATTTAGAAAACTGGAAGGTTGACAATGTTACTGACATGCATGACATGTTCAACAGTTGTAGTGGCTTGAGTAATCTTTCTGGTCTAGAAAACTGGAATGTTGGCAATGTTAAGGATATGAATAGCATGTTCAGCGGTTGTGCTGATCCAGATTCTGACCCTAAAACAGGATTGACTGATATAAGTGCATTGAGTAATTGGGCAAAGAAAGTTAATAATGTAACGGATATGCATGGCATGTTCAGTGGTTGTGAATTTTTGAAGAGTATTAGTGATTTGAAAGAGTGGAATGTTGGTAATGTTACGGATATGAATAACATGTTCAGCAGGTGCAAGAGCTTAAGTAGCCTTTCAGATTTAAAAGACTGGAATGTTAACAAAGTTAAGAACATGTCTGGCATGTTTTCTGATTGTAAAAAGCTTACTAGTGCAGAGAAGCTGAGTGAGTGGGCAACAAAGGTTGGCAATGTTACTAACATGTCTAGCCTGTTTAGCGGTTGTGAATTGTTGAATAGTATTAGTGATTTGAAAGACTGGAAGGTTGACAATGTTACGGATATGAATAGCATGTTCGGCTGGTGTAAGAGTTTAAGTAGCCTTTCAGATTTGAAAGGTTGGAAGGTTAACAATGTTACAGATATGCATAACATGTTCGAGGAGTGCATCGGATTAAGTAATCTTTCAGGTCTACAAAATTGGAATGTTGGTAATGTTACGAATATGCATGAAATGTTCAGCCACAGCTTTGTTGAAGGTACTGATAAGTTGACTGATATAAGTGCGTTGAGTGGATGGGATGTCCGCAATGTTACGGATATGTCTAGCATGTTTTCGGATTGCAAATCGCTTACTGGCACTGCGGATTTGAGCAAGTGGGATATTTCAAAAGTTACGGATCTTAGTTCAATGTTTTCCAATGCGGGGGCAGAAAGTGGCAACAACTTCGTATTAGATTTCAGCAATAAGACTTTTACAAAATCGGATAAGCCTGTATACACAGATGACGAAGGGAAGCAGCATTACTTTTCTGTTAAAGATATGTTCAGTGGTTTTAAAGGCACGCTGATTGCGAATAAATTGAAGTCTGAAAAATTTACTGAAGGTTGGGATGATGATGATCCTATTGCAGCTCATTTTGCTAGTGGTGAAATATTCTCAAAGACTACTGTAAATGATGATGATGACTATAGTAGCAGCATAGTCATAACTGATAATTATGACATTGTAAACGCTCATTTATCTAAATACTACATTCCTGTTAAAGCCAAGCTGATGGAGCCTGGCGATATGGATTCGTGTAAGTGTGATGGTAGCGGTGATTCTGGTGGCACTACTTATACTTACTATGTTCCTGCGTTGTATAGTTCAAAAGAAAAGAGTAGTGGTGATGAGGAAGAGGGTGAAGAACCTAACAGTATATTGAGAGCTGAAGGCGAATCTTTGCAAGATTATGCGTACAAAATTGTTAAAAGTAGTTTCGCTTCAAATTTGCGAAGTGCTATAGATGATTCTCAAGAGGACGAGGGTGCTGATAATCCTGTTAATCCTGATAATCCTTCCAATACTGAATCGCGCAGTGCAAAGTTGAAATCGCGTGTAAAGAAGTTGCGATCTATAAAGAAATCGCGTGTAAAGGAATTGCGATCCGCAAGAGATAGCGAGGATGAAGAAGGTGAAGAAGGTGAAGGAGGTGAAGGAGATGAAGGAGGTGAAGGAGATGAAGAAGAACAGGGCAATACTTATAAAATAATGTTTAAGAAGCCTGGAACAGGAACTAGCTGCACGTGGACAGAACTTGGCGAAGGTGAAAATGGTGATGTGCCTATTAGTAATCCAAAGTCGCCTTTAATATTCTTCACTACAACGTACTATTTGGAGACTTTTGTTAAGCCAGTGCCTTTGCCGCATACTGGCGGCCAGTCGGCTGTTATGTTCACGTTCTTGTCTATTGGACTGTTCTCAATGTTCGCTGTTGCTGGAGCGTTTGGTCGTCATGGATGGGTTGCGTCTGTGCTCTCTGGCACTGCTTTAGCTGGGTTTGCGAAGGCTTTTAGATGCGGCGCGCTCGATATTGCTGCTGGCTTTAAACACTGCTTCGCGCATTCTGTTGTAAGTGGCTCTATGCTTAAACCTGTTGTAAGTGCGGCAACCAGCTTCTTTGCTCGGTTAAGAACTGACGATTCCACTTTCGGCAAGCACGCTAAACAGCGCTAAATCGCAATACTGCGTACAGTAGACTTCCGCGCGCACACTTTCTGGAGTTTTTGTGTACTTAGGGTGGCGTAAGTCCCCAAACTCTCGCACTTTGCCCCGCGTTTGTGGACTAGCGGCATGTGTATGTCCCCATTTCCGCGCATCCTTCCGCGAGTTTGTGGACTTAAGTGGGGTGTAAGTCCACAAACTCTCGCACACAAATCTGCCCTGCCTTCGTCTTTATTGACGAAGGCAGACCTCGCTTGCGTTGAAAGTCCACTGGACTTTCAAACCTAAGCAACTCGGAGCGCTATTCGTTGAACACGTCTGAGTGTGTTCCTGTGCGAGAAAGCACAAGTACCACATCATCGTTATCTATGCGATATATAAGAAGCCAATTTGGTTTTACATGGCATTCGCGGAATCCTAAATAGTTGCCTGTAAGTGCGTGGTCACAGTATCTTTCAGCGAGTTTCTCTTGCGATGCAATCATTCGCACGACACTATCTAAGAGTTTTATGTCGTAGCCACGCTTTTTTATACGCTTAAGATCTCTTTTGAATGAGTTTAATAATACGACTTTTAGGCTCATTTTAGTGCGTCCTCCAATGCTTCTGTAACATTGTCGTAGCGCTTGTATTCTTCTGGATGAGCTTTCATGTAGTCGTATTCCTTAAACGCGGCGATTGTTTCTTTATTGTATTTTGGCTGCTTTAAGTCGAAGGGGAGTCCTTCTACCATAAGCGATTTGTGCAAGAACATGTTGATTGCGTCGCTAAGAGTTATGCCGAAGCTAGCGAATAATTCTTCTGCCTGCGCTTTAACATCTTTGGTGACGCGCACATTGATGCTTGCGGTTTTCGCTGTAGCGTTTGATTTCGTTGCTGTTGCGCTGATTGCCATAATATGCTTCCTTACTAGTGTTTAGTTATATGTACTCGGATTATTCGTATTGCTTAGTACTTAGTGTTTAGTATTTCAGTATTTTGCACTTAGTATTTAGCGCTTAAGTAGACGCTAAATACGTTTGTTATTACATTCTACAATGTGTTGCACAGTTTTACAATGCACAATAAATGTTTTACATTGTATTGCAATTATATTATATTTGCTGTGCGTTTATGTTTGTCGCCTGTATGCTTTTGCTGTGCAACTTACATAAAATTCAAAGTTTTTGACGTCCGCGTTAAAAACTTTGAATTTTGGAAAGTTTTTGAATTCGGCGTTAAAAACTTTTGTATTTTGATGACTTTTTGACTTCCGCGTTAAAAAGTGTGTTGTTATTGCAGATTGCGTTCTGCGTTAGTGTCTCATTTTGCTTGTTTTGAGACATTGGTGTAGCGCGACGACCTGCTTTCGCGCTCAGAGCGTAGCGCGCGAAAGCAATTCGGAGCGCCGAGCTTGCTCAATGTGGAAAGCCCGGTGGGCTTTCCACGCAAGCGAGGTCTGCCTTCGTCAATAAAGACGAAGGCAGGGTAGGTTCGTGTGGCTGTGCTTTAGAAACTAGGTTGTGACTGGTGTGCGCTGACGACCTGCCTGAGCGCTGCGATTTAGCGCGCGAAGGCAATTCGGAGCGGAAACTCGCTTAGGTTGGAAGTCCAGTGGACTTCCAACGCGAGTTTCGTAAGCGAGCGCGTTACCCGCGCGAGCGTTACTTGGTGTGTGTATGTCCACATTTGCGCGAGGGTCTGTAATAAAAAGCCTCCGCAAATATTTCTACTTGCGAAGGCTATTTGTATTTACGAAAGATTACGAATCCGCTTACAGATTCAGGAAAAGCTGGTGAATTCGCGTATCGTCGTCAAGTTCCGGGTGGAAGGATGTGCCGATTTGGTTGCCTTGGCGCGCGGCCACCACGTTACCATCCACACTTGCAAGAACCTCAGCATTAGAGCCGACTTCTGCAATATAAGGCGCGCGAATAAACGTCATTGGAACTGCTCCAAGCTCGCCAAAATCAGCCTCGCAGTGGAAGCTACCCAGCTGGCGGCCATAAGCGTTGCGCTTAACAGTCACGTCCAGCGTGCCAAATCCGTTTACTTCGTTACCTTCAACGTTCTTTGCAAGCAAAATCAACCCTGCGCAAGTGCCAAGAACTGGCATGCCGCCAGCAATCCTCTCGCGCAAAGGCTCGAGCATATTCTGCTCTTTAAGAAGCTTAGCTTGCACGGTGCTTTCGCCGCCAGGCAACACCAAACGGTCAAAAGACTGCTCCAAGTCGCGTGCTTGACGAAGCTCAATCACGCGCGCGCCAAGCTTTTCAAGCATCAAACGATGCTCAAGAAAAGCTCCTTGAACAGCTAAAACAGCTACAGTATGAGCTGAGTTACCAGTATCGGAGTTACCAGTATTAATAGGTGAGTCTGTCAAAGTCATTCGCCTCAATTATTCGTCTTAATCACTCGCCGCGCTCAGCCATCAAAAGCTTGATTTCCTGCTCGTTAATGCCAACCATTGCTTCGCCCAAATTCTCGGAAAGCTTAGCAATCATCTTGGCATCCTTGTAATTAGTCACAGCCTTCACAATTGCGGCTGCGCGCTTTGCTGGGTCGCCCGACTTAAAGATGCCGGAGCCAACGAACACGCCTTCAGCGCCAAGCTGCATCATCAAAGCAGCATCAGCTGGGGTAGCAACACCGCCGGCTGCGAAGTTCACAACAGGAAGCTTGCCGTTTTGCGCAACGTACTTTACGAGTTCGAAAGGCACGCGCAAATTCTTAGCTTCCTCAAAAAGCTCATCCTCGCGCATGCTGGTGAGCTTGCGAATAGCGGAATTCATCATACGCATGTGACGCACAGCCTGAATCACGTCGCCAGTGCCTGGCTCGCCCTTAGTTCGAATCATAGAAGCGCCTTCGTTAATCCTGCGCAAAGCTTCACCCAAATCCTTAGCACCGCACACGAAAGGCACAGCAAAATCGCGCTTATTAATATGGTAAACGTCGTCAGCTGGGGAAAGCACTTCGCTTTCGTCAATGTAGTCAATTTCAATAGCTTCAAGCACCTGAGCCTCAACAAAGTGGCCAATTCGGCACTTTGCCATCACAGGAATAGACACAGCTTCCTGAATGCCGTGAATCATTGCTGGATCGCTCATGCGAGAAACGCCGCCGGCTGCGCGAATATCTGCAGGAATGCGCTCCAATGCCATAACTGCGCAAGCTCCAGAATCCTGAGCAATCTTTGCCTGCTCTGGAGTGGTTACATCCATAATCACGCCGCCCTTAAGCATTTGAGCCAGCTGGCGGTTTAATGCCGTGCGGTCTTCGCCACTTTTATTCTGCGGATCTGAGGATTCGTTCACGGTTGCTGCAGTATTCAAGTTCTCAGTCATCATTCCTCGCTTTATTAGATGTATTATGCGCGTTTGCGCACGTTTGCAAGTTTACGTTCTGTTGGAATTTAACCACATTCGTAGGATATATGCCTAATAAATATTACAACCCTGTGCGCTATTAAAATCTTATTTATACAAATTATTGGTGACTTTTTTGGATTAACATACGGTGAGCCTGGTTTATTAATAAGCTACGATTAGTAAAGCCGGCGACTTTAAGCGTAATTAGTAAATTGCTTGCAAACTTGGCAATCGATTGCGCTGTAGCGTTGAGCAAAATAAATAAAAGTAAATAAAAAATAGTTATAAAAATAAATAAATAAAAATTAGTACCATTTATATGCCATTTAGAAAGGTCTATGGTATGGGTAACACAAAACCCGAAGAAGGCGCGCACGAAGTAACCGGCGCGACCAAGGAATTCCCAGGGAAAACTTACGAAAGTAAGTCTAATGAAAGCGCTAAAGCAAGCGCAGCTAAAGCGAGCGCAGCTAAAGCAAGTACAGACGAGTCACTTAACGATGCAGCGTCAAACGCACCGCGCAATCGCAAATTAAGCAAGCCGTGGTTCATTACTATAGCAATTGTTGCGATTGTTGTAATAAGCGCGATTTTTGCTACAGTAACCGACAAAAATCTGTTTAATTCAAAAAGCGCTGTAAGCGAAATGTCACACAAAACTGTGACGATTGGCCTAAAACTTGCTCCTACAAATCTCGATATTCGAAACCAGTCTGGCTCTGCGCTAGATCAGCTTCTTATTGGAAACGTTTACGAGGGCTTGGTTGCGCGCGATTCAAAAAACCAAGTTTCGCCTTCCTTGACAAAAAGCTGGGAGATTAGCAAAGATGGTTTGCGCTACACGTTCCATCTTCGTAAAAATGCTGTGTTTTCTAACGGACACAAGCTCACTGCAAAAGATGCAGAATGGTCGTTTAACGAGCTTGTTTCCAAGCAGTATCGCGGCTCTAACATGGTTGGAAAAGTTGAGTCTGCAAAAGCGAAGGACGATTACACTTTTGAAATTACGCTTAAAGAGCCAAATTCCAAGCTTTTGTGGGCTTTGTGCTCTCGTGCGGGCTTAGTATTCGACAAAACTGCCAACTACGATGCTAAAACGCAAGCTGTTGGCTCTGGACCGTACGTAATCGAAAAGTTTGTGCCGTCCGATCGCGTTGTTTTGAAAGCAAATAAGCGCTATAAGGGCATTCATCCTGCGAAAACCGAAAAAGTTGTTGTGCGATACTTTGTTGATGACAACGCTGCTGTTGACGCACTTTCTTCAGGCGCGGTTGAAGCTCTTGCTCCAATTTACGGCCAGCTTGCTAAGCCGTTTAAGGATGATTCCAAGCGTTACGTTGTGCGAGCTGGAAATGGCACAGATAAGTTTGTGCTTGCTATGAATATGAACGGCGAGCGCACGAAGGATGCTCGCGTGCGAAAAGCTATTCGTTACGCGATTGATCACAAGCAAATTATTGCGTCTCGAGGCGGCACGGATATTCCACTTGGCGGCCCAATTCCATCTCTCGACCCAGGTTATGAGGATTTAACTAAGCTTTATCCGCATAATATTCAGCGCGCGAAGCAACTTATGAAAGAAGCCGGCTTCGACGAGTCGCATCCGTTGCAACTTTCGCTTACTTACCCAAATATTTACGGCACTCAACTTGGCGATCAATTGCGCTCGCAACTTAAAGCTGCAGGAATTGATCTAAAGGTGAATGTTGTTGAGTTTACAACCTGGCTTCAGGACGTGTAT
This sequence comes from Gardnerella sp. CCPDSM, assembly GCF_056754715.1. NCBI lineage: Bacteria > Bacillati > Actinomycetota > Actinomycetes > Bifidobacteriales > Bifidobacteriaceae > Gardnerella > Gardnerella sp. CCPDSM. The sequence goes on from NZ_JBQEQO010000002.1 coordinate 99,486, forward strand.
AAGAATAAGCAGTACGATTTGTCGATGGTTGACCACAACGAAAGCCACGATTTTGGCCAGTGGGCGGATCCTACTTACTACTACGGTTATAACAATAAGCAAGTGCAAGACTTGTACGCGAAGGCTATGCTTTGTGCGAATGAGCATGAGTCGTACGAGATGCTTAAGAAAGCTGCGCGCATTATTAGCAAGGATGCGCCTGCCGATTGGCTGTTTAACTACCGCGTTGTAACTGCGAAGGTGAAGAATCTTGAAGGAATGCCGTTTGACATGAATCAGGAAATTTTGCCGCTTTACAATTTGCGACTTAGCTAATGTTGGATTTGCTAGTCGCAATCTAGAGACACTGGCGCAGCGCGACGGCTGCGCTAGTGTCCCAAAATAGACAGAATGAGACACTAACGCATAATGCAATCTGCGTGAGTGTCTGAAAATAGGTGGAATGAGACATTAACGCAGTACGCAATCTGCGTGCGTGTCCGAAAACAGGCGAAATGAGACACTGGCGCAGTGCGACGGCTGCGCTAGTGTCCCAAAATAGACATAATGAGACACTAACGCATAATGCAATCTGCGTGCGTGTCCGAATTTGTATACTTGCGCTGTACTTGCGCTGTACTTGCGCTGTGCTTGCGCTGTACTTGCGCTGTACTGGGATGCACTTGGGCTGAAAGTCCATAAAAAGGAGGCGATTAATGTTTCGCATGATATGCCAGCGCATGCTGCTTTTTATTGCAGCTTTGTTTTGCATTTCTGCGGCAGTTTTTCTTGCGCTTCGCGTCCTTCCGGGCGATGTTGCGCAAGTTATGGCTGGTCTTAACTCCCCTCGCGGCAAAGTTGAGCAGTTGCGTGCTGAGCTTGGCTTAAATAAGTCGCTTTTTACGCAATATGTAGATTGGCTTTTGGGGCTGCTTCGCGGAGATTTTGGCATTTCAATTCTTACTGGAAGGCCCGTGGCAAGTATGATTGCAACTCGCGCCACTATTACTTTTCCGCTTATTATTCTTGGCCTTGCGGTTGCGCTCGCAATAGGTATTCCTCTCGGCTGCTTTAAGGTAACTCATGAGGGGAAGCTTACTCAATCAATTTTGCGTTTCGTAGCTCTTGCTTCTGGTTCTGTGCCAGCTTTGTGGGGTGCTATGTTGCTTATTTTGCTTTTTGGCAGGGGTATTGGCGTTTTTAATTTGCTCCCAACTCAAGGTTTTCCAACAGAAGGTTGGAGTGATTTTTCAGAAGCTTTTGCTTCTCTTCTTCTTCCTGCTATTACGGTTGGCATTATTGTTGGCTCTAGTTTTATGCGATACACTTCCGCAACGCTTGAAAATATTGCGCAAAGTGAAGTAATTGCTCAATCTATGGCTTGTGGGCTTACTCGTAAACAGGCTATATGGCGCGTTGCTTTGCGTCTTGCTCTTCCGCAGCTTGTGTCTGTAATTGGATTGACTTTTGCTCATATGGTTATGGGCGTTATGGTTATTGAAAACCTATTTTCTTTACCTGGTATAGGTATGGGAATGGTTCGTGACGTTGGATTGCGTGATTTAATTGCAGCTCAAGGTGAGCTTTTTATGCTGGCTGCACTGTTCTTGCTAATCGGCTTAGCTGTTGATATTACGCATCGTTTGCTTGATGCCAGGTTGGATGAAAATGCGGTTGAAGATTAATAATTTAAGTGAGGTGAGTTTGTGCATAAACTAAAATTTAGTATTCTAAAACGCATATGGTCTGCCGCTTTTGGAAAATTCGTATGCACAACTCTTACAATATGGCTTTTTGTGGCGATTGTTTCGTTCTTTTGGACGCCTTATTCGCTTTTACAAACAAACGGATACGAAGTATGGCAAAAGCCGTCGTTTGCGCATCTGCTTGGCACAGATGGCACAGGAGCAGATATTCTTAGCTGGCTTATGGCCGGTTCTCGAGTTGAATTATTGCTTGTTATTTGCACAATAATGCTTGCTTCAAGCGTTGGAATGCTGCTTTTGGGTCTTATGATTTCTAAATCCAATGCAATTCGTGGCGTAAGTGTTATGGCTGTTGATGCGCTGATTTCTATTCCAACTGTGCTAATTGCGCTTATGCTTGCTGTTCCGCTTTCAGCAAGTGTTTTGGTAATAGTATTGGCTTGTGGCATAGGTTACGGCTTAAATTTGGCTCGTATTATTCGTCCAAGTGCATTGCTTGTTTTGCAATCTGATTACGTAAATTCTGCGATTTCTAATGGTGCTTCAAGACGATACGTGCTATTTCGTCATGTTTTGCCGAATATTATGCCTATAGCTGTAGTGCAACTTTCGCTTTCTGCAGGAACGGTGATTTTGGCAGAAAGTGGTTTAACTTATTTGGGTGTTGGAGTGCCTTCGGGGGTTCCTAGTTGGGGCCGTGTGCTTACTACTTCCGTAACGCTTATTCACGTAAATCCTTTGGCTGTTGTGTGGCCGGGATTAATCGTAACTATAGTTGTTGTGGCTCTTAATTTGCTTGGAGACGTGTTTAGCACAGTGCTAAATCCTTCTGCAAAGTCGACTATAAATTCTTCTGAAAAATCGCAAGTAAAATCGCAAGTAAAATCGCAAGTAAATAACGAAGTTGGCACAAAATGAGCTTAAATATTCAAAATCTCACGCTAAATCTTGGCGAAAAGCGCATTCTTAGCAACGTGTCGCTTCAAATTTCAGATGGCGAGCGCGTCGGCTTAGTTGGTTCTTCTGGATCTGGCAAATCTATGCTTATTCGCGCTATTACAGGCTTGTTGCCATATAATGCAAAAGTTTCCGGATCTTGCACGCTTGGTGACTTTCAAAGTGTGGGAGCTAGTGATGAGGATCTTGCGCGCATTCGTGGAAAATACGTTGGCGTGGTATTTCAGCAAGCGAATCGCGCGCTTAACCCAGTTTTAAGCGTTGAGGAGCAGATTTCGCTTCCTTTGCGTATGCATTATGGGCTTAATCGCAGCGATATTCATAATCGCGTTTGCGTAATGCTTGAAAAAGTTGGTTTGCCGGTTAATTTTGCTTCTAAGCGCACGTTTGAGCTTTCCGGCGGGCAGCAGCAGAGAGTTGGTATTGCAACCGCTTTGATTACGTCTCCGCGTTTGATTTTGGCAGATGAGCCAACTACTGCTCTTGACAGTGTGACTCAAAAAGAGGTTGTGAATCTTCTTACTTCGCTTGTTGACGACATGGGCGCTTCGATGCTTTTTGTAACTCACGATTTTTCTGTGCTTTCAAAAGCTGCTAAGCGTTGCTACGTGCTTGATTCTGGGGAATTAGTCGATAGTGCGGATGTTCAAGATTTGTTAGAAAATCCGCGCGTTAATTCGACTAAGCAGTTGGTTGATGCTGCTAAAAAGTTGACTTTGCGAGCGGAAAAATTAGATTCTACGAAAGTTGATTCTACGAAAGTTGATTCGCAAAAAGTAATCAGCGAAAATACAAGTAGCGAAAATAGCGCGCTTATAGAAGCGAAAAATATTCACGTTAGTTTAGGTCGCGGAAAATCTCGCGCAGAAGTTCTAAAGGGCGTTGACGCGAGTCTCTTTAAAGCAGAATCTCTAGCTATTATTGGAGGTTCTGGAAGCGGCAAAACAACGCTTATTCGCGCAATGTTAGGTCTTCAAAAAATTTCGGATGGAATTGTTACTTATAATTCGCAAATAGTAAATTCTTCCGAAAAATATAGTGACGAATATAACGCTCTTCGTAAAGAAACTTCTCTTGTTTTTCAGCATCCGTTTGCAGCTTTAGATCCGCGATGGAGCGTTCGAAAAAGCGTTGCAGAGCCGCTTAATATTTGGAAAAAGTCGCTTCAGCTAGACGACGAAACTATTAATAAGCGAGTTGACGACGTTTTAAAATTGGTTGGTTTAAATCCTTATGATTTTGCTGAAAGATATCCGCATGAGCTTTCTGGCGGCCAAGCTCAGTGCGTTGCTATTGCGCGCGCTTTAGTAAACAATCCGCGCGTTTTGGTTGCGGATGAGCCAATGAGCGCAATAGATGTTGCTGAACGAACGCGTATTCTTGACGCGTTTGCTGCAATTCGAGCAGAGCGTCCAAATATGTCGTGTATTTTTGTAAGCCACGATTTAGGCATGATTCAGCATTTAGCAACGCGCGTAATCGTTCTTAATAATGGGGAAATTGTGGAATCTGGAAGCGTAAAAAACGTATTAAGTAATCCGCATCACGCATATACTAAAGCACTACTTAACGCCGCAATCATGTAAAACAAATATTTTAAGTAACTTTTTGCGCTTATATCTTGATTGCGTTGCCATTCATTCGTGTGGATATTCGTGTGGTAGAGATTTGAGATTTTTTGCACTGAACGAAGGACGCTCGCACTATAAGCGCTCGCTGCTGAGCTTGCACGGAAAGTCCACTGGACTTTCCGTCTGAGCAAGCTCACGCTCCGAGTTGCTTTCGCGCGCTACGCTCTGAGCGCGAAAGCAGGTCGTCGCGCAGAGCCGCAGGCTGCTGACAAGCCGAGCGAAGAAGAAAAATCGAAAAATCTCTGCGATAAAACACGGTTATTAAAGATTAAACACGCAGAGTTTGGGGGATTTCTCTACGAGCAATAAAAGAGGACTGAGGAAGCAACATTCTTTAAAGAACAAAGCAGACAGTAAAGTCTTTAACAGCCAGAGCGACGAAGGACGGGAACTTGCGAGGAGAGAAATCCCCCAAAACTCGCGCAACATTAAACAAATAGTAATATAAACTATAAATACAGTTATATATGCGTCAACGAATGTGCGTAAATGAAGGGATTGGCATGAGCGAAAATATGCAGCAAAATGAGTCTGCTGGTAATGCAATATTTGCGGAAAATTATGCTCGCGCATTAAGTACATACCCGGGTCAGGTAATCGTTGATTTGAAAGCTTTGCGCGACAATATGCGCGCTTTGGTTGCGCGAGTTGGTCAGGATTTGCAGCCTGGCCAAAATGCGCCGGAAGTTATGGGAGTCGTAAAAGCAAACGGCTACGGGCATGGGCTTATTCCTAGCGCGCTAGCAGCATTAGCTGGGGGAGCCACATGGCTTGGCACAGCTCAGCCTTACGAGGCTCTTCGTTTGCGTGAAGCTGGCATTGATTCAAGCCGCTGCCATATTCTTACTTGGCTTACTAGCGCTCCAACTACTAGATTTTCTGAGCTTATTTCCGAAGATATTGATATTTCTGTAGGCTCTGTTGACTCTCTTGATGCTGTGGCTTTTGCTGCGCGTAATTTAGGAAAGCCTGCTCGCGTGCACGTAAAAGTTGATACTGGTTTTGGCAGAAACGGTTTTACTCCAGAAGGCTTTGGGGCGGCTCTTGAAAAGTTAAAGCAGTATGCGAGCGAAGGCGTAATTGAGGTTATTGGCCAGTGGAGCCACTTGGCAGTGGCAGATTCGCCGGATGTTCCAGAATTTGTGGACGCAACTGAGCGTCAAATACAGCAGTTCCACGAGTTTACAAAGCGAATGAGTGAAGCTGGTTTAGCTCCTAAAATTCGCCATTTAGCAAATACTGCAGCAACTCTTAACCGTCCAGAAATTCACTTCGAGCTTGTTCGCCCAGGAATTGGATTGTACGGTTACGAGCCGGATCCTTCAATGGGAACTTCTAAAACTTACGGGCTTAAGCCTGCAATGACTCTTCAAGCTCAACTTGGAACTGTAAAAACTGTGGAAGCGGGGCACGGAATATCGTACGGACGCACGTATTTGACTCCAAATAATACGAGCACTGCTATTGTGCCGCTTGGCTACGCTGACGGCATTTTGCGCTCAGCTTCAGGATTTGACATGCAAGGTACGCGTCACGTAGATAAGACTGGCGGACCTGTGCGCGTAGAAACAAATAAGGGTGCGCGAGTTTTGAACGTTTCTGGGCGAGTGTGCATGGATCAGTTCATTGTTGATCTTAAAGGCGACGCTTACGAGCTTGGCGTTAAAGAAGGTAGCACCGTAACGCTTTTTGGACCTGGTAGGGGTGTGGCGTATGCTGAGCCTACTGCAGACGATTGGGCGGAGGCTGCAGGAACAATCAGCTACGAAATTATGACTGGAATTGGCGCTCGTGTGCCGCGTCTTTACCGTAACGCTTACGAAGTGCTATCTTCTAGCGATATTGCAAAACTAGACGCGAAAAGTCTTATATAGAAAGTCTTATATAGAAAGCCTTATATAAATCGCAAATAAAAGAGGTATTCAATGTGTGACGAAGTAATTGCTTCAGATAACGAAGTCGTTGGCGAATACGATTTGCACGACACTGAGCGTTGGGCGAGCGAGCCTCATCACACGCGTGCGCGCACACCTTTTGAGCGTGACCGCGCGCGAATCATACATTCATCTGCGCTTCGTAGACTGGGTGCAAAAAGTCAAGTTTTAGTAGCAGGTTCTGACGATTTTGCTCGTACTCGCTTAACGCATACGCTGGAAGTTGCGCAAATTGGTAGACAGATTGCAGCAATGCTTGGTTGCGATCCGGACGTTGTTGATTGTGCTTGCTTATCGCACGACTTAGGTCACCCACCTTTTGGGCACAACGGTGAGCGCGCACTTGCAGAATTGGCGAAAAATATTGGCGGATTTGAAGGAAACGCGCAAACTCTTCGCCTACTTACGCGCTTAGAGCCGAAAGTTTTTCGGCAAAACGGCCGAAGCGCAGGAGTAAATCTTACGCGCGCGGCACTTGATGCTTCCGTAAAATACCCGTGGGGATTAGAAGAAGCTCAAGCTCACGACAAAGGCGAACGAGACTTAAAATTCTGCGTTTATCCGGATGATCGAGACGTATTTGAATGGCTGAAAATTGGAGCGCCGCACGAAGCAAAACCAATGGAATGCCAAATAATGGATCTTTCTGACGATATTGCTTACAGCGTTCACGATATTGAAGATGCGATTGTAACCGGTGCTTTTAACCCTGCTTTGGTTGCAGATTCTCACGTAGTGGATCAAGTTATTAGCGAAATGCACGCATGGTATGGGAATCAGTGGGATGCGGACAAGCTTTTGGAGGCTTTGGGGCGTTTGCGCTCTCTTCACATGTTCCCTGATTCTTTTGATGGTTCACGCAAAGCTTTGGCGCAGTTGAAGAATATTACTAGCGCTCTTATTGGACGTTTTGCAAGATCTGTTGAGCATGCTACTCGCGCTTGCTACGGTGACGGTCCGCTTGTGCGCTACCGTGCGAATGTTGTGATTCCGGAAGATACTTCGTACGAGATTGTGATGCTAAAAAGTTTGGCAGTGCATTTTGTTATTGAGCCGCGCGAACACGAGTTTTATAGGCGAGAGCAGAAGATGTTGACGGATTTGGTGGAAGTGTTTATGAGTAAGTCTCCGCGCTCGCACGATGCTATGGAAGCAGTGTTCGTTGGAGACTGGAACGAGTGCACTAACGACGATGAGCGTCTTCGCGTTGTTATTGACCAAGTAGCAAGCCTAACTGACGGTTCTGCAGCAGCTCTTCACGCAGCTCTTTGCTAGGTTTATAAAAAAAATAGGCATTGCTTGTGCGTTTAGCAAAACAATACCTATTTTTTGTAAAATAACTATTTTATGTAAATTAACTAACTAAATTTACTTTAAAAAAGTTAAGTTAATATTTAAGCGTTTAAATCGACGTCGCTAAAATCGATATCGCTAAAATCAAAGTCGCTTAAATCAAAGTCGTCCAAATTGAAGTCATCAAAATTGAAATCGTCCAAATTGAAATCGTCCAAATTGAAGTCGTCCGAATTTGAGTTATTCGAATTTGAGTTATTCGAATTTGAGTTATTCGAATTTGAGTTATTCGAATTTGAGTTGTCAAAGTTATAAGACTTCATTAAATCATCGAACTCAGGAGATTCTAAGTAGTCGGAAATTTCCTTCAACCAATCATCTTCAATATCAAGATCTGAAATTTCGTCTTCAGAAGGTGCTCCTGCGGAAGGTGCTCCTGCGGAAGGTGCTCCTGCGGAAGGTGCATCTGCGGAAGGTGCGCTTGCGGAAGGTGCATCTTGAGAAGATGGAGCCTCATTCTTTTCAGAATCTGCAGGATTTGGAGCCTGAGGAGACGCAGGTGCAGGATACGCAGGTGCAGGAGATTCTACCTGTGAACCTTCTGTGCCGCGCTGAGCAGCTTCAGAAGCTTTTTTCTTAGCTTGAGTAATTGCACTCTTAAGGCTTGGCGTAATCTTAGTGTTAAATTCGTTTGAAGATTTATAGACTTCGTTAACGGTTGCTAAGTCAGAATCTTCAAAAGAATTACCCTTAAGCTTATCTCTATTCTTAAGGAATTCTTCTGCAGCAGCTTTAAGATTTCCGTCAGCGCCTTGAACTCCGTACCTAACGATTGTTTCTGCGTAATCTAATGCTTCTGAATAAGTTTTTTCAAGAGTTTCAATCTTAGTTTTTAAAGTTTTTCTATATAAAGTGCGCTGTTCTTCAGAAAGTTTCTTCTTATTTGCTTTAAGAGCTGCTTCGTACTCTTCTAATGTTTTCACGGCTAAGGTTGCTGCACCTGTAACAGCACTATCATCAACAGGTTCTAAGTCTTGATCTTGAGCTGTTTGATCTTCAGCTCGCTCTTCTGCCTGTGGCTTATTAGTTTCTTGATTAGCTTTTTTAGATTCTTCTTTAGCAGCTTCAATTAACTTTGAAACTTCTGCCTGGCTTTTCTTCTTGTCTAAAGCATCCACAACAGCCTTATTCTTAAGAAGACGTGCCCTAAAAGAACCAGGAGCAGGAGTCTCAACAGGAGTGTTAACTACTGCTGGCGCTTCGTCAGCAAACGCAGTATTGGCAAAACCGCATACAGCAACAAAAGCTGAAACAGTCAGACCGGTGACGGCAACAGTTTTAGTAAACTTGGTATTCATATTTTTCCTTGTGTAATTTCCTTCATTTTTTTGTGAAGGAATACTGCATTAACATTTCTGTTTTGCGGTTACTAACCGCGATGCATGTTTCGCATCATAATTTACTTATACCATACCCCCGTATACAAAATCAAATTCGCAACACGCGCAAAAAATTCACAGCATGTTTTTCTTCATTACCGCTCGCCGCAGGTTTGCGATAAGCTAGATACCATGGTTGGAATGATTGCAAAAGAAGACATTGAGCGCGTGCGCGCCGTAGCAGACTTATACGATATTGTGTCTGCAACAGTGACGCTTAAGCCTTCTGGAACTGGCACTTTTGTTGGACTTTGCCCATTCCACGACGAAAAAACGCCAAGCTTTAGTGTGCGCCCAAGCCTAGGCGTGTGGCATTGCTTTGGGTGCGGTGCCGGCGGAGATGTGTTCAAATATGTTGAGCAAAAAGAAAATATTGATTTTCGTGAAGCAGTAGAGCTTTTAGCAGACCGCTATCACATTGAAATGCACTACAAGCAGGCTCAAAATGGTGATGCTCAAGCTCACGCCGGTTCTAAGCGAGCAAGGCTTTTAGAAGCAAACGAAGAAGCGCAAAAATTCTTTGTTGCAAATCTTAATACTGAAGAAGCTGCTGCAGCGCGAAATCTTCTTGCCGGACGAAACTTTACTCCTCAACAAAGCGCGCGTTTTTCTTGTGGCTACGCTCCTAAAGGTTGGGATAATTTAGTTAGATATTTATCAAATAAAGGCTTTACGCGTCAAGAGCTTCTCGACGCAGGACTTGCTAGACTAGGTCAGCGCGGAATATACGATTACTTCCGCGGAAGATTGACTTGGCCTATTCGCGATTCGACTGGCAGAACTCTTGGCTTTGGTGCTAGAAAACTTTACGACGACGATTCTATTAGTGCGAAATATATTAACACTCCCGACACTGCACTGTACCGCAAAACGCAAGTTTTGTACGGAATTGATTTAGCTAAAGAAAATATTGTAAAAAAGCGCCAAGTCGTAATAGTTGAGGGTTACACGGACGTTATGGCATGCCATTTAGCTGGAGTCGACACTGCTGTTGCAACTTGCGGAACTGCTTTCGGCGTTGAGCATGCAAAAATCGTGCGAAGGCTTATTTCGGATGATTCTTTGGGTGCAATCCAGCTTGTGGGGCCTATAAAAGTAGATGGTCAGTCTGTAAGCTCGCGCATTGTATTTACTTTTGATGGTGATGCTGCAGGTCAGAAGGCTGCGTTACACGCTTTTGGTTTGGATTCTGCGTTTTTAACTCAAACTTTTGTTGCTGTAGCTGACAATAATCTCGATCCTTGCGATTTGCGCATTCAGCGCGGTGACGAAGCTGTGCGCTCGCTTGTTTCTCACGCAAGTCCGCTTTACGATTTCGTTATCGACACTGTAATTAACCGTTTTGATACTTCGTTCACAACCGGCCAAATGGGTGCTGTTAAGGCTGTGGCGCCTCTTATTGCGCAAATTCGTGACCGTTCTCTGCTTGACTTGTATGCGCGTAAAGCTGTTCGCGCAATCGGTGTTGATTTGGCTGTTATGCGCCGCGAAGTTGAAGTCTCACGTCGTCGCTTGCAAGTTCATGACGAAGATGCGTACGCGTCTAAGCGTAGTTCTGCTTTATTTGGACAGCAAGTAAGCGATTCTCGTTCTGCAGATTCGCCTGTTTCGCGCATGCAAATTGCGCGCTCGTCTGCTAAAAATCAGCATTATTATAGAGTCGATGATGTTGTATTCATGTGTGAGCAGCAATGTATGGCTTTGTTGCTGCAAGTTCCTCTTGCTTTTAATGAGAAATTATTTGCGCAACTTACGTTGAATAATTTTATTACTCCAGTATTTCGAACGCTATTCCAAGCTTTTGTTGCAGCTGGAGGATTGCCGACTGGCAACGTTACGCAAGGATTGTGGCTGCACATGATGACTAAGGCAGCAGGCCCTTTGCTGGAGCCTGTTATTACGGAACTTTCCGTTATGCCTTTGCCTCTTCCTGTGCCATCCGACTCGTTAGAAGATGGTAATGCCGGCAATCACCAAAATCAGCAAGCTTCTAACGGATCTCCCTCGGATCTTTTACGAAAAGCTACTGTTGCGGAAAGCAAGTATGCGAATGAGTTGCTTATTAAGCTTTTAGATGTTGGTTTTATGCGTAGAATCGGAGCGGCTAGAGCGCGAATGACTAAACTTCCCGACGGTCAAGAAAAAATTGCGCTTCTTGGGCAAATTACTTCAATGGAAGCGGCTCGCAAAAACTTGCAGTCGCAAATCATGTAGTACAGCCATAAACGCTCCAAACGTGCGCGACGACCTGCTTGAGCGCAGCGATTTAGCGCGCGAAAGCAACTCGGAGCGTGAGCTTGCTCAAGTTGAAAGCACGGTGTGCTTTCAACGCAAGCTCAGTAGCGAGCGCGTTATCCGCGCGAGCGTTAAGCACGGTGTGCTTTCAACGCAGGCAGGTCGTCGCGCCCACGTTTGGAGCTGTGCGTCAGTTGCTAAAGTCAATATCGCCGAGCTTTTCAATAAGCTTCATATTCTCGCTGTAATCAACTGGGCAAGAAATCACGTCCACTCCGCTTTCCTGCTCCAAAGCCGCACGAAGCATATTGTATAAATCTTCTGGCTTCTTAACAGCATGTCCGCGCGCGCCAAAGCTTTCAGCCAGTTTTGGCACATCCGGATTATGGAAATCAACGTACTCGTGCTCGCCAGCGTGAAGCTCCATCTTCCACTTGATTAAGCCGTACGCGTTATCTTCCCAAACAAGAACCACCATTCGGCTTCCAACGCGCACAGCAGTTTCAATCTCTTGAACGTTCATCATAAAGCTGCCGTCGCCCATCACAGCCAAAACTGGTTTCGTGTTCATTTTGCCGGAATTATCTCGAATAAACGAAGCTCCAACAGCGCCCGGAAGCGTCCAAGCCATAGTAGAAAGACTGTTGTCGATTATGCAAGTATTCGGGTGCATAGTTGGGTACAAGCGAGCCATCCACATTTTCAAAGCGCCCGTATCTACAAGCACCTTCGTGCCTTCAGGAACAGCGCGGCGAATATCGTAAACTACTCGCTGCGGTTTCATTGGCATACTTTCGTCGTTTTCGCAAGAATGTAATTCTTCCGTAAGCAGTTGTCGAATACGAGGATGACTTACGTCGAAAGTAATGTTGCGTTTATTTAGTACTTCTGTAAGAGTTTTAAGCGTTTGGCCAATATTTGCCATAATGTTCAGCGCAGTAGGGTAGTGCGCGTCAGTGTCTTCCACAAAAGTATTGATGTGAATAATAGTTTTATCAATATTCGGGTTGATTTTCTTCGGATCAAACTGCTGAATCGAAAAACCTACGGCAATAATCAAATCAGCAGTGTCAAAAGCGAAGTTTTCGTAGTCGCGATGCATAAAACCAACGACTCCAAGCGCATTCGGATGATTATCCGGGAAAACTCCCTTACCTTCAAAAGTAGTTGCAACTGGCACGTTAAGCTGCTCAGCAAAAGCAAGAAGCTGATCCTCAGCGTGAGAGCGCGCAACGCCATTTCCAGCCAAAATAATAGGCTGCTTTGCTTTACTAATAATTTGAGCAGCTTCTTCAATAGTGTCCGGAGCTGGCATAATGTGTAGCGGATGCGGCAATGGAAGCGGCTTCGCGTCGGCAGGCGCTGGCATTTCGCTAATATCTTCCGGAATAACAAGGCAGGTTGCTCCTGGGCGGTTGTGGCCCGCAATAGAGAACGCTTTTCGAACCATTTCTGGCGCAGATTCTGGAGCAAGCATCATAGAAGACCATTGCGTAATCGGCTGGAAAAGTGCAACCAAATCAATAATTTGGTGAGATTCCTTATAAAGCCTTGAAACATTACCTTGTGCGCAAATTGCCACAAGCGGCGTAGTGCTTGCGTTTGCTTGAGCTACAGGAAGCGTAAGATTTAGAGCACCAGGGCCTAAAGTTGCTAAGCATACGCCCGGCTTTCCCGTAATATGAGCGTAAGTTGCTGCCATAAAACCAGCACCCTGCTCGTGGCGAGTAAGCACGAAACGAATGCGGCCGTCGCGCTCAATCGCTTCAAGAAGTGGAATATTTTCCTCGCCTGGAATGCCGAAAACTACTTCAACGCCTTCATTTACTAAGCATTCAACAACTAAATCTGCAGTGTTGCGCTTATGGTTTTCGCGAAGATGCTTTTGACGAGCGAGTTTTTGTTCAATCTTCTTATTTTCTGTTTCTTGTGTTTCAAACATATTCCGCTTCTTATGTAGTTGTGTAGTTATGTAGTTGTGTAGCCAACAAATTCTTTTTACATAATATACGTATTCTTACTTTTTGACATGCCTAACTATTGCGCGTGTCACAAAAAAGGGCGGATTTTTAACCCTTGTATTTGCGGCTAAATCTGGCTCTTAATAGTTGCTAATACCTTGCTATTTCAATGATTTTGTCGGGAATTTGGACGCTTTATGGGAATGGGTTTCTAGTACAATTAAATGAGTTGTATTTGCTGCCTTACGGAGGAATGATGAAGCGCTGGCTGTTAAATTTGGTCAAGTGTGAAACCATTCTTATTGTTGCGGCGATTTTGGCAATTATTTCGTGTTTTTTCGTGCCTCCTGATTCTCAATATTGGGGTTATATTCACGTAAATACTATTTCGCAGCTTGTTTGCTTAATGATGGTTGTGTGTGGATTCCAGCGAATTGGTGTATTTCGTGCGATTGGTGCGCGTCTTTTAAGGCATGTTAGGACTGAGCGTGGGCTTGTGTTAGTGCTTATGTCGCTAACATTCTTTTCGTCAATGTGGATTACGAACGACGTTGCTCTCGTAACTTTTGTGCCTTTTGCGCTTTCCGTGCTTGTTATGGCGAATGCTGAAAAACGTTCGATTCTTGTAATTACGCTTATGACAATCGGCGCGAATGTTGGCAGTATGCTAACCCCTATTGGAAACGCGCATAACTTGTACTTAAAAGCCTTAACGCATATGTCTACTAAAGACTTTTTGAAGATTATGGCACCGTATACTGTTACTGCTGCGGTGCTTATGGTTGCGTTTGCTTTTGTGTTCTTTAAGTCTCGTAAGGTTGATCAGTTTGCTGGCTTGCATGGTGACGATATTGAGCAAAGTGTGCTTGCTCCGTCTCATGGCCATCCGCAGCCGGATGAGATTCGCGTTATGGGTTACGGCATGAGTTTTACTCGTTGGCGAGTTATTGTTTATAGCTTGCTTTTTGTGGTTTGCTTGTGCGGCGTAAGCGGTTGGATTCCAGACTGGCTTATGCTTGCGATTATGGTGGTTGCTTTTATTCTTTGCGATCGCCACGTGTTCCGCGTACTTGACTGGGCATTGCCGCTTACGTTTATTATGTTCTTTATTTTTATTGGCAATATGCGCAGAGTTCCAGGATTTAGCGATCTTGCACAAATGTGGGTTGGGTCGCATCCTATGGAAGTTTCTGTGGCATCGAGCCAGTTTATTAGCAATGTGCCGACGACGATTTTGCTTTCGGGATTCTGTGATCAGTGGAAGATGCTGATTATTGGTACGAATCTTGGCGGAATGGGTACGCTTATTGCTTCTATGGCTTCGCTTATTTCATACAAGGGCATTACGCATCAATATCCTGAGCATAGGGGACGTTATTTGCTTACGTACACGATTGTGAACGTGTTCTTCCTTGCTGTGCTTATGTCGCTTGCTTGCATTATTGAGTAGTGCTTTTGTAAGTTTTGTATGCGACGTTTTGTAAATAGGGTTTTTGTAAGTTTTATAGGCGACTTTTATGGGTGATTTCTATTATTTTCTGTTTTTAAGGCGCGTTGATAGTGCCGTCTTGGTATAATAGCCATTTGTTTGCCTCTGTAGCTCAAAGGATAGAGCAACGGCCTTCTAATCCGTTGGTTGCGCGTTCGAGTCGCGTCGGGGGCACTATGAAATCTTGAAATCGCGGCGTGCTTTCAACGCAAGCTCAGCCGAATGGCGATTAGCCGTGAGGACAGCGCTCAGCTCTTGCTTGCTGTGGCGCGAGTTTTGGGGGATTTCTCTCCTCGTACGTCCCGTCCTTCGTGCGCTCTGGCTGCTAAAAGAGTTTAGTGTGTTCGCCTATCTTTAAAGAATGTAGCTTCTCAGTCCTCTTTTAGTACTCGTAGAGAAATCCCCCAAACTCTGCGTGCTAACCATTAATAACCGTGCTTTATCGCAGAGATTTTTCGATTTTTCTTCTTCGCTTGGCGAATCAGCAGCCTGCGGCTCTGACGTTCGCCGCGCTCAGTGCGAAAAATCTCAAATCTCACCTCACGAATATCTACGCTAATGAATGACGCGCAATTAAACCGCTAGTGTTTTGTGGTGTGGTAGGAGTGCTTGGCGTGATGTGTGCAGCAGCAATAACGCTAGCGTTCTCTAGACAATAAATACTCAACGTCCGCGGAGCAATACTGCAAAGCTACAGAGGAACATTTGCCGGAAAATCTCCGGCAAATGTAGCAGAGATTACTTATCTTTCTCGCGGCAGTTTTCGCATAAGCCGAATACTTCCAGCGTGTGGTCAACAACTGTGTATCCGTGCGCTTGCGCAACGTTATGAATCCAGCCTTCGTCGTCAGGCGGCTCAATATCAACAGTTTTTCCGCAACGTTCGCAAACTAAATGATGGTGGTGCGTATTCTCGTCACAAATACGGAATAATTGCTGACCGTTAAAACGCACTGTGTCTACTTCGCCGCTTTGAGTAAGCGAATTAAGCTGACGATACACTGTAGCCAAGCCAATAATTTCGCCATCTTGTGCCAAAAGCCTATGTAACTCTTGCGCTGAAACAAAATTGCGAGACTCGCGCAAATGTGAGAGCACTATTTCTTTTTGCTTAGTATGTCTACGTACAGGTTCGCCAGCCATTTCGCATCCTTTCGTTATTTAATCCAGTTCGTCATCCCAGCAGCCGGTTGCGTCTAATGCTGCAGCTGCTTCAACAGGGTCGTCGCATAAAACAGTAATATGACCCATTTTTCGATTCTTGCGAACTTCAGCTTTGCCATAATCGTGCACATGCCATTCTGGATGCTCCAAAATCAGCGAACGCGTAGGAGCCACATGCTGACCAAGCACATTCACCATAACAGCAGGGGAAAGCAGCTTCGGCTTCTTTAAAGGCCATCCAACAATGCCGCGAATATGCGCTTCGAATTGATCCATATCGCAAGCTTCAATCGTGTAATGTCCAGAATTATGAGGACGAGGCGCAAGCTCGTTTACTACTACGCGGTTATCTTTCGTAATAAAAAGCTCAATTCCCAAAGTGCCTGCAAGTTCGAAACCTTTTGCTAATCGTAGCGCAAGCTCGTGAGCTGCATTTTCTACTTCTGGATTAACAACAGCAGGAGCTAAAGTCATGTGCAAAATACTATTGTGATGCACATTCTTTACTAGAGGATAAGTCACAAAATCCTTGCCATTTCCGGAAACAAGAATTGAAGCTTCGAAAGCAAAGTCAACAAAACCTTCAAGAATAGAAGGAGGGAATTTTCCGCCGCGATCCGCGCGATGGTGAATATTGGCAACGTCTTCTTCAGTTCGAAGAACGTCTTGTCCGTGGCCGTCATAGCCGCCTCGGCGAGTTTTCAAAATAGCAGGCAATCCAATTTCGTCAATAGCTGCGTCTAAATCGTCAAGATTATTAACTTCGCGCCATTTAGCGGTTTCGATTCCGTGATCATTAATAAACGTTTTTTCGCTTACTCTATCTTGCGTAACTCGCAATAAGTCTGTGCCTTGAGGAATAGCAGTAAGATGACGGACTTTATCTAGCGCGTCTGCGTTTACGTTTTCAAATTCGTACGTTAAAACGTCGCAACGTTCTGCAAGCTCGCGCAAGCCTTCTGGATCATCGTAATTTGCTTCAACCTGTAAATCTGCTACTTGGAACACTGGGCAGTCAAGAGTTGGGTCGAGAACGCCAATTCTAAAGCCCATATGACGTGCTGCAATAGCCATCATGCGCCCAAGCTGACCGCCGCCAATAATTCCAATAGTTGCGCCCGGCATTAAGCGTTCCACAGCGCCATTAGTGACTTCAGATAAGGTTGGCATTGGATTCCTCAACTTTCGCTTTAAGTTCTTCGCGATATTCTGCAAGTTCGTTAGCTAGACGCTCGTCGGTTGTGCTTAGAATGCTTACGGCTAGAAGTCCTGCGTTAGTTGCGCCAGAATTTCCAACTGCAGTTGTTGCAACAGGAATTCCACCTGGCATTTGCACAATAGAAAGCAACGAATCCCATCCAGATAGCGCATGTGAGCGCACTGGAACGCCAATAACAGGCAGTGTGGTTTGCGCTGCAATCATGCCAGGAAGGTGAGCTGCTCCACCTGCTCCTGCAATAATAATATGGAAGCCCTCTTTTCGAGCATTATGCGCAAAATCAGCCATAAGTTCTGGCGTGCGATGTGCAGAAATAACTCGTTTCATGTAAGGAACTTGGAATTTATCTAGGATTTCACAAGCATGACGCATGGTCTCCCAATCACTTGAAGATCCCATTACGACAGCGACGGTTGGCTTTAATTCTGACACGATGAACCTCCCTGACGTGCAATTGTTACTTTACGCAACAGTAGGGAGAACTCGCCGAAGTTTATTAAAACTTAACAAATTATTTGTTAGTTTCGTTACTTTTTGGTCTTAATGATTTCGCCATTTCTAATATTTGCTTTGGACTTGTTTCTGGCAAATATGCGTGAGTTACAGCTAGCGATATTTGCGCTAATTTTGCTGAATCCATATAGCAAACGTATACGGAACTTGCTTCTGGCTGGAACTTTTTCTTAAAGAAATACAGTGATTTAAAGCCGTAAGCTGGTTCCAAAATATCCGACATCATTGCGAGCGCATGGTTGATTACATTAGATGATTGTTGCGATTCGTCGCTTAACGAATGCTCATCTATGCCAGCTAATGGTGCTGCGGAAAGGCTCATGAATTCCACTGCAGATTCTGGATTTTGCAATCCTTCTTCTTGCAAGCGTTCTGCCATTCTAGCAATCAAAAATTCCATAATTCCGTTTGGACTATCTGTGCGGTGCCGCATAAAATCAAGAGTCCAACCAATAACGCGCTTATTTCTATACGTTGGCATCCAGCTTGTTACTCCAAGAACGCGCTGATTTTCGTCAATAGCGTAAAGAATTTTTACGCGCTTATCTATAAGCTCGTCAAGTCCGCCCAAAGTGAACTTCATTTCTGGAAGCGCTTTAAGCTCAGCCCACTCTTCGGAAATTTCTACGATTTGCTGTTGAACATCCCACGGTGCTTCTTTATAAGTTGTTAAAACATCGCTAATACCGTCTCGTTTTGCTTTATTAATAGCTGTGCGAATATCCTGCCATTTTTTGCCTCGAGTTTGCCAAGTGTTTGGGTTTACGAGCATGTCGGTGCCGACTTTAATAGACGTAAATCCAAGCTTTTCTAGCTCTTGACGCACTTGATCATGTACTGCGTAAAATGCTGGAGATAGCGAGTTTTGCCTGCACGTTTGTATGAAGTTTTTTAAATCCTGCCTGTATTCTTTAGAATCTCCAAAAGGTCCTGTAAGAGTTAAAGCGATTCCGTAGCTTTGCCTGTAAGCGATTGCAGAATTTCCGCTTTGCGAGAACCAGTAATGATTATTTGGCCAAGTGGTCATAAAGCTCATTGTGTTTCCGCCGAGTTCCACAAGTTCGCTTGCTTTATTTCTGTCGTTGTCGTTTGTGGAAATTTGGATTTTAAACCAAGTAAAGCATACTGCGAACAATACTGCCCAAAGAACTAAGCCAACGCTTTGTGCGAGGAAGGAAGCTAATGGTGTTTCTGTGCGAAGCATTGCGTTAGAACGGTTGCCAAATCCCATAGGCATCCAACGTCCAGGCAAATCGCGTAGCAAGTGATTAATGTCGGCTGCAGGCCTAAAGTTGTCTGCTATCATAAGGCCGAAAGTAATGTACGCTGTAGCTGTAATCCAAAGCGTTACGATAATTACGAGCAATCCTACGCGCACTCTTAATTTGTTTGTGTGAATTGAAAAATGCTTCAAATTAATAAAAAGCAGTATTGTCATTAGCAAAGGTGGTAGTGCTGTGAGCATAAAAGCGACTGCTACTGCGTTATGTTGGTGCGCTGAAATATGCTGTTTGCTTGCAATTAATGGCAAAATAGTGAAATACATTCCTGCGTATAACACTGTAATTAAGTTAATTGTAATTGAAGTCAACGCTGCAAGACGACGTCCTCGTAGCATTCCCCAAGCAATAACCATCAGCGTAATAATTGGCAGAAGAATACGAATCCACAAGCTGCCGATAGCTACGTGATGTAGTCCTGAATGAAGCAGGCAGTTATTTGCGCTGTAATTCGCTATGCATCGAGTAATCCACGGTTTAGAGCCCATTTGTGGAGACATGAATAAGCCTAATGTTGTAAGAATACCCGCGTGCGAGCGCGAAGATAATGCGAGAAGAGGACCTAAGGCTAGAATGCTTTGCGCTACAGCAAAAAGCCTGCGAATTTCGTAGTCGGTTCCTTCCCACCAATTTACGTTTTTTGATTTAATTTTTGATTTGATTTGCTTATTTATTTGCGAATTGTCTTGCGAATTTTCTTCTAAATTCTCTTCTAATTTGCTTTCGGACTTGCACATAATATTGCCAATAATATGCCCTGTAAAAGCTGCAATAATAGTGCAATAATCTCCAGGATTTCCACTATAAAGCATCATTGCAGAAGTGATTGCGTAACCGATAACAAGTAATCGCCTATGCCACAAAATTGATTCGTAAGCGGCTGAAGCCATAAAAGCGCCAATAAACAGCGTAAATGGAGAAAGCCTAATAGGAATTTTGCTAATCCAATGCATATTGCGAATAATGAAAGAAAGATTGCCAATAATCGCAAGTCCAATCACCATTCCAACAATTGTGCTTAGTATTGAAATAGCTATAATTCTAAAACGACTTATACGCGTTTCTGCTACACCAATCAAAATAACAGCAAGAAAACAGTTAACAAGCATAGACGGCATGCTGTTTACAAAAAACAGCGAATGGCAAAGTTTCATAAGCAAAGTAGAAACGTTTGCGTGGCCGAAGAATAAGCTCGGTCCTTTGCTAGGGTTGTGCTTTACAAATAATTGCGAAAGAGTAGCGCTTGTGCCGTAAGTGTATACGTGCATAAGCGTTATGCTAAGCCAGTGAATGCAATTAATAACAACAAAAATGCATGTTATAACAAGTGCAAAAACGCGCTGCCCAATCCACGCAATAAAATCTTTCATCAAGATTTTCGCATGTTTAACTTGAGTATTTTTAGAAAGATTAGGATCCTTCTGCTTACAGCGTTTGTGTAAGAAATGCAAAGCCATATTTATTATCTTTTCACTCGCTGATCAATAAGAACTTGCAAATTTGGATAAGTATTTAATTTAGGTACGGTTGTTGCAATACCTGTTTTCTTGCAAAAACGGTCAATAACTACTCGTAATCCTGTTTGAACTGTGTGCCAATCATGCCCGTAGCCTTGAGCAATCATAGTAAGAACGTTCATTCCGCTTCGATGCGCGCTTATAGCAATAGTTGCCTGGTTTGCTTGAGATTTAGGATCCCAAGAACCTGCAATAGCATAATAGTCTTGTTTAAGTGGAGCATTTTTGCGCATTATTTTGCTAGGCACATGTTTTTCGTATGATGCGCTATTTCCGTGGAAATAACGTTTAATGGTTTCTTGACGATTTTTATACGTAGGTTCTAATTCTCCGCCTGCAGAATATATAACACTAAAAAGATTAGGGTGCGATGGTGCAAGTTGGGTTGCGCAAGTGCCGCCTTGTGAAAATCCTCCAATAAGCCACATGCTAGAATCATTGCTTACTGGCAAATGTTTACGAATCCAATTTGGTACGTCACGAGTTAAATAAGTTTCTGCTTTCCCATACACGTGAGTGTCCGCGCATAAAGAATTATTCATAGAGTCGCCATTTTGATCAGGGGAGACAACAATAGGCGCAAGACCGTTATGATGTTTTGCGTAATCGTCTAGCATGCTTGAAATATTACTTGCTGCAAAAAAATGGTTAGGGCTTCCAGGCTGTCCGGCTAGCATAATCATAACCGGCAGTTTTGGGGGATTTTTAACAAGAGCTGCTGGAGGCAGATACAAATTTGCTGTGCGCGCTTTAAAATTCGAAAGAGTGTTAGGAATATTCGCGGATCTTACAATCCCTTTTTCAGGTAATTTTGGTAGCTTATGCTCTCGCGCTAATCTGTGCCATTCTTTAATACTTGCCTTAGCTAAAGTTTCTTTACTAAGCTCCAATTTTGGAAAATTACTCATGCCAAAAATAGATCCAAGATTTGTAAACTCTCCGTATACCATATCTACGCGCAATGTTGTGCTTAAAAGCGTAAGAATAATAGATATTATGGCAATTAATCTTTTTAGGCCTTTAGAAAGAACTACAGCTGTAACTGCGAATCCAATAAGACCGAAGCCGCATGCTATAGAAAGAATAACAAGCCAACCGAGGCTTACTCCGAACACAAGAAATACGTCGGAAACTAGCCAAGCAATTGCGCCGCCTACAAAAAACGATATAGTCGCAACGCCAATCTCTACTAGCAAATGCAGCAAATGCTTGCCCGGTTTAGAGCGCATAACAACTAGCGCTAGCAAAGATATACCAGTTACGCTAAATAAGCTTGTAGGTAGCCAACCTTCCAAGAGGCTTATTTTCTCTAATTGCAACATGCAGGAATCCTACACTTTCTTGCTTAACTACGTGCAAACTACTTTTTAAAGTGAGCATACGCGCAATATTTCACCCAACCGAAATATAGTTCGCGTATCTTAATTCTTTCTTAATATTTGCTTTAGTTTTTATAGTTTTTATTGTTTTAATCGTAGTTGCCGAATTACTTATTGTAATCAACCGGAAGTATGAAAAATATCAGCATGTCGAGCTAGTGGTACTAGGGGTACTAATAAATATTCGTCTATGACGACACTAATAGCTACAATAGAAAGTTATTGTGCAAAACATAAGGGTTCACTTAGTAGAACGATTGGAATGTATTATGGAAGAAATCGCAGTGGAGTCTTCACAAAACGGCACAGAAGATGGTGACTATAAAAAGAGGAATCCTAAAGTAAAACGTGCCAATTCTAAAGGAAAACACTGTACTTCTAAGAATTTCTTTGCGCCTTTACAAAAGCTATTATCTAAATATCAAATAGCAATTCCACGCTGGCTTTACATAGTATTTTTCGTCCTTAACAATATTGCAATAATCTCTATTTTCCATGCTGGCGTACAAACTGGTTCTAAAAGCCAAGTGCTTTCAGCGTTGCAAGACAGTATTACTCGAATGTTCACAGGCATTTGGGAAAGATTAGACTTTATTCTTCTGCTAAATGCTTTTATTGTTTCTGCAATTTATCTTTTATTGTTGTTGATTACTAACCGTTTTTGGATTACATCAATGATATTGCTGTCGGTTGCTGTGCTTATTTCCACAATTGAGTACATGAAAATTTTTGTGCGAAATGAGGCAATTCTTCCGGCAGATTTAAACTTTTTGCAAAGCGACACCGGAAATATTTCAACATTCCTTCCGCCTAATGCTGGACGCGTTATTTTATACGCGATTATTTTGATACTGTTCTTTGTTGTTATATTTACGCTTATTCATTTCCTCGATAAAAATCAGGGAAAAATAGTTTGGTTTAAAAGAAGAGATTTGCGCTATGGTCTTCGTGGTGGAATTTTCGTAGTTATTTTTGCAATATTTGCTTTCTATGTTGCTTCCGCTGGAACTGTTGGTTCTGTATCTAACTCGTTTAACCAATTTATGGGCGATAAGCCTGCAATGTGGGATTCTGTATACGACGCGCAACTTAACGGACCGCTTGTGGCGTTTATGCGTCAAGTTAATCCAAAAATTATGTCCAAGCCGGCAAATTATAGCGAAGCAACTATGAAAGATGTGCTTAAGAGATACGAAAAGCTGGCAAATAAAATTAATACTTCTCGCAAAAATAAGATTAACAGCAGCACGTTTATTGTTGTTCTTTCTGAATCTTTCGCTAATCCTGAGCGCGTGCCTGGCCTATCGTTTAATAAACAGGTTACGCCTTTTATTAACAGTGTTAAAAAGTCTACTGACAGCGGTCTTATGCTTTCGTCTGGCTACGGTGGAGGAACTGCAAATCTTGAATACATGGCTATGACAGGCTTGAGTATGGTTAATTTTGATCCTTCTCTTACAAGCCCATACCAGCAGTTAGTGCCAAAAGCGGCGTGGACTCCTACTATTAACAGGTATTGGAATGATGGCAAAAATTCTCTTGCTTTCCACCCGTTTGAGCCATCCATGTATTTGCGCGCTAAGAATTATAAGAAATTTGGTTTTACTAAGTTTTATTCCTTGCGTAAGCCTGATGTTATTAAGCATCAGAATCATATTGATTTATCTCCTTATGTTTCTGACGAGTCTGCTTACAGAAGCGTTTTTGAGTCAGTTTCGAAAAAGAAAACTTCAGATTTTATTCAATTAGTTACGATGCAAAATCACATGCCTTATAACGATTGGTATAAGAATAATGATTTCAAAGTTTCTGCAAGTGAAGATGCTAAGCCTTTAGGTGAAGAAGAAGCTTCTATTATTCAAACGTACGCTAAAGGCGCAAACTATACGGATAAAGCTACAGAAAAGTTCCTTAATAAGCTAGACAAGCTTAATAAGCCTGTTACTGTTTTGTTCTACGGAGATCATCTTCCAGGAGCTTACTCAACTGCCAGCATGAATAAGAATAATTCTCTTATGTTGCATTTGACTGACTACTTTATTTGGTCGAATAAAGCTGCAAGAAAATCTATGAGCGATTCTCAAAAGAAGCATGTTAAAACCGACGGGTACTCTTCGCCTAATTTCTTTGTGGCTCAAGTTGCTCGTCATATGAATGCTAAAGTTTCGCCGTACGTTGCTTTCCTTACTAAATTGCATAAGCATATTAGCGCAATGGAACCGCCTGTTGTTAACACAATTCAAGGTTGGGATAGGATTCCGGAAGGACAGCCGATTTATTTAGATGGCGAAGGTAGGCCAATGGTTTACTCAGCAATGGATGAGAAAACTAAGCAGCTTTTGGATGACTATAAGCTTATACAGTACGATATTACTGCTGGTAAAGGCTATATGCGCAATACCAAGTTCTTTACTATGCCGTGATTTTGTAAGTTTCTAGTAGCTGCTAGCAAGTACTAGCAACTACTAGAAATGTTAGATTTTATTTAAGCGCTTTTGAAGCAATGTCATGTCTAAAGAACATATGTGGAAGATTTAGGTTATCCAATATGCTGTAGACTGCGTTTTGCGCATCCTCTACGTCTTTTCCGTGCACTTGTACGAGCGCAACTCTACCGGAAGAAGTTACGAGATTGCCGGTTTCTTCTTGGCTTTTAACTCCTGCAAAGTACACGTGCTGACCTTGATTTTCGTCAACAGGAATTTGCGGAAGGTGAGTGCCTGTAACTAAAGTGCCAGGGTAGCCTTCGCTTGCAATTATTACGCCGAGAGTAACGCCGCTATTTTGCCACGTAAAAGTTGGTGTTTTGTGTTGCAAAATATTCCATATTGCTTCCCCAAAATCTGAAGTAAGCCTAGGAAGCACAACTTCTGTTTCAGGGTCGCCAAAGCGAGCATTAAACTCAATAACTTTAGGACCTGTAGATGTATCAATCAAACCAGCATAAAGTATGCCTGTAAAAGGCGTTCCTTCTTTTGCTAGGCCTTCAACGGTTGGGCGCACAATCTCGTCAATAGCGCGCTTAACTGTTTCATCACTGATTTGTGGAACTGGGCTGTATGCTCCCATTCCGCCTGTGTTTGGACCTTTATCGCCGTCGTAAGCGCGCTTATGATCTTGCGAAATTGGCATAACCCAAAAATCAGTGCCGCTTACGAAACTCATAAGCGAAAACTCTTGACCTTGCAAAAATTCTTCAATAACAACTTTTGCTCCAGCTTTGCCAAAACGGTGGTCGACGAAAATATCTTCCAAAGCATCAACTGCAGTTTTCTCGTCCATAGCAACAGTAACGCCTTTTCCTGCTGCCAAGCCGTCTGCTTTAATCACAATTGGAGCGCCATGCTCAAGAACGTATGCGCGTGCCGGCTCCAAAGCGTCAAAAGTTTGGTAGGCTGCTGTTGGAACGTTGTGGCGAGACATAAGCTTTTTGGCAAAATCTTTAGAGCCTTCGATTTGAGCCGCAGCCTTGTTTGGGCCAAAAGCGGGAATGTTGTGAGCTTCAAAATCGTCCACGATTCCGTTCATAAGCGGCACTTCTGGGCCAATAAAAGCGAAATCGTAGTTGTGCTCTTTAACGAAGTTAATAAGAGCTTCGTGATCTGACTGGCTTATGTTTACGGTTTTAATTCCGTCTGCTGCAATACCAGGGTTTCCAGGTGCAACAGTTACTTCTTCAACGCTTTCGCCTTTAAGAAGTGCGTGTGCAATAGCGTGTTCGCGTGCGCCGGAACCAACAACTAAAACTTTCATTTTTTGTCCTTTATAGTTTTATTGCAACTCAACTGCAGCGTTTTCGCGCTCAATCATTTTGCCAATAACATAAGCTGTTTCGTTATTTTCACTCAGTGTGCTTAGTGCTTCTTCGGCTTTGCTTTCATCAACCGCCAAAACCATGCCAATGCCCATATTAAAAACGTTGAACATTTCTGCATGAGCAACTTTGCCAGCTTTTTCAATAACGTCAAAAATAGGCGGAACATTCCAGCTTGACGTATCGATTTTTGCAGCCAAATCATCCGAGTACATGCGTGGAATATTCTCAATAAATCCGCCGCCTGTAATGTGAGCCACTCCCTTAATAAGATGCTTCGCAAAAAGCGGTTTCAAAGCTTTTACATAAATTCGCGTAGGTTCAAGCAGAACTTCGCCAATAGTTTTTCCGTCAAGCTCTTCAAGTTTGGTGTTTACGTCGTAGCCTGCTTCTTCAAACAAAGCTTTACGCACAAGCGAGAAACCGTTCGAGTGAACTCCAGAAGAAGGCAAGCCTATGAGAACGTCGCCTGCGGTAATTGTGGAGCCGTCAACAATATTTGAACGTTCTGCAACGCCAACTGCGAAACCTGCAAGATCGTACTCGTCTTCTGCGTACATTCCAGGCATTTCAGCAGTTTCTCCGCCAATTAAACCTGCTTCTGCTTGAACGCAACCGTCTGCAACTCCTGCAACAACCTGCTCAAGTAGTGCAGGATTATTTTTGCCGCAAGCAATGTAGTCAAGGAAGAAAAGTGGTTCTGCACCTTGAGCTGCAATATCGTTTACGCACATAGCAACGCAATCAATGCCAATCGTATTGTGCTTATTCATCATTTTGGCAACCATAAGCTTGGTTCCAACGCCATCCGTGCCGGAAATTAGAACCGGCTCTTTATAACCAAGGGAAGCCAAGTCGAATAAGCCGCCGAATCCGCCGATGCCACCCATAACTCCTGGACGATTCGTGCGATTCACATGCGATTTAATGCGACGCACTACTTCGTATCCTGCTTCTACGCTTACGCCAGCTTCTTCATATGCGTGCGGCATGTTGGTTCCTTTCCTAAATTGTTATACGTATTTTCTTAAATTTTATTAATAAATTGCCGTAAATAAGTAAAATATTAAGTTATATAAGGTTTTCGTGCGAATATTTACTGCGTTTCCTTACTTCCTGCAAATGTTCGCGTTCTTCAGGAGTAAGTGAAGCCAAGAATTCTTCACCGTAATCGTCAAGTGCAGTAGGGTAGTCGCCATTAAAATAAGCGACGCATAAGCCGCCGTAAGGAGCCGGCTTATTTAATCCAATTGACTCAACAAGACCGTCCAAAGACAGGAACGCAAGAGAATCAGCATCAATATACTCGCGAATCTCCTCAACAGAATGCTTTGCTGCAATTAATTCTTTAGTAGTTTGAATATCAATACCGTAGAAGCACGGGTATTTAAGAGGAGGCGAAGAAATACGCATATGCACTTCTTTAGCGCCAGCTTCTCGAAGCAATTGCACAATTCGCTTAGAAGTTGTGCCGCGCACGATTGAATCGTCAAGAACGATTACGCGCTTTCCTGCAACTACTCCGCGAACTGCAGAAAGTTTCATACGAACGCCCTGCTCGCGCAATTCTTGAGTAGGTTGAATAAAAGTGCGAGCAACATATTGGTTTTTAATCAAACCCATTTCGTTAGGAAGACCACTTGTTTCAGCGTATCCTGCGGCTGCAGAAAGCGACGAGTTAGGAACGCCAATAACCATGTCTGCTTCAACAGGAGATTCTTTAGCTAAGCGCGATCCCATGCGCTTTCTTGCAGAATGAACGTTAATCCCGTAAATATTAGAATCCGGGCGTGCAAAATAAATAAACTCCATTGAGCAAACTGCTTGTTGCACATGATCCGTATAACGTTCAATCGTGTAGCCTTCGTCGTTAATAACAACTATTTCGCCTGGCTCAATATCTCGAATAAATTCGGCGCGAACAATATCAAAAGCGCAAGTCTCGGAAGAAAGCACATACGCTCCGTTTTGCATGCGACCAAGAGAAAGCGGTCGGAACCCATTTGGATCCGTAGCGCCAATTAAAGAATCTTCAGTAAGAAGCAAATAAGCAAAACCGCCATGAACAGTTAGTAACGCTTCTTTTAAGCGATCCATAAAAGTTGGTTTATTAGAGTGACGAATCAAATGCATTAATATTTCAGTGTCGGAATTTGAGTGGAGAATAGCGCCATTATCTTCCAAAGAATTTCGTAAGCTTGTGCAATTCGTCAGATTGCCGTTATGAGCTAAAGCTACATCTCCATCGTGGAAACGGAATAAGAAAGGCTGAATATTATCAACGCTTCCAGATCCTGCAGTAGCGTAACGAACGTGACCAATAGCACGATTTCCTGTTAGTCGCTCCATAACCTGCTCGTTACTAAAAACTTGAGTAAGCAAGCCTAGTCCGCGGTGTCCGTGAAGCGCGCCGTTATCGTTAGTTACAATTCCTGCGCCTTCTTGGCCGCGATGTTGAAGAGCGTGCAAGCCAAAATATGTGAGTCTAGCGGCGTCTTTATGACCCCATACTCCAAATACGCCGCACTCTTCGTGAATATCCTCAAGTTCTGCAGACATTCATACCCCCTAGTAGTCGATTGCTGTAACCGATGATTGTTGCCGATTGCAGCCATCGTTGAATTTGTAATTATTTAACACGCTTAGTTAAAAGTAATATATTCTTAAAAGTTATGCCGTGAAGTATTGAACGCCAGCTTCAAACAGCGGTTGCTCCTGGAAATCAGGAATATTCACGTACAAGCCTTCGCCAGCTCGCTCGCAATGACCCATCTTTCCAAAAACTCGTCCGTCTGGGCTTGTAATTCCTTCAACGGACATAATCGATCCGTTTGGATTTACGTTCAAACTCATGCTCGGCACACCATTGCTATCAACGTATTGCGTAGCTACTTGGCCGTTTTTAATAAGCTTTTCCATAACTTCAGGCGTTGCAATAAAACGACCTTCGCCGTGAGAAATAGCAACAGTGTAGACGTCGCCAACTTTAGTGTTATTAAGCCATGGAGACATGTTTGAAGCAACACGCGTGCGCACAATTCGACTTTGATGCCTACCAATCGTATTGTATGTAAGCGTTGGGCAATTAGAATCCATAGGAACAATATCACCAAAAGGAACCAAGCCAAGTTTAATAAGCGCTTGGAAACCGTTACAAATTCCAAGCATTAAGCCGTCTCGATTCTTAAGCAAATCGCGCACAGCATCCGTAACTTCCGGATTCCTAAAGAATGCTGTAATAAACTTTGCAGAACCGTCCGGCTCATCGCCGCCGGAGAAGCCGCCAGGAATCATAACAATCTGGCTCTTCTTAATTTCTTCAACTAGCTTATTAGCAGACTCAGCAATATCCTTAGCGCTTAAGTTATTAATAATAAGCGTATGAGCGTCGGCACCTGCGCGTTCGAAAGCAGCTTGAGTATCGTATTCGCAATTATTGCCAGGGAAAACTGGAATAATAACGCGAGGATGCGAAAGCGGCTTTAGATTTCCCGTGTGAACGCGGTTTGTAGTAGAAACATTAGTTTCGCTATTAATAGTTTCTACAATTTCGCCAGGATTTTTATAAGGGAAGATTGAAGAAAGTTCGCTTTCCCAAATCTTTTGCAAATCAGTTAAGTTAATTTCTTCGCCAGAAGCGGAAGCAAGCATGTACTGTTCTGTTGTTTCGCCAACAAGCTCAATATTAATCAAACTGCTATCTTGCAAAGAAGGAATTTCCGAATCTTCTTTAAGCTCTACGTAGAAAGTACCGTATGCTGGCTTAAACAAGTCGTCGTTACTTAAGCTATTAAATAACTTAAGTCCAATATGATTTCCAAGAGTCATCTTGAACAAAGTCTCTGCGCTTGCACCGTAGCCAGGAGTTGCAACAGCAAGAGCCTGCTGGTTCTTCGTAATATTTTCGATTAACTCTAGTGCTTTCAGGAAACTTTCTTTTTGTGGAGTAATTCCGTCGGATTTATATTGCGGCGCAATTCGCAAAACTCGACTATTTACGCACTTAAATTCTGGAGAAACAGCTAAACGCGCATCTCCAGTAGAAACAGCAAAGGAAATTAATGTTGGAGGCACATCCAAATTCTCAAAACTGCCGCTCATAGAATCCTTGCCGCCAATAGCGCCAACGCCAAAATCAAGTTGCGCACTCAAAGCGCCAAGAACAGCCGCAGCTGGCTTGCCCCAACGCTCCGGAACATCGTGAGGTTTGCCAAAATACTCTTGCAAACTCAAGTAAGCGCGTTCTTTAGTAAAACCGCTTGCTGCTAGCTTTGCCAAAGATTCAACAACCGCAACATAAGCTCCAGTAAACTGATTCTTTTCCATCAAATACGGATTAAAGCCCCAAGCCATTGCAGAAGCAGTGTTCGTATCGCCAAATACTGGGAATTTAGCAACCATAGCTTGAGCTGGAGTAAGCTGACGGCGTCCGCCAAAAGGCATAAGCACAGTTGCGGCACCAATTGTAGAATCGAAGCGTTCCGCCAAACCCTTATTAGAAGCAATGTTAATATCGCTAACTAAGTTTTGCATGCGATTTTGCAACGGCAAATCTGACTGATTCTGCCAAGGATTTTCGTAAGACTTACCAGATTCAATATGAAGCACCTGCTGTTTTGCAGCGCCGTTAGAAGCCAAGAATGCGCGACTTAAGTCAACAATAGTTTTTCCGCGCCAAGTCATTCGCATACGAGCTTCTTCGGTAACAGTCGCAATGATTTCTGCTTCCAAATTTTCTTCACGAGCATACTTCAAAAATGCTTCAGCATCATTGGCAGCAACATCAACAGCCATGCGCTCCTGGGATTCAGAAATAGCAAGCTCAGTGCCGTCAAGACCCTCGTACTTTTTGGAAACTTTGTCGAGATTAATAGTTAAACCGTCTGCAATTTCGCCAGTAGCAACAGAAACGCCGCCAGCGCCAAAATCGTTGCAACGCTTAATAAGCTGGCATGCGTCTTTGCGGCGGAAAAGTCGTTGCAATTTGCGTTCAATAGGAGCGTTACCTTTTTGAACTTCTGCTCCGCATTCTTCAATACTTTCAACATCCTGCGCTTTAGAAGCGCCGGTAGCGCCGCCAATGCCGTCTCGACCAGTGCGTCCGCCAAGAAGAATGATCACGTCTCCAGGAGCTGGAGTTTCTCTACGAACGTGGTCTGCTGGGGTAGCGGCAACAACAGCACCAACTTCCATGCGCTTAGCAACATAGCCCGGGTGGTAAAGTTCGTGCACTTCGCCTGTAGCTAAACCAATCTGGTTTCCGTAAGAAGAGTAGCCTGCTGCAGCAGAAGTTACGATTTTTCGCTGCGGAAGCTTACCGTTTAAAGTCTCGCTAATAGGAGTGCGAGGATCTGCAGCACCAGTTACGCGCATAGCTTGGTAAACGTAGGATCTGCCAGAAAGAGGGTCACGAATGCAACCACCAATGCAAGTTGCAGCTCCACCAAAAGGCTCAATTTCTGTAGGATGATTATGTGTTTCGTTCTTAAACAGGAACAGCCAATCCTCATCGTGGCCGTTTACATCAACCTTAACTTTTACTGTGCAAGCATTGATTTCTTCCGACTCATCCAAATTTTTAAGCTCGCCAGTACGCTTCAAATATTTTGCGCCAATAGTTGCCATATCCATTAAGCAAACAGGCTTGCTTTCTCTATTAAGCTCGTTTCGCAAAGAAAGATAACGCTCAAAAGCTTTTTGCACTGTAGTGTCGTCAATGGAAATATTCGTAAGCTCCGTACCAAAAGTCGTGTGACGGCAGTGATCGGACCAGTACGTGTCAATAACGCGAATCTCGGTAATAGTAGGATTGCGATTTTCTTCCCTGAAGTATTGCTGGCAGAACTTTGCGTCAGCCAAATCCATAGCTAAGCCGCGATTCTCAATAAACTTTTGCAATCCAGCTTCGTCTAAACTGTTAAAAGTATCAATTACTTCAACGTCTGATGGAACTACTGTTTCTCGCTGCAAGCTTTTTACTTCGTCAAGTGATGCTTCACGCGCCTCAACAGGATTAATAACGTAATGCTTAATAGCATCCATAGCTTTTTCGTCAAGATCGCCCTTTAAAGCAATTACTTTAGCAGTGCGCACAGTTGGGCGCTCGCCTTGACTAATAAGCTGAATGCACTCACTTGCAGATTGTGCGCGCTGATCAAACTGACCAGGCAAAAATTCGATTGCGAATACGTGTTCGTTTGTTTCAATAGGCAAGTAGTCGTACGTGTTGTCAACTGGAGGTTCGCTCAACACAGTTTGAACAGCAGTGTTGAATAAATCTTCCCCAATACCTTCTACGTCATAACGGTTAATAATTCGTGCGGAAGTAATCGCGCTTATGCCAAGAATTTCCTTAAGCTCATGTAAAAGCTGTTGTGCTTGAACGTCAAAACCAGTGCGTTTTTCCACATATACGCGAAATACCACGAGAAACCTACCTTGTTGAATGTGCGGTATGAATGCAGTGTTTGTTGTTGTATTGGTTTTTCAATTATATTTTTTATTAAATTATTAAGTATTAAATTATTAAATTATTAAATTATTCGAAAACGTCCGTAAGAACATGTGTGGCTCGCACCCCTAAAGGCACGAGCCACAACAATTAGTATCATTTGACGCAATCTTCCGGCTGACGCACGGAAACATCCAAGCCTTCGCTTTGAGCTAAAGCAAGAAGTCTGCCGTGAATTTCCTCATAAGCAGGAATAATATCGCCTAAATCGCGCCTAAATAAGTCTTTATCTAAATGACTTACGCCATTTGCACCAGCATTGCGTTTATCCCAAAGTCTGCAAGTATCAGGCGTAATTTCGTCCGCAAGAAGAATATTTCCTTCCGCGTCCACGCCCTCTTCAATCTTGAAGTCAACAAGTTGCACATCAATCTTGGAGAAAATATCAAGCAAAGCATTGTTTACAGCGTGAGCTTGGCGAGTAATTTCCGCCATCTCTTCGTCTGTAGCTAAGCCTAAAGCCACAACGCCTTCAGGGTTAATAAATGGATCACCAAGCTCGTCGGACTTCACGCAGAACTCCAACAGCGGCTTCTTTAATGGGGTTCCTTCTTCAACGTTGTAACGTTTTGCGAAAGAACCAGCAGCAGTATTGCGCATAATAATTTCCAGCGGGAACATGCGCATACGCTTTACTAGTTGTTCAGTATCGGAAATACGTCCGAGGAAGTGGCTTTTTACGCCGCGCGCCTCAAGTAAATGGAATAGTAAAGAAGTAATCCGGTTGTTTAAACTGCCTTTACCGGCGATCTGAGCTTTTTTCAGACCGTTACCAGCGGTTGCCTGGTTCATATATTCGACCCAGAGCACATTGGTGTCATCGGTAGCGTACAGTTTTTTGGCTTTGCCTTCATACAACTTGTCAAGTTTTTCCATGATATGCCCTCTCTCCGTGCACTCATAGTTGTAGGCGCAAACCAACAGTATTTGTAGGTTTACCTGACCTTGGCCAGCACGATTAGCGTAACAATTGTTGCCTACAAAATTTCCGATAAATATTGCCTAGTCGCAATATAAATTATTGTTTAATACCTTTATTTTCAAAGTATTGCAGCATTCGCACTATCCGTATGCAATGCTCTTGCAATGCGTGTCGCATTGTTTCTTGCTTCCTCTTGGCTACATCCCGTAGCAAGAGCTACAGCCATACGCCTGTGTCCGTGAACTGAAGGCTTAGAGAAAATACGCAAGTTGCTTCGATAATTTTCGTCCGTTTGTAAAGCATTGGAAATGTTAGTAAAGCCAACTTCTCCTTCGCTTTTAACAACAATCGCATGACTTGAAGCAACCTCGTTATCTTTTAGCGAAAGCGAAGTGTAGTTTGCTGTAACAGGCACACCTAAAATAGCGAGCGCATGAAGCGCAAACTCGCTGTAATGCTGCGAAATCATAGTTACCATGCCAGTATCGTGCGGGCGAGGGGAAAGCTCATTAAAAAGCAACGAGCCATCTTTTAACACAAACAGCTCAACGCCGTAAACACCCCAACCGGTTTCGTTTGCATCATGCGCAATATTAGTTAAACCTTCTACGGCGCGTTGCGCAATATTTTTCGCATTATTTAGTACTTTTTCCGGAATATTTGCAGGCTGCCAAGATTCCCTATAATCGCCATCCTGCTGACGTTGCGCAATCGGTTCGCAAGTAGTAATTCCTGCGCAAGAGCTTATTGTCAAAACTGTAAGCTCGTAGTCAAGCGGAGCTAAAGCTTCAACAATAATGCGAGAACACTCGTTTTCGTGTCCAGCTGCCGCACGCCTTCCATGCTGAGCCTCATCCCACGCAGCTTTAAGCGCTTCTGGGCTTCTAACTATAGACTGGCCGTGGCCGGAAGAGCTCATAACAGGCTTAACAACGCAAGGGTAGCCAACGCTTTTTGCGCCATCATTTAATTCCTCGTAAGAAGACGCAAAACTGTACGGTGTAGTAGGCAAACCTAAATCTTCGTGAGCAATTCTACGCAAGCGCTCGCGATCCATTGCAATTGCTGCAATATCTGCGCTAGGAACAACCTGGATATTATTGCGAGCAGCACATTTCAAAACTTTAGTTGCGATTGCTTCAACTTCCGGAATAATAATATTCGGATGCACTTCGTCAATAAGATTTTGAAGAGAAGTAGCATCAGACATGTCTAGCACTCTGTATTCGTGAGCTATTTGCATTGCAGGAGCGTTCTTATAGCTGTCTGCTGCGCAAACGCGCACGCCTAACCGCATAAGCTCAATCGCAATTTCCTTGCCAAGCTCGCCTGAGCCAAGAAGAAGTGCCGTCGTGTTGTTGCTGTTTTCAGTTACGCCAAATATGCGCTGATTTTGCTCAGAAAAACTCATGCTTCTATTGTTGCATTTGCTATTGTCGAACTAAGCAATTTTTGTTTGGTGTGGCGCGAGCGTATGCGCTCAGTGCGAAAAATCTCAAATCTCCACAACACGAATATGAGTATGATGAATAGAAATATATATTACGACGCGCCGAAGTGTGTTGCGCTAGCGTAAATCGAGGAAATCGTGTATAGTATTCCTCTGTTGTGTGATTCTTTATGTTTCGTGCACATGGTGGCTATAGCTCAGTCGGTAGAGCATCTGATTGTGGTTCAGAAGGTCGCGCGTTCAAGCCGCGTTAGCCACCCCACTTAAACGGCAGGTAAATACCTGCCGTTTTTTTGTTTTGCGAAATGGTGGGGTAATAGGGGTAAGCGGCAAGCAGCAGGCGCTTCATTTAAATAAATTCAGCTATGGAGTAAACTGGTATGGTTACACATGTGTGTTGTTGATGATGACATTGCGTACTAATAGCGCATGGTGCAGAAGGAGTATTGTATGGCTGGTAAGGCAGCGCCTAAAGAACCATGGTGGGAAACTGCACTTCTGTTTGTGCCACGAATTTTAGGCAAAACAGTTCGCTCACTTTTTGGAGTAGGTGAGTACGATGAAGCTTACCGCAGAGACGGCTTATGCTTTGTTATGCTAGTTCTTGCCGTATTATTCTGCGCTTCTGAATGGTTCCATGTAAGCGGTTTTATTGGCGTTTGGTTGCATACTATAGCTTCTAGCATTTTTGGTGTTATGAGCGTTGTGCTCCCAATATGGTTAAGCGTTGTTGCAATTCGTTTAATGCGAAATAGTGGTTCCGGTTCCGGAAATCCTTATGTTATTGGCGGTTTTGTGACGCTTTTATGCTCCATATGCTCGATTATTGATATTGCTTTTGCTGCTAAACATCACGCTTTTAGTTTCGAAACCGTACAAAAATATGGTGGTTTAATAGGTTTCGCATTGGGATCTCCTATATCTTGGGGTCTTTCGCGTATTTTTGCTCTTATAATTTTTGTAATTTTTGCTCTTTTTTCAATATTGCTAATAACTCGTCTTCACGTAACGGATGTAGCTCAATTTTTGGTTGGACTTTTTGCAAATAAGACTAAAAATTCAGCTAACTCGTCTGATAATACAGAAAATAGCGTTTCAAAAGATGATAATAAAGATAGTCAAAAACCTTTGGAATTCGCAGAAGGTGTTCCAACTCATGACGAATCTTCTGAAAAAAATAATAAAACTGCTGAAAATTCTGTTTTATCTAAACTGTGGAATTCGTTATTTAATCGCAAGAAAAATAATAATAAAGACGAGCTTCTTGACGAATACGCAGGCGATGACGCGTTTTCTCATGCTGCAGCAGTACATGGGGATGCGAATGAGGAAATCCAAAGCGATGAGCCGAAGCGTATGCGAACCGTAAGTAGCGATGCTGGAATCCAAAATAATTATGTAAGCGCACAGCAAGATGAGGATTCTGAGCGCGTTGTTCCAAGAACTGCTTCCTCTTCGCCAGTAATGTCTATTGATACTATGCCAAAAGCTCCTATGAGCGGTCCTACTAGCTCTGCTAGCGACCCGTGGTCCAGCATTCCAGCGGAACGTATGGATCAGTATCGAAAAGATCAAGAAAACGAAGATAATTGCGACGACGAAAGTGCCAAAAATAATTTAAACTCTTATGACGATTCTTCTTTGCAACCGTACCAGCTTCCTGATTTGAACATTCTTGCTTATGGAAAGCCTCATGCTGCTAGAACTCCAGCAAACGACAATGTTATTCGTGCTCTAACTTCCACTTTTGAGCAGTTTGATGTTGATGCGCGCGTAATCGGATTCCTAAGAGGTCCTTCTGTTACGCAGTACGAGGTTGAGCTTGGACCTGGCGTAAAAGTTGAAAAAGTTACGAATTTGCAAAAAAATATTGCGTACGCTGTAGCAAGTACGGATGTGCGTATTTTGTCTCCAATTCCAGGAAAGTCGGCAATCGGTATTGAAATTCCAAACGTCGACCGCGAAATTGTGCATTTGGGAGATGTTTTGCGCTCGCAAAAAGCCATGAACGATCCTAACCCAATGCTTACAGGCGTTGGAAAAGATGTTGAAGGTCATTTCGTAACTGCAGCTCTAGATAAAATGCCGCATTTGCTTGTTGCTGGCGCTACAGGCTCTGGTAAGTCGAGTTTTATTAACTCAATGCTTACTTCAATTATTATGCGTGCAACTCCTGAGCAAGTTCGCATGATTATGGTTGATCCTAAGCGCGTGGAGCTTTCTGCGTACGCTGGTATTCCGCATTTGCTTACGCCGATTATTACGGATCCTAAGAAGGCAGCTCAAGCTCTTGAGTGGGTTGTTAAAGAGATGGATGCTCGCTACGACGACCTGCAATTCTTTGGTTTCCGTCATGTAAAGGATTTCAACAAGGCTGTGCGCGAAGGCAAAGTTCACGCTCCTGCTGGATCTGAGCGAAAAGTTGCTCCATACCCGTATTTGCTTGTGGTTGTGGACGAGATGGCTGATTTAATGATGGTTGCAAAGAACGACGTGGAAAGTTCTATTCAGCGCATTACTCAGCTTGCTCGAGCTGCAGGCGTGCATCTGGTTCTTGCTACTCAGCGTCCATCTGTTGACGTTGTAACGGGCTTAATTAAAGCGAATATTCCTTCTCGCTTGGCTTTCGCTACATCTTCTGCAACTGATTCCAGAGTTATTTTGGATACTGTTGGTGCAGAAACATTGATTGGTCAAGGTGACGCTTTGTTCCTTCCAATGGGTGCTGCTAAGCCTCAGCGCGTGCAAGGCTCGTGGGTGAGCGAGTCGGAGATTCGTAAAGCTGTGGAATACGTGCGCACTCAGCGCAAGCCGAAGTATCGTGAAGATATTGAGCAAATGGCTCAAAAAGCGGATGCTCAAGCTCAAAACAAGCTTAAAACAAGCGATATTGGCGACGATATGGACGAGCTGCTTCAAGCGGCTGAGCTTGTGGTTGGCTCGCAGTTTGGTTCAACTTCGATGCTTCAGCGAAAGCTGCGTGTTGGTTTTGCTAAGGCTGGCCGACTTATGGATTTGCTTGAATCTCGAGGAGTTGTGGGGCCTTCTGAAGGTTCTAAAGCTCGCGAAGTTTTGGTTCAGCCGGAAGATTTGCCTAAAGTTTTGGCGTTTATTCGCGGTGAGTCGGATTCGTTATAAAATACGTTATAAAATACGTTATAAAATACGTTATAAAGTAGTGTATTATATGTTGAAGCACTCTTTAGTGGCAGTTATAAGTTTTTAGTTTGCGATAGGATAAAAACATGCGTATGAGAAAGAATGCAAAGAAGTCATTTTTCGATGGCTGGAATTGTGCTCCTAATATCGTGACTTATGTACGTATTGTACTGTCACTTGTTTTTATTGTTTTATATTTGCTTTCAGGTGAGTGGGGCTTCCAGTCTGTTTCGTTGCGTTGGGCTGCTTTTGCTTTGTTTGTTATTGCAGCTGTAACCGATAAACTTGACGGTTGGATGGCTCGTAAATATCACCAAGTTACAGAATTGGGAAAATTGCTTGATCCAATTGCGGATAAAATCCTTGTTTTGTCTGCATTAGTGATTGCTTCAATCTTTAATGAGATTTATTGGTGGATAACAATTTTGTTCCTAGTTCGTGAAATTAGCATTACTTTAGTGCGTTTTTACGTGATCAAGAGGGGTGGCAAGGTTATTCCTGCATCTTCCGCTGGAAAGTATAAGACTCTTACGCAAACAGTTGGCATTTCGATGATTCTTTTGCCAATGGTTGCGATGTTCCAGGATGTTCAGCTTCCTTCTTGGGTTATTTCTTACTATGCTGTAGCTTTTGGTTTGCTTGGTATTTCTTTGGGCTTTGCATTCTATTCTGCAGTGTTGTACGTTTATAGCGCTTTCTTTGAGAAAAATTCCGATGATTCTCACGCGGATGAGTCTCGTTTGAATGATTCTCGCTTTAGTTCACAAAGCGCACCGGCTCCATTGCCACCGTTGCAATGAGTAATATTTCATCTTTATCTACTGAAATCCTAGCTGCGCACATACTAGATAATAGTGTGCAGCTAGGTTTTCATATTTCTGCAGCTGAATCTTTAACCGGCGGACTTTTAGCTGACGCTTTTGTGTCTGTTCCGGGCGCTTCTAAAGTTTTTTGCGGATCTGCTGTTACGTATGATATTCACGCAAAATCTAAAATTTTAGGCGTTGACGCTAATCTTTTACAAACTGAAGGTGCCGTTTATAAAGATGTTGCTATGCAAATGGCAGTTGGAACATCCCGCATATACCGTGGCGCTGGTTGGAAGTATGAAGATCAATCTGCAGATGATTCTGCAGATGATTCTCGATTCCCTATAATCGGATTGTCAACAACTGGTGTTGCAGGCCCTGGTCCTGATGGCAATAAGCCTGCAGGATTGGTTTATGTGGGAATTCGTTTGCCTAAAGTTTGCGATTTTAGTGACTGCATTTTGCAAAAATCTCGAAGCTTTCTTGAATTTGATTGCGTGAGTGATTTTTGGAATTATGATTCTAACGGCAATATCGTTCTTGTTTTTGAATTGCGTTTAGATGGCAGTCGTGAACAAGTGCGTCGCTCTACAGTGCATACTTTATTAGGAATGTTGAATGATTTGCTGTCTCTATTAAGCAATAAGTAGGGGGATTGTTATGCGCGAGCGCGAATTTTGGCAGTTGCTTGAAGAGATTTTTGGTAGAGAATTAGGACGCAGTATTGCGCGTGATCAAGGTTTGCAAAAGCTTGGTGGTATGAGTGTTTGTGAGGCTTTAGAAGCTGGAATTGAGCCTCGAGTAGTGTGGAATGTTCTGTGTGATCATATGGGCATTCCGGATAGTAAGCGTTGGGGTAAGGATCATAACGCCCCTCCTATGCCAGCTTGCTGAATGTGTTTTTAAGTATTTTTCGCGGAAAATAAGCAAGACACGCAGTATCGAACAAATGTTCGTATAAAGTGTATACTTGTAGTTGTTGAAATAATTGCAGCGCAATCAAGCGTCATGGTGAATATTTAGCTTTAGCTTTTATCCACATTGCTCAAAAGCGCTTGCATTAGCATCGTGTATGGAACTAAGGTCGTTCGATACATAACGGCATGCGAAAGGAGTAGTAAACATGGCGCAAGCAAAAGGTAAAAGCAGTATTGATCGCCTTATTGATGCCGATAAAGCAGATCCACGCCGTCAAGCAGCGTTGGAAACTGCGTTAGCTAATGTAGAACGTCAATATGGAAAAGGTTCTGCAATGCGTTTAGGTGATAGGCCTATGCAAGATGTAGAAGTTATTCCTACTGGTTCTATTGCGTTGGATACCGCTTTGGGCATTGGCGGTGTGCCTCGCGGACGTATTGTTGAAGTGTATGGTCCGGAATCTTCTGGTAAAACAACAT
Organism: Gardnerella sp. CCPDSM; assembly: GCF_056754715.1. Classification (NCBI taxonomy): domain Bacteria; kingdom Bacillati; phylum Actinomycetota; class Actinomycetes; order Bifidobacteriales; family Bifidobacteriaceae; genus Gardnerella; species Gardnerella sp. CCPDSM. The sequence continues at coordinate 139,244 of NZ_JBQEQO010000002.1, forward strand.
TGGCGTTGCATATTGTTGCCAACGCTCAACGAAACGGCGGTGTTGCAGCGTTTATTGATGCTGAGCACGCTTTGGACCCTGTATACGCGCGTAAGCTTGGTGTTGATACTGATGCGCTTATTGTTTCTCAGCCAGATAATGGTGAGCAAGCTTTGGAAATTGCGGATATGCTTATTCGTTCTGGAGCTTTAGATGTTATTGTTGTTGATTCTGTTGCAGCACTTGTTCCTAAAGCTGAAATTGACGGTGATATGGGGGATAGTCACGTTGGTTTGCAAGCTCGTTTAATGAGCCAAGCATTGCGAAAAATGACTGGTGCTCTTTCTCAAGCTGGAACTACTGCTATTTTTATTAATCAGCTTCGTGAAAAAATTGGTGTGTTCTTTGGAAATCCAGAAACAACAACTGGTGGTAAAGCTTTGAAATTCTACGCGTCTGTGCGTATGGATATTCGTAGAGTTTCCACTATTAAAGAAGGCGAAGAAGCAATTGGCAATCGCACTAAAGTGAAGATTGTTAAGAATAAGATGGCTCCGCCATTTAAGACTGCTGAATTTGATGTGCTTTACGGCGAAGGTATTTCCACAGAAGGTTCTGTTATCGACATGGGCTTGCAAGCTAATGTTATTAAGAAATCCGGTTCTTGGTTCACTTATGAAGGTGAACAGCTTGGACAGGGTCGAGAAAACGTTCGTAAGTTCTTGAAAGATAACCCGGCTATTACGGAAGAGATTAGCGAAAAGATTAAAGCCGCATTAGGCTTAATGCATCCGGAAGATCAGTTTGCTGAAGATCCTGAATTGGATAAACCAGATGCTGATACAGATGGTGCTACTAGCAAGTCTTCTGCGGAAAAAACTACTGCGGAAAAAACTACTGCAGAAAAGTAGTAGCAGAAAAGTACTAGCGGAAAACTACTGCTGAAAAGTAGTAGCTGAAAAATAGTAGCGGAAATTAAATAAAGCGAACGCAATATGGTGATTAGTGTAGCAAGTTTTCTTCGCAATCATCCTGTAGTGCTTAACGAGGAAGAGAGTGACGAAAGTAATAACGTCACTCTCAATACTCGTAAGCGCAATGCTAAACGTGCATCGCATAAATCGAAATTGCTAGGTGCGAAAAATTATACAAATAACATGCCGTATGTAAAAAGCACGAATGCATGTGATTTAAGCGATGAGATTTGCGGAAGCGATGAGCCTTACGAAAGTAGTGAATATTGCGGAAGCGATGCGTCTTGCGAAAGCAATACGTACTTCGGAAGCGATGAGCCTTACGAAAACGACAAGCCTTACGAAAGCAGTGAAAATAGCGGAAGTAAAGTCGTTAAAACTAACGAAGATGATTGCAAAGAAGCTGCTTTGCGTCTTTTGGACTATGCGCCACGCTCAGTAGCGGATATGCGTCAACGTCTTAAAGAAAAAGGCTATGATGAGGAAGTTGTTAACACGGTTATTCAGCGTTTGCTGGAATTGCGTTTTCTTGACGACAATCAATATGCAAAAGCAGTAATCCGCTCTTGTGTTGCTAGAATGCTTGGAGTTAGAGCTACTCGCATGGAATTGCATCGTAAAAATGTTGATTCTGCGGCAATTTCTAGTTGTATGGCTGAAGCTCAAGAGTTAGGAATGTTTACCGAAGCTGCTTGGGAACTTGGGCGAAAAACTGCTCAACGCACAAAAAATCTTGAGCCTTTAGTTAGAAGGCGAAGATTTTTCGCTACAGCCGCTAGAAAAGGGCATGATTTAAGCATTATTAACGAAGTGTATAACGCTTTATTTACGAATAGCGAAGAAGAATAGAAAAAGGCCGGCTTATTATAAACCGGCCTGTTCTATTAGATTTAGCTACTAAATCTTCCTAACTAAATCTTACTTACTAAATTTGCGCAAAATTATGTGAGTGCTCTTTAACGTAATCAGGCATTTCTGCAATATCAATAACGTCAGTAAATCTTGGCGTTTGCTTTTCAAGATTGCGAAGCATACTAGGAGCTTTCGTATTAGTTTCTTTACTAAGAGCATCCATGCACTCAAAATCGTTCATATCTTGCACGTTTTGAAGAGACAAAGCTTGAGCCACAACTCGTGGGAATTTATACGGGCTTGCAGTGCTTAAAAGCACTCGCGGCACGCTTTCGTCATGTGGAATATGTTGCATAACGAAGTAGCCGCAAGCAGTATGAGGATCAATCATATACTTATATTTGTTCCAGCAATCGTTAATAGCGTCACGAATCTGATTCTCATTTGCCCATCCGCAACCAAATAGATTGCGTATTTTAGCGAGCAAATCTTCAGGAATCTCAAACGCACCCCACTGAGCTAAATCGTTCATAAGCATTTGAATCAAACGCGTATCTTTATCGCACATGTAATAAAGCATTCGCTCCAAATTGGAAGAAACTAGAATATCCATAGAAGGAGCAACAGTGTGGTGGAAAGTGCGCTGACGGTTATAAGTGCCGCTTACCAAAAAATCAAATAGAACGTTATTGCTATTGCTTGCAACAATAAGATGTTTTACAGGAAGACCAAGCATTTTTGCGTAATATCCTGCAAGAATATCGCCAAAATTGCCAGTCGGCACGCAAAACTCAACTTCGTCACCAAGCTTTACTGCTTTACGCTCAACAAGCTGCTTATAAGCCGCAAAATAGTACACGACTTGCGGCACAAGCCTGCCAACATTAATCGAATTAGCTGAAGATAGCGAAGTGTTTTCGTTCTCCTTCAGATTTTTAGTAAGCTCACTATTAGTAAATATTTGCTTTACGCCAGTTTGAGCATCGTCAAAATTGCCGCGAACTGCGCAAACTCGCACGTTCTCGCCGGTTTGAGTTGTCATTTGCAATTCTTGAACGCGGCTAACTTTGCCTTCTGGGTAGAAAGTAATCATAGAAGTGCCAGGAACGTCCGCAAAACCAGCCAAAGCTGCTTTTCCAGTATCTCCAGAAGTTGCGGTAAGAATCATAACTTTTTGATTGCTTTGTGACTCGCCATCTTCACTTTGGCTTTGGGTTTCACTTTGGCTTTGGGTTCGAGACATTAATTGCGGCAACATTTGCAAAGCTACGTCTTTAAAAGCGCAAGTAGGCCCGTGGAAAAGTTCCATAACATAATCTTTAGTTGAACCAAGCTGCGCAAGAGGCGTAATAGCAGAATCCGACCATTGATCTCCGTAAGCAAGTTTTATGCAATCAGAAAGTTCTTCTTTAGAATAATCAGGAAGCAAAATTTGCAAAACATCTTGCGCAATTTCTTGATACGTTTTGTTTGGCAAATTAGAAATATCGTAACGTACGCTTCCTAGACTATCGTCTACAAATAATCCGCCATCTTCAGCAATACCTTGACGAATTGCCTGTTTGGCTGTGCATGTTGGCTTTTGCGAACGCGTGCTATGGAAAGTAGCTGTATCTTTTGCCATAATGTCTCCGTAACCAAGTGTTTATATGGAATACTTAGCAAATTATTTGCAAGTCTGCTATAAAATATGGTACCTGAAGCGCTGGGCGAACGGGCGTGTGCTAATCTCATATTTATGACAACTTTTGATTCTAAACAGGAAAATAACGTCAATAATCTACAAGGGGGAACGTTGAGCGTTGACGATTTAGTTAATGAGCGTGCAGATTCAGCAAGGCTTGCTTGGCGAGACTTTTCCAAAACGGATACTAGAACAAAAAATGAGCTTCTTGAAAAAATGGCAGACGCTTTGGATTTAGCAGCTTCGCGTATTGCTGCCGCTAATGAAAAAGATTTAAATGAAGCTAAAGCGCACGGCATGGATGAAGGAAAGCTCGACAGGCTTAAATTTGACGAAGAGCGCATTAAAAAATCTGCTCAAAGCGTTAGAAATATTGCGCAATTGCAAGATCCTGTTGGGGAAGTAGTTCGTGGGTACACTCTTCCTAATGGAATTAAGCTTTCGCAAGTGCGCGTGCCAATTGGCGTTATGGGAATGATTTATGAGGCTCGCCCGAATGTAACTATTGATGTTGCAGCTTTGTGCATAAAGTCCGGTAATGCTGCGATTTTGCGCGGTGGAAGTGCAGCTCAGCATACGAATCATGCCAGCATTGAGGTTATTCAGTCGGTTCTTAAAGAAGCTAATTTTAGTGCGAATTTAATTCAGTCGGTTGACGATTTGGGAAGATCGGGAGCTACGGCAATGATGCACGCGCACGGGCATATTGACGTTCTGGTTCCTCGAGGCAGCGCAAATCTTATTGCTACGGTTGTCCAAGAGTCTACAGTGCCGGTTATTGAAACTGGAGCTGGCAACGTGCATATTTATGTTGATGAAAGCGCTGATATTAAAAAAGCAATCCCGATTGTTATTAATGCAAAAACTCAGCGCGTAGGCGTGTGCAATGCTGCAGAAAAATTGCTGGTGCATAAGAATATTGCGCAAGAATTTTTACCGCAAGTTGGCGCTGCTTTAGCTGAACATAATGTTATTTTGCATGCTGACGAGAAATCTTACGAAATTTTGCAAAATGCTAATATTGCTGGTTTGCAACTTGAGCACGCAAACGGCGATGATTGGAAGCGCGAGTATTTGTCGCTAAATATGGGTGTAAAAATTGTGGAAGATGACTTCGAGGCTGCAAATCATATAGCTAAATATTCCACAGGGCATACTGAAACAATTATTGCTGAAGATTACGCTACTATTCAGCGTTTTATTGCGAATGTAGATTCAGCAGTAGTGATGGTGAACGCTTCGACGCGCTTTACGGATGGTGGGGAGTTCGGCTTTGGTGCGGAGCTTGGAATATCGACGCAAAAATTGCATGCAAGAGGCCCGATGGGTTTGCGCGAAATGACCACAACCAAATGGATCGGCTACGGCAGCGGTCAAGTTCGTTTATAGTTTTTGCACTGAGCGTGTACGTTCGCGCGCTCCAAATGTGAGGTGGTTTTCTCGTGTTTGGAGCGATGAGTGGCCTTAGACCCTCCAAATGCGAGATGATTTCCCCGCGTTTGGAGCGATGAGTGGCCTTAGACCCTCCAAATGCGAGATGATTTCCCCGCGTTTGGAGCGATGAGTGGCCTTAAACCCTCCAAATGCGAGATAGTTTCCTCGTGTTTGGAGCGGCGCGCCACACCAAGCAAGTAAAAATTATATGTACTGGTTTTAATAGTTACGTGGCGGTAATGTAAGAGTATGCCTAATAGTATGCCTGAGAATAATGTGAATATGACTCCTGCTGAAGCGCTTGATATTGCAGCTGAGCGCTTGTCGATTGTGCGCTACGTGTTTTTAGTGCAAATTGAGGATGGTATTGCCTCCGCGCAACAGCGTTCTTCACTCGAGTATGCAGATGCCGTGTTAATGGGTTGGCCGGATTCAGATTCTAACGATGTGACTCTTCCGGAAGAAGATACATTCGAAAATGTTCTTTTGCACATGCGCAATATGGAGACGCAAATTACTAAATTTAGTGAATTAGAGCGCGCGCACGATGTTAATGGCATGACAGATATGCTTGCTCAAATCACGGAGTCTGTGGCAAATATTCGTAGCGTGTACGAGCCTGGTTTCCCGTTGCCGACTTTTTCTGAAATTCAGCGCGTTGTGCAAGATGAGTGGAGTGAGGAAATCGGCAATATTAATCCGGATAGTGCGAATGTTGCTTCTGGAGTAGTGAACGAAACGCAAGAGGAAGATAAGGAATCTGAATCGTATGAATCCTGAAGCTCGCACGGATGAAGAGCGTCGAATGTCTGACTTGTTTCAGGGCTCGTTCACTGGAAAAGAATCAGTTCCTCCTGCTGTAGCAAATTCAACTCGTAAGCGCACTTCTGCTCGCGGTAACGTTCATGAGCGTCAACGAATTGGTATTATGGGTGGAACTTTTGATCCTATTCATAATGGCCACTTGGTTGCAGCTTCGGAAGTTGCGTGGGTTTATGATTTGGACGAGGTTATTTTTGTTCCAACCGGTAGGCCTGTTTTTAAGCTTGATAAAAAAGTTACGAATGCTGAAGATCGTTATTTAATGACGGTTATTGCAACGGCTTCTAACCCTAAATTTACTGTTTCTAGAGTTGATATTGACCGTCCGGGAGTGACTTACACTATTGATACTTTGCGAGATATTCGCGCTCAGCATCCGGATGCGGAATTGTTCTTTATTACTGGCGCGGACGCTGTTGCGGAGATTATGCAATGGAAGAATGCGCGCGAAATGTGGAATTTGGCGCGTTTCGTGGCTGTTACTCGCCCGGGGTATTCAAGGCCGGAAAAGTTGGCTGATTCTAATTCGCTTTTGCTTCCTCGAGAGCCGTTAACGAATGACACTGGCGTTGTAATGCACTGTGATGACATGGTTCATTGTGATTCGAAACATTTACCGGTTGATATTTTGGAGATTCCGGCTTTGTCGATTTCTTCTACGGATGTTCGTCGTCGCGCTGAACACGGTGAGCCAGTTTGGTATTTAGTTCCTGACGGCGTTGTGCAATACATCGTTAAGCACGGATTGTATCGTTCCTAACTTTATTTTCGTCGGTATTTTAATCGTATTTTAATTGATATCTTCGGCTTGTTGCTGCAAGTCTTCGCAAAAAGTTACTATTAATTATGTTCATTTCGCGAACTAAAGCGAACTAACGTTTGGAGATATGGTGAGCATCGTCCTTGAAGGAAAGCCAGATAAAAACCTTGTTCTTGTTACCGGTCGCGCCCATCCAAAGCTTGCGCGCGATGTAGCAGATCAGCTTGGCATTGATGTACTTGAAACAACGGCTTACGATTTTGCTAATGGCGAAATGTATGTTCGTTATACGCAGTCTGTGCGCGGTACGGATGTGTTCGTGTTGCAAAGTCACAGCGACCCTGTTAACAAGTCCATTATGGAACAGTTGATTATGATTGACGCTTTGAAGCGTGCGTCTGCTCGTTCTATTACCGCAGTTTGCCCACTTCTTGGCTATTCTCGTCAAGATAAGAAGCATCGCGGACGTGAGCCTATTTCTTGCCGTTTGATGTTTGATTTGCTTAAGACTGCTGGCGCTGACCGCATTATGAGCGTTGATTTGCACGCTGCTCAGTCTCAAGGCTTCTTCGATGGTCCAGTTGATCACTTGATTGCTATGCCAGTTTTGGTTGATTACGTGCGTGATCGTTTCCGTGACGATCTTGCAAATGTAACTGTTGTGTCTCCAGATGCTGGTCGTATTCGCGTTGCAGAACAGTGGGCGCAGCGTTTGGGCGGCGGTCCTTTGGCATTTGTGCATAAGACTCGCGATATTACATGCCCGAATAAGACTGTTGCAAACCGCGTTGTTGGTGACGTTGCTGGTCGCGATTGCGTTATGGTTGACGACTTGATTGATACTGCTGGCACTATTGCTGGTGCTTGCAACGTGTTGAAGGAAGCTGGCGCTAAGTCGGTTACGGTTGTTGCAACTCACGGTGTGCTTTCTGGCCCTGCTGTTGAACGTTTGAAGAATTGCGGCGCTCGCGAAGTTGTGTTGACGGACACTGTGCCTATTCCTGAAGAAAAGCGTTGGGATGGTTTAACTGTTCTTTCAATTGCTCCTCTTCTTGCAAGCGCAATTAAAGCAGTGTTTGAAGATGGTTCTGTTGCAAAGCTTTTCGACACTTACCCAGAGCATCACGGCCAAGGCTTCCTATTTGCATAAACCCAATAATGTGCGTGTGCGCCACGCCAATTTGACGTTTTTTATTATTATGGCATAATGGTGACTTGGCGGTTTTTCCGCCGTTCCCTCATGGTGTAATGGCAGCACACGGGTCTTTGGAACCCTTTGTCTTGGTTCGAATCCAGGTGAGGGAGCTTGTATAAACGCTACTTGGTTTAACCGGGTAGCGTTTTTGCTTTGTGTAAGCGGTAAGACGTAATAGAATTAAATACGGTATAAATTTTTTAAGTGAATTTAAGTGAAGGAGCTTGCGTGGAAAAGCATGAGGTAGCTGCAGCAATTATTTTGGCAGCAGGTGAGGGGACGCGCATGCGTTCTGCAATGCCGAAAGTTTTGCATCCGTTTGCTGGAAAAACTTTCTTAAATCGTGTTATGGATGCTATGGCTGGCGTAAATCCTAATAAACTTGCTGTAGTTGTGCATGCGCAAGCTGAACTCGTAACCGCTGCCGCTGTTAGCTATAACAAGAATGTGCATATTGTAAATCAGGACGAAACTCCAGGAACTGGCCGTGCAGTGCAGTGCGCTATTAAAGATCTTAACGAAATCGCAAAAAAAGAAACTGGAGAATCACTAAAAGGAGCTGTATTAATTGCAGCAAGCGATATGCCTCTTTTGGACACTCAAACTCTTCAATCTTTAGTAGATTTTCATAACAATAACGGCAATGTAGCAACGGTTCTTACAGCAGTATTAGACGATTCTACTGGCTACGGTCGTATTGTTCGCGAAGCTAACGGTGACGTTTTGCGAATCGTAGAGCATAAGGATGCAAATGCTGGAGAGCTTGCAATTAAAGAAGTAAACACTTCCGTATACGTGTTTGATGCCGATGTGCTAAGTGACGCAATCGCAAATCTCAATTCTCAAAATGCTCAAGGCGAATTCTACTTAACGGACGCTTTGGAACATGCTCGAAAGTTTGGTCATGTGGGCGCAATGTCTGCTCCAGATTCTCTTACTGTAGAAGGCGTAAATACGCGAGTGCAATTGGCTGCGCTCGCAAAAGCTTATAATAAGCGCGTGTGCGAGAAGTGGATGCTTGAAGGCGTAACTATTCTTGATCCGGATACTACTTGGATTGAAGACGACGTTACTCTTGCTCAAGATGTGACGGTTCTTCCTGGCTGCTTCCTTCAAGGTCATACTACTGTTTTAAGCGGCGCTGTTGTTGGCCCTTACACAACTCTTATTGATGCGCAAGTTGACGAGGATGCTGTAGTTGAGCGTTCGCGCGTGCAAGAATCGCATATTTGCAGGGCTGCTAACATTGGTCCGTGGACGTATTTGCGCGCAGGAAACGTGCTTGGTGAAGAAAGTAAAGCCGGCGCTTTCGTGGAAATGAAGAAAGCGCATATTGGTAACGGCACTAAGGTTCCGCATTTAAGCTATATTGGCGATGCTGACTTGGGTGAGCATACGAATATTGGTGGCGGCACTATTACAGCAAACTATGATGGCGTGCATAAGAATCATACGAGTATTGGTTCTGGCGTTCACGTTGGTGCAGGTAATCTTTTTGTTGCTCCAGTAAATGTTGCGGATGGCGTAACTACTGGTGCTGGCTCTGTTGTGCGTCACGATGTTCCGGCTGATTCTATGGTGTATTCGGAAAATACGCAGCACGTAATTGAAGGCTGGAAGCCTGCTTGGGAACGCTAAATTATTTATAAAACGGCTTTAAAAGGCGGTAGGTTATGGTTGATTTTGTTGAAAACGCAACTAAGTCTCACAATGTGAATTTAAATAGTAATCATGAAGGACTTGCGCGTTCTGTTATGCTTGTTCGTCACGGCCAGACGCCTTATAATGCGCAGTTTCGACTTCAAGGCATGATTGATATTGCTTTGGACGAGTCGGGAATGGATCAGGTGACTCGCTCTGGCAAGGCTTTGCGCGTGCTTTTTGGCGCTTCTGATTTGGAAGATCCAAAGGATCCGAATAGCGAAGAGCATGTGCGTATTACGCCTGAGGAAGCAGACGCTAGTTTTGTGGCAATTGTTTCTCCGCTTATTCGTGCGCAGCAAACAGCTCACGCTTTTGCGGATAAGCTTGGGCTTAATGTGCATGTTGAAAATGGCGTGCGCGAGCGCTTTTTTGGCGAGTGGGAAGGTTTGAACCGTCAGCAGATTAGCGAAAAATGGCCGGAAGATTTTAACGCTTGGGTAAAAGGCGAAGGCGGTGAGCTAAACCACGGTGCAGAAACTAAGCAGGAAGTTGGAGAGCGCGCAGCTGCAACTATTGAACAGTGGGCGCGCAAAACCGGTTCTGACCGCGATTTGCTAGTGTTTTCGCACGGCTCTTGCCTTTCTCAAACTGTTCATAAGCTTCTTGGATTAGACAAGGTGGATCCTTCTTATAAGACGATTGGCGGAATGGGAAACGGCCGCTGGGCGCGCTTAATTCCAAGTCTTAACGCGGATGGTTCGATTCGTTGGCGTTTGGATGCTTACGATCAAGGTCCTGCAGCTGATCCTACAAGCCAGCGTCTTATTCGCATTTGGGGAGCAGCTTAATCTGCGTAATCTCTCCTTTTTACCGCTTATATTTCGAAAACTACCGTTTAGCGATTTTGTAAAGACAGACTATTTACAGTGCCGTATAGTCAAAATTACAAAACAAAAAGCTAGCAAAGCTTAAGAAAAGTTAGAAAAAGCTAGCAAACGCTAACGGTAGTATTACGGAAAGGAGGCTTTATGAAAGTAACAATTGCTATTGTGCCGCCAGAAGAAGAGCAGTCCGCTCAATTGTCGGTTCACAATATTGACGATAACCTTAAACGCATTATAGCAAATTTGCAAAGCGTTGATTCTAAAAATGCAGAAGCAAACAACGCCGAAAATAATACTGATAATGCCGAAAATAATACTGCGAATGCGGCAAATAGCAACAATAATTCATTCATATACGGTTATATTAATGATTCGATTATTGTTATGCACGAGCCGGATGTGATTATGATTTGCGTAGAAAATTCGCGCGTAATCATTCACAGTGATAAAGGCGAGTGCGTGTCTTACAAGCGCCTAATGGATTTCGACAATCCGCAATTCGCGTCGTTTGTGCGCATATCTAAATCCGCAATTGTGAACTTAAATCGCATTGTTCGAGTCGATCCAGGATTCGGCGGAAGTATGAGCGTAAAAATGGACGACGGAAGCGTTGAGTGGATTAGTCGCAGATGCTTATCTGGGTTCAAAAAGCGCTTAGGAATGTAGTTTTAAACGTATTTTTTAATACTAATTTTTTAATACTAAATTTTAATACTAATTTTTTAATACTTAAAAAGGAGACGATTATTATGGAAAAGCAAGTTACAACAATAGGCAAAACAATGGTAAAAAACATTGTTAAAGGCATTGGCATAGGATGCACTATTTTTACTGCAATCAGTTTTGTGTCAAGCCTGTTAGCGCATACCGCGGTGGGAAACAGAATTGCATCTTATGCTGTAGCGTCGTTTGTTATTGGCATAGGCTATGGAGTGTTCGCTATTTTTTGGTCGAATGAGCGTATGTCAAATCTCGCAAAATTCGTTTTTGCGCTAGTTCCACCAATTGCTATTCAATTTATTGTGTCGGTGATTGTTGGATGGATTTCATTCAAAGATGAGCCAGCTGTGATTTGCGGATGGATTGCGTTCACTGTTATTTTCCCGATTGCAATTGCTGCAGTAATTTATTACTTCGAGAAGAAGAAAGCGGAAGAAATGAACGCTAGATTGTGCGCATTGCGTAAAGAAAGCAAGTAAAATTTCAAAGTAAATAATTGAAGTAAAGAATTGAGTGGTGTTCATCTTCGCCGTTGAGGACGAACGCCACTCGATATTGTATGCCGCCTGCTTGAAACGTACTAATTCGGCGTTTTGCGCAAGCTACGAATTAGTCCTTTGCGATTGTTTTGCCGGCAGTAGCTCCAGAAGTCAAGTCCTGAATCTCAGTGATTTCCATAACTGGAACTGCAGCTGGCTTCTTTGTGCCTTTTTCTTCGGCCACTCGCACTTGCTCCTCGTAAATCGCGTCATCCGTGTGAAGAGTTACGGTTCCACGGAAGCGATAGCCCTTCTTTTCTGCCAAATTAGCAAAAGCAACCACTAGCTGGCTGCCGTCTTGCAAGTTCTTAAAATGCTGGCCGGCAGTGCGCTCGTGGTATGCCAAGTGGTTATCGTCAAGCACGAACATAGACATCTTCGGTCCTAAATCAAGCTCGCCGTCTTTGCTAATCGTTGCAATCCAAGCCAAATTATTCGCAATAAATTCCTTCATATCAGAGTTAAGTGTTGCCATAATATTTCCTTTCTTAAAAAATCATTGCGTACTTTCTTCGTACGCAATTTATAAGCCTACACTGCTACCTTACGCTGATTTAGAATCGTATACGAGTGCGTATTGCAAAAAATTAAGCAGTTGTGATATAAATCACCGAATTTTCTAAAAGTTACGTAAGTGAAATATATAAAGCAAAATATTCAAGTACACCGGTTTTATGAAGTGTATATCGGAAATTTTCCGGAGGAACGCCGAAAAGCTGTACTTTTCCCGATTTTGTGGCTATTCTGTGTATTTTATAAACTAAATTCACTTAATAAAAGAAAATTTTAAGGAAGCGACTTTAGGGAAGTAAGTTACCGAAGTAAGTTACTTAAGTAAGCATCTTTATTGAAGCATTTCTAGTGAAGCATCTTTTATTAATGAAGCAACTTTTATAGTTGAAGGGGGAGGCATTATGAAAGCTAATGATGAAACAGCTAAAAAGCTAGTTGATTGCTCTGGCATGCCTAAAGGCAAAAGTGTTCATACTGCTCAGCTTATGTTGTTGGCTTGCGCTGCTATTTGGGGTGGCAGCTACGTTTCTTCAAAATATGCTCTCGAAGTTTTCCCTGTTCAATGGCTTATGGGCGTTCGCATGGTTGGTGCTTGCGCAATTATGGCTGTTATTTTTTTCGGCACTCTTCGCAAAACTTTTACTAAAAAATTGATTATTCCTTCGCTTTTAACTGGAGTCACATATTACGCGACTTTAGTTTTGCAAACTGAAGGCTTGCGTTTTATTGACCCTGGTCGTAGCGCGTTTCTTACTGCAGCTTATTGCGTTATTGCGCCATTTTCTGCGTGGCTAATTGTTAAGAAAAAGCCGACGCTTTTGGGGTTGCTTGCTGCTGTTGCGTGTGTTGCGGGCGTTGGATTTGTGGCGTTAAAACCGGGAATGCTTGTGCTAACGCTATCTTATGGCGATATTCTAACTCTTTTATGCGCTGCAGTTTTTGCGTTTAATCTTACGTTCCTTGCGTATTATTCTCGTAAATATAATCCTGTAACTTTAACTTTTGGACAATTTGTTGTTTCAGGAGTGCTTTTTGTTGCTGGCGCTCTTTTATACGAGCCTTTGCCTAATTTTAACGGCGCAGATCATCTTTCTATTTTTGCCAATATGTTCTACCTAACAGTAGTAGTAACAGTAGTTGCGCAAATTCTGCAAAACTACAGTTTGGTTAATCTTTCTACTGCAAATGCTTCCGTAATTATGTGCACTGAAAGCTTGTTTACTTTACTGTTTTCGACTGTTTTCTATCATGAGCACGTGTCTGGAATGGCTTTTGTGGGGTTCGCATTAATATTCGCGGCTATTGTTATTGCAGGCTTGGGAGAGCATTATGAAGATAAGAAAATGCTGTGCAATTCTTACGCTGAGTGATACCATCATTGTAGTAATGATGTTTGTAATAGTGTTGTGCATTTTGCCTAATATCTTTGGCATGCAATTGACATATTAGCTAAGGTACATACGTGAAGAATTTCTTTAAAGGTATATCGTTTACGCAAGTGTTAGCTGGTTCGCTTGCTGCTGTGACATCCTTTTTACTTGCTTCTAAAATCGGTATTGCTGGCTCTGTTATAGGCGTTGCTATTGGTTCGATTGTGTCGGCTGTAGCTTCTCAACTGTACCAAAATGTTATTCACGCTTCGTCTAAAAAATTATCGGAAGTAAATCCTAATAATTCTTCCAAGCTTTCTAATGATGAAGCTAATGATGAAGCTGAAACTCTTAATATGTATCCTGCAAGTAGTGCTGAAGCAAGAAAAGCTGGTTATAAAGTCGCTGGAGATGACGCTAGTATGGCATATTTTCAACAGAATAATGAAACAAATTCTGGCCGCACAATAAGCTCTAAAACTAGTAACCCAGAATTAGAAAATACGCGCGTTTTAGAGCTTTCAGCGTTACGAAAGCAGCGTGAAGAAGATATTGCGCTTTCGGAAGGCTCAGTTTCGGAGCCAATGCCGTTATCTCAAGCGGTTCGTGAAACTTATGGAGCAAATTTACAAGAGCGTACTAACAGAAGTAACCGTAGCGCAACTATTGTTATTGCAATTATCAGCGCTCTTGTTGCGGTTATTCTTACAGCTGGAGTTGTGCTGTTTATAACGCAAGGCAGGGGAACGGATAATATAAATCAGCCTACTATAGAAAAGCCGCAGCCTCAGCCGCAAAATCAGCAATCGCCGCGCGTAAATAAAAATAACAATAAACAAAAACGCAACGAAAGCGATTCTGAAAATCACGATTTAAATGATGAAGATTCTAATAAGTCTAATGGCCACGAAAACGGGGATAATTCTTCATCTGGTCATTCTGAAAACGAGACTGGAGGAGAAGGAGCTGCCGGAGGTACTGGCGCAAATTCGGGAGATTCGCTTGGAGGAGGAAGTGGCTCTGTAGGCGGCTCTGGTGGTAGTGCTGGTGGTAGTTCTGGAGATAATTCCGCAGATGGCTCTGGTGCTGGAAGTGGCACGGGTGCTGGAAGTGGCGCTGGCTCTGGCGCTGGAAGCGGAGCTGGCGCTGGAAGCGGCGAAAGTGCTGGCGGTGCGAACGGAAATTCTTAAGTTAAGAATTTTGCGTATTCAACTAAATTCGACACGCCCATTTGGATAGATTGCGTATTTGTTGTATTCTATCAAAGGTTCGTTTGAACCGCACAATTAAAAACGGGGCTATGGCGCAGCTGGTAGCGCATCTCCATGGCATGGAGGGGGTCGGGGGTTCGAATCCCCCTAGCTCCACAATTTATCTCGGCAAGTTAAGTAATTTGCCGAGATTTTTTTTTATTCAATTTCGCGCCACGCCGCATTGTTTTGCGTTTGTCGCTAAGTTGTACTAATAATGAACACCATCGACCAGAGGTCGCGCTTAACAAGAGTAGCGAGCATGAGCTAGGGAAAGCGTTGAATGCTTGTGAAAGGGGAGAGCGCCGAAGTTTACTGCTGATTCCCGAAGGCAGTGAGCTGGGACTTGGTTTAATATGCCAAGGACTGTCGCAGCGAGTCGGCATTCGCTGCGGAGAGCTATCGACATGCATGCTGATGCTTGTTTTTGCCTCTGATACGACACAAAAGGAGGAAAAAATGAGTGATAATTCATTATCATCTGCTGATACACAAACTGCTGAGCAAAATCACGATGTTCACCGCGCTTTAAAAACGCGACATATTTCCATGATTGCTTTAGGCGGCAGTATTGGTACCGGCTTATTCGTTGCAAGTGGTGCCACAATTCACATGGCTGGTCCTGGCGGCGCTTTGCTTGCTTACGGCGCAATTGGCATTATGGTTTATTTCCTTATGACATCTCTTGGTGAAATGGCCACTTTTATGCCTATTAGCGGTTCGTTCGCATCGTATTCCGGACGTTTTATTGATCCTGCGCTCGGCTTTGCAATGGGATGGAATTATTGGTTTAACTGGGCTATTACAGTTGCGGTTGACGTTAGTACTGCGGCAATTGTTTTGCAATACTGGTTCCCGAAAGTACCAATATGGATTTTCTCACTTTCGGTTCTTATGCTTATTTTGCTTATTAACGTTCTTACAGTTAAGTGCTTTGGTGAAACAGAATACTGGCTTTCTATTGTAAAAGTTCTTGCAGTAATAGTATTTCTTGTTGTTGGTTCCCTTACGATTGTTGGCATTATTGGCGGTAAAGCTACGTTCTTGCAAAACTTCACTCATAAGGATGCTCCGTTTGCTGGAGGCGTTCCTGCAGTTCTGTGTGCGTTTGCTATTGCAGGCTTCTCGTTCCAAGGAACTGAGCTTATTGGTATTACAGCAGGCGAGTCTGCAACTCCTGAAAAGAGCATTCCAAAGGCTGTAAAGCAGGTGTTCTGGCGTATTCTTCTTTTCTACATCCTCGCAATTTTCGTTATCGCATGCATTATTCCTTACACCAGCCCAAATCTTCTTGGATCTGAAGCAAGCGATATTGCTATTAGCCCATTCACGCTCGTATTCCAGCGTGCAGGCCTTGCAGCCGCTGCAGCAGTTATGAATGCTGTTATTTTGACTTCTGTTATTTCTGCAGCAAATTCCGGCATGTATGCTTCTACGCGAATGCTTTATGCGCTCGCAAAAGATGGTAATGCTCCAAAGTTGTTTGGAAAGGTTAGCTTGCGCGGTATTCCAGTTCCAGCTTTGATTGCAACTTTTGTAGTTGCTTTGTTTACTTTCTTCATGAGTATTTTTGGTTCGCAAATATACATGTTCCTTGTTGCTGCAAGTGGTTTAACAGGCTTTATTGCTTGGGCTGGTATTGCAGCAGCTCACTACCGCTTCCGTAAGGCGTATGTGGCTCAAGGACATTCTTTGGACGATTTAGTTTACCGCGCAAAGTGGTATCCGTTCGGACCGATTGTTGCATTCCTTCTGTGCGTTTTGGTTATTATTGGTCAGGATTTGCATTCCTTCGCAACTCTTAATTGGCAAGCTATTGGCATTACGTACATGTCTGTGCCGCTGTTCTTGATTTTGTACGTTGGTTACAAGATTAAGAATCATACTAAGGTTATTCCGCTTGATGAAGTTGATTTGGCAGGTATTAAAGCTGCTAATAAAGCAAGAGCTGAACAATCTGTAGATGCGTTAAATAAATAACATAATTCATATAATAAAAACTCCCAGCGGTAAATCCGTTGGGAGTTTTTTTATTGAGAAATTATTAAACAGTTTAGATTTTATTTAGTTCTTTTTCGTTGCTTTACCATTGTCTACTATATCTGGCCTTTTTTGTACTCCAGTTTCTGATGATTTCTTACCATCTTTTGGAGCTGTTGCTGGAGGGTTGTTTGCGCCTGGCTTCGCGGTAGATGGGTTGGCCTGTGGCGTCGTCGGGGTTGTGCCTGGCTTCGCGGTAGATGGGTTAGCCTGTGGAGTCGTCGGGGTTGTGCCTGGCTTCGCGGTAGATGGGTTGGCCGTGCCTGGCTTCGCGGTAGATGGGTTGGCCGTGCCTGGCTTCGCGGTAGATGGCTTGGCTGTTCCTGGCTTCGTATCAGTTTTTTCAGGTTCTAGAGTTTTAGGATCTAGCTGTGGATTCTTAGGATCTTTACCGTCTTTTCCGTCACCCTTTCCATCGCCTTTACCGTCTTTATTGTCTTTTCCGTCACCCTTGCCATCGCCTTTACCGTCTTTATTGTCTTTTCCGTCACCCTTGCCATCGGCTTTACCGTCTTTTTTGCCGTCAGTCTTTTCTTCGACTTTGCTAGGCTCATCTTTGCTATTGCTAATTATTGAAGGAACCTGATTTTTGCCTGGAGTAAGCTTTGCCCTGCGAATTACGTTTCCGGTAAGCTTCCTAATCTCTTGCTTTTCTTTTTCTTTCTTATCAGCGTTCTGATTTGCTGCGCTATCCGCGTCTCCGCTATCTTTATCCTGATCTTTTCCAAGACTATCGAGGTAATCGTTGTCTTTGTTAAGAATATCAAAAGCTATTTTTCTAACTTCTTTTGCTCTGCTAACATACCATTCAGATGCTGCAACTGCTTGAGCGCCTTGAGCACCAAGTTCTTCTGGCGAATTTGCTGTGCAAGCTACTGCAGAAGGAGCTTTTTCCTTAAGAATTTTTGTAAGCGCCATTCCTTCTGGGGTAGAGTCATCTGCAAGACTTGTGAAAATATCATTGTGAATTAAAGTTTTCCAAGTATTGCTGGCCTTCATAACTTGTGCTACTTTAACTTCGCACTGTCTTCTTGCTAACTTAGTTTTTTCTGTTTGCTTTACGTACCATAACGTTCCGCAAATTGTAAGTACTACAGCAAGCACCACAATGCCAACAACAAGAGTAATCAGCTTTTTGTTGTTAGCATTTTTTCCTGTGCTTGAAGATACGTGCTGAACCATATGCATCCTCTGTTTATTAGTAATTTCTCAATATTCGTATTTTGCAATACGTAACATGTATATACTACGCCGAAGCGTTTATTTAGCCACACCTGTTTTCTTTTAACAAAAACAAAAAAAGCCACTGGATAACCAGTGGCTTCGTGGCTCCTGCGGCTGGGCTTGAACCAGCGACCATTCGATTAACAGTCGAACGCTCTGCCAACTGAGCTACGCAGGAATATCTGCTGTGTTTGGCTGTGTGCCGCGCACAAGACATTTATATTACACCAAATTTTTTAAGATGCAAATATTGCGTGTTTGGGCGTGTCGCGATTAATTGTTGTTTCGAATGTTTTATAAATATAAATGTTTTATCCACAATTGCATAAAATACTAGGCTTTTTGCGGATGGATTGTAAGACTTATAAAAGCTCGTTTATAAAGCAAGCTAAAGCAAGTCGCATAAAAGGGGGGTATATGCGTAGTTTTTATAATAAATATTTTCGTATTAAAGCAGTACTTAAGAAATTGTTGCGTGAAGATTTAAAAAAACGAAAAAATTACGAGTTATTTTGCCGATTGATTGCCAGTTTAGGAATTTTTGTAATACTTGCTTTTTTATTAACTGTATTATTTTGGCAATCGGAGATTTCGCAAAATAATCATCATTTGCAATATTATGTTTCAAAATCTGCTGGAGTATGTTGCCATAAATGTGCTCTTGCTAAAAAATCTGCCAGTGATGAAACATGTCATTCGGCTTTTAAGTGGCCTGTAAAACATCCGCGTATTGTAAAATCCTTTAATCCGCCTCCAAAACCGTGGATGGCAGGTCATCGCGGAGTTGATCTAGCAGCTCCCACTGGCACGCCCTTGTTTGCGCCTGCAGACGGCGTTATTAGCTTTGCTGGAAAAGTTGCTGGTAAATCTGTTGTAACAATTCGCCATGGAGAATTAACTTCAACTTTTGAGCCTGCAGTAACTAAGTTCAGTGTTGGAGTTTCTGTAAAACAGGGCCAAAATTTTGCTCATGTTGAAGGAGGTTCGGATCATTGCAAAAATACTTGCGTGCAATGGGGTCTTAAGCGTAAAAATCGCACTTATGCAAATCCTGTAGGTATGACAGCGCGTCGACGCATAGTATTAAAGCCAGTAGAATAAAAAATAATTTGTAGAAAACTTAACAAAATTTATGCCAATCTTGTAGATATCGGCATAGTGTGAGTGCTGTGTGTTGCGTATAGTAAAGATATACTCAACTTCAGCAGATAGAGGAGCGCATATGAAGGAATATTCTCGTCCACTTGATGAGACGCTTGATACAGATGTTAATGTTTTCTCGCTGCTGGAAGATAGAGCATCTCGAACCCCTAATAGTTCCTTGATTGAATACGTTGGTTCAAACGGCTCTTGGGAATCATATTCTGCGCAAGAGTTTCGAGATATGGTAATTGCTGTTGCTAAAGGATTTATTGCTAGAGGAGTTATGCCAGGAGACACTGTGTCGATTATTGCGCATACTTCGTGGCAGTGGACCGTTTTAGATATGGCAATTATGTCTATTGGTGCCGTAACAGTGCCAATTTACGAAACAAGTTCTTCTTTGCAAATTCAGCATATTATTCAGGATTCTTCAGTTAGCTCAATCTTTGTTGAATCTTCCGATATGCTTCCAAAAGTAGAAGCTGCTCAAGAAGAATGTCCTACGCTTCACGACGTGTATGTTATTACTCGAGGCGCTGTTGACGCTTGCATTGAATACGGCAAATCTGTTACAGATTCTGAGTTTTATGAGCGTGTTCACGCGGTTTGTGGAAGTGATTTAGCAA
This sequence comes from Gardnerella sp. CCPDSM, assembly GCF_056754715.1. Taxonomy (NCBI): domain Bacteria; kingdom Bacillati; phylum Actinomycetota; class Actinomycetes; order Bifidobacteriales; family Bifidobacteriaceae; genus Gardnerella; species Gardnerella sp. CCPDSM. The sequence goes on from NZ_JBQEQO010000002.1 coordinate 158,897, forward strand.
CAATTGTGTACACTTCTGGTTCAACGGGCGAGCCAAAAGGTATTGAGCTTACTCACAGTAATTTCGCTTTTATTGCTAAGTCGGGTGTTATTTCTATGCCGGATATTGCGTTTAAGGGAAATCCTAGACTTATGCTGTTTTTGCCTCTTGCGCACGTTTTTGCAAGATTTATGCAATTATTCTGTTTTTCTGGAAATGTTACGCTTGGTTTAACTAGTAATTTAAAAACAGTTCTTAATGATTTTAAAACTTTTAAACCAACGTTTATTCTTGGCGTTCCGCGTATTTTTGAAAAAATTTATAATGCTGCTTCTCAAAAAGCAGGTAGGGGAGTTAAAGGTTTTATTTTTGCTTACGCTGCAAATACTGCGCGTCAATGGTCAAGAGCCCAGCAGTCTGAGCAAATGGTTCCGCCTATGCTTGCTTTAAGCCACGCATTATGCAAAAAATTAGTGTATAAGCCACTTTTGCAAGTATTTGGAGGATCTGTTTCTTACGCAATTTCTGGTGGCGCTCCTTTAGATTTGTCGATTGCGCATTTCTTTAACGGAATCGGATTGCCGCTTTTGGAAGGCTATGGCATGACCGAAACTTGTGCGCCTTCTATGGTTAATCCAACAACTGGATACCGTATTGGAACTGTTGGCTTGCCTGTAAAAGGCGTTTCTGTGGCGATTGCGGACGATGGTGAGCTGTGTATTAAAAGCCCTGCTGTTTGCAAAGGCTACCACAACAATCCTGATCTTACGCGCCAGCAGATTATAAACGGCTGGTTGCATACAGGCGATTTTGGTTCTTTGGATTCCGACGGTTTTGTGCGTATTACTGGCAGAAAAAAGGATCTTATTATTACAGCCGGCGGCAAAAACTTATCTCCAAACGCTTTGGAAGCTTCACTAATGGCTTCACCAATTATTTCTCAAGCTGTTGTTATTGGAGACAGAAAGCCTTTTGTTGCGGCTATTATTGCGCTTGATTTAGCTGAAGTAAATTCTTGGCTTTCTTCTCGTGGAGCTTTAAAAGTTCGTTCGTTGAAGGAAGCTTCACAAAACGGAATTGTTCGAGCGGAAGTTGAGCGTGCTGTTACTAAATCTAATTCCTTAGTTTCTAGAGCTGAATCTATTCGCAAGTTTGAAATAGTTCCGGACGCTTTTACGCAAGCTAACGGTTTGATTACTCCAAGTATGAAGGCACGCCGTCAAGCGGTTGTAGAGCGATACAACGACCTTATTGAGCATGTTATTTATGCTCCGCGCAAGCGATAGTTTGTGTTTGAAGCTTATAATCCTGCGTCTGCTAAAGAAATATAGCCTGGGTCAATTAGTCGCGATTTCAAATTAGTTGCGCTTACTGCAAGAAGCTGCTCGTTAATCGTTGGAACTGTTACGCCTTTAGCAAGCATTGTTTGCGTTGTTGCGATTTTTTTATCTAGCATTCCGTACATGTTCAACGAATAGCAAGTAGAAGTAATGTCGTGAGCAATTTGCGTTTGATGCTCAATTGTTGTCATCCACTGCTTGCCGCTTACAATATTCGGCATAATGTTCTTGTATGCGCCGTAACCTGTAATTGCTGGCCATTGTTTTGCACGCGAAGCATCTTGATCTTCAGCTTTATTTTGCTGATTCTTAGACTTTTCTTCATCATTATTCGTTTTGCTGCGAGGAGCTGGAACAGGTCGCCTAGTAAGATTGCGCTTTCCAATAAAATTGCCAATAACATCCGGCAAAGTGAATGAAGGATTTATGTTTGCTGCACTTCCTTCGTATCCTAAATCGCTTAACGTTTGCACTGTTTGTAAAGCAACTTGATCGTCAAGAGCAATAATTCCGTCCACGCGCATAGGTGTTTTAGAAAGCAAATTATTCTTGTGCGTAATACGCTTCGTTAATTCTTCTTTTACAGAATCCGCGTCGTCGGCATCAAAAGCTACATTAGCCCAATCTTTTTCTGTGCTATTTGCGTGCAATTTTCCAGAAGTTGTTAGCAAAGTTCCAGAAGCAAAATATGGTCTAAGTACTTTCCACATTCCTGCAAAAGCTTCTTTTGCGAAATCGTCTTTAAAATCGTGCGTTTCGTCATTTTCTGTATTGTTTTCCGTATTATTCAAACCATTTTTTGCGGAATTATTGCCGTTATTATCGCTATTATTATCTTGCGATGTTCTAGAATTGCTGTTTTTAAAGCTTACTATTTGCGAATCCGTGTTTTTTTGATTATGGCAAGGCAAAAGTATTTCAATATAGCGCGGATTTTCGCGAGTAGCACGATCAAGAGCGAGCTTTTGTGCCAAAGTTGCTGCTTGAGTTTCGCCAATACTTTTTGCGTCAGAAAGGTGGAATAGCACGTCAGGCTGGAATCCAGGAACGAACCTAGAAAGCATTACAACATGTATTCCTGCTTTTTTAGCAAGTAGAAGAGAAGAAGCTAAACGTTTTTCTGCGCGAATCGTATTAGTCTCGATACTATTCTCGCTACTGTTTTCGCTATTATTCTTGCTACTGTTTTCGCTCTTATCTTCTTTATTTTGCGAAGTTTTTTGATCGTCTTTTACTTCTTCATCACTGCTAGTATCTGGAAGCGTAGTGTAGTCTCCGTAATTATTATTGCCATTCTTATTTGCCCAAGGAGCAATAACAATAGTTGTTTTACTAAGCTGCTTTTTAATTTTTGCGTTTGCTTTTTCAAAATCTAATTTAGATTTATTATTTTGATTTTCTAAACGTAACGGTGTAAGCAAATTTACTACGTAATCTTGCACATCTTGGCTTTGTTGCTCAAGACTAGAAGAAGTTTTCGTAACAATAGAATTATCGCTAAAACCTTTAGTTTTTAAATCTTTTACGAGTTCTGGAACAAGAGTATCCCATGTGCTTAATGGCTTATGACGCATTAAAGCCAAACCGTCAGCAGGCGTAAAAATAACTACATTGCCGCTATTTTTCTGTGTAGAATTTTCTTGGTTAGAAGCGCTTTGCGACGGTGTTCCGCATGAACTAACAACAAATAGCATAGAAACTAAAGCTGTTAGCGTAATAAGCGTACGATGCAAAATGCGGTTTCGCAAACGAATCATAATAGTAATGGCCTTTCGTAATTTTTACGATTAAGTCGGTAAATTTATAAAATTTTTGTTAGTTTTGTGCTTTCGTGCGTCAATAATTAGCTGTTTATTACTCTTCTGCACATATCGCGATATTCGCTTACGTATCCTCCTCCAAAGAATACGCAGTGGCCGGCAATAGGGTAAAGCTGCCAAATAATCATGCGCTTTTCAAAACCTGCCTTAAGCGGATGCACAGACTGGTATCCATCCAAAATCTGCTTAAAGTAACTTATTCCAAACAGATGAAGCATAGCTAAATCTTCTTCGCGGTGGCCGCCGTGAGCTGCAGGATCAATCAGCACAGCTTCCGTATGCTCTCCATCCTCGCTTTTAGTCCACAAAACATTTCCGCTCCACAGGTCGCCGTGTACGCGCGCAGGCTTATCTTCTGCGCTTCGGCCCAATAAATTAGGCAACGCATCAATAACTTCGTTTGTAAGATTTAAATCGCTTTTAGTAAGCTCTCCGCGCGAAATACCAAGCTCAACCATAGGGCGCAAGCGACCGTCCGCAAGGTAGTCAATAACATTGCTCCATGTGCCTGTTGGCATATCAACCGGGTCACTTAAAGGTCCAAAATAGCATGTGCCGTCGTAACTTGCCGGAGCTTGACCAAAATATTTAGCACCATAGTCGTGCATGTGAGCAAGAGAGGCTCCAAACTCGAAAGCAGCCAAAGGAGTTGGGGAAACGGTATCGATGCGCTCAATATTTAAATAATCCTTACCCCAGTCGAAAACTTTTGCAACTCTAGGACCGCCAAACTTGTGAGCTTCTTCAAGCCATTGAAGTCCCTTGCCTTCGCATTCAAAAAAACGCTCAGGTGCGTATGATCTACTTTTCGTGTACACATTATTGTTCATAGCAACCTTCTTACGTTAAATCATGCAATATTACGCTTTATGCTTACACACTTAGTAAATATTTGACGAATAAACTAAATTATTCCCAATCAAACTATTTTACTGAAGTATTAGCACAATCAGGCAAGCTGTGTTTAAACGCAGGGCAGAAAGTTTTAGCGAACTGGTAACCAAAAAGCAATCCTGCTAAAAATAGGGCTGCGCCCAAACCTGTGTAAAACACTGCAATAAACTGTTCGGGAGCTACGTTAGTTGCGCGCAAAGCAATTCCGCCAGTCATCATAAAAGCCATAATTATAAAAGATTTTACGTCAAAGAATTTAAGGAAAAATTGTTTTTCTTTGTATGCGAGGATTCTTTGAGTATGTTTTTTAACGAGTTTTCCAAAAATAAGGAATTGGAATATTGCAAAAACAATAAGCGACAAAGCGTAATTTAGTGGTTGCAAATAATTCTGGTAAGCCAACAAGCCAATCTTAAGAATATTAAAACCGGCAGCACTCCAAACTAAGCAAGCAATAAGAAGTAACGTATTTTTTTGTACTTTCAATTCACAACCTCTTTAATATTTATAGTTTTATTGAATTTTACCTAATTTTCTAATCTTTATTTGCTTAAAAACTTTATTTACTATTGTAATGATTTATTTTGCGAAATAAGCATAAAAGCTTAATTTTGTGCGCGTATTAGGAAAACTTACGCTAAAACTACGTATTTTCTTAAATAAATATCAATAAAACTTGTAAAAAGTGTTGCATAATGACTGCATAAGACGCTATAGTCCTAGGGTATGAACGACAACGATCAACAGTATGCAACAGCTGACAATAAAGCTACTATTGCTGAGCCAGCTTTTCGTTACAACGCGCAGCTCGCACAAGACATTGAGCAGCGCTGGCAAAAAACCTGGGACGAGCAAGGCACGTTCTGGGCTGCTAATGTTAAAGGCGATTTGAAGGATGGCGAAGGCAAGCTTGCTGATGGTCGTCCTTCTTTCTTTGCTATGGACATGTTCCCGTACCCTTCCGGAAAAGGCTTGCACGTTGGGCATCCTCTTGGATACTTGGCAACAGACGTGGTAAGCCGCTACCACCGCATGAAGGGTGAAAACGTGCTTCATGCAATGGGTTACGACGCTTTTGGTTTGCCAGCTGAACAGTATGCTGTGCAAACAGGCCAGCATCCACGCATCACAACTGAAGCAAATATTGCAAATATGCGCAGGCAGCTGCATCGCATGGGCTTAAGCTTCGACGATCGCAGATCTTTTGCAACAATTGACACGAATTATGTGCGTTGGACGCAATGGATTTTCTCAAAGCTTTACGACGCTTGGTATGACGTTGATTTTGTGCGCAAAGACGGCGGAAAAGGTTCTGCTCGACCAATTGCTGAGCTTGTTGACGAGTTTAAGAGCGGCAAGCGCGAAATTCCGGGATTTGCCGGCAAAAAGTGGGAAGAACTTAATAAAGTAGAGCAGGCGGACGTTTTAAACGACTTCCGTATTGCTTATATTTCTAAATCTCCTGTAAATTGGTGCCCAGGTTTGGGAACTGTGCTTGCAAACGAGGAAGTTACTGCAGAAGGAAAGTCTGAGCGCGGAAACTTCCCAGTATTCCAACGCAACCTTCGCCAATGGTCCATGCGAATTACAGCTTACGGACACCGCTTGGTAGAAGATTTGAACACTATTGATTGGCCAGAAAAAGTTAAGCTTATGCAGCGCAACTGGATTGGCGAATCTCACGGCGCTTCCGTGCACTTTGAAGTGCCATGCGCAGACGGCGAAACGCGCGATTTGGAAGTGTACACAACTCGTCCAGATACGCTTTTTGGCACAACGTTTGCGGTTGTTTCTGTAGACCACCCAATTCTTGAGCATGTGCCAGAAGCTTGGGGTGCGGATGTTCCAGAAAGCTGGAAGGGCGGATACGCAAGTCTTAAAGAAGGCTTGGCAGAGTATCAAGCTCAAGCTCGCGCAAAAACTGCTAAAGATCGCACGGAAGACGCGGGCGCTAAAACCGGCTTGTTCACTGGTCTTTATGCGATTAATCCTGTAACTGGAGCAAAACTTCCGCTCTTTACTGCAGACTACGTGCTTATGGATTACGGCACAGGCGCAATTATGGCAGTTCCTGGCGGCGACCAGCGCGACTACGATTTCGCAAAAGCATTCGGCTTGCCAGTAATCTACACTGTGGAGCCTTTGCCTGATTCTGACGAAAAGTTAGCAGACTACGAAGGAAATGCTCCTTTCGTATCTCACGACGGAATTGTTATCAACTCTGCAGTAGAGCATACGCACAAGCTTGGTGACGAATTGTCTATTAACGGTTTGCGCGTAGACGAAGCTATTAAAAAGGTGACGACTTGGCTTGAAGCTGCAGGCGTAGGAAAAGGCAGGGTTTCTTACCGACTTCGCGACTGGCTGTTCTCTCGCCAGCGCTACTGGGGTGAGCCATTCCCAATCGTTTATGATGAGGATGGTGTAGCTCACTTGGTGCCGGATAGCGAGCTTCCAATTGCTTTGCCGGACGTTCCAGATTATCAGCCAAAAACTTACGCTCCAGACGACGCAAATTCGGAGCCTGAAGCGCCTTTGAGCCGAAACGATGATTGGGTAAAAGTTCAACTCGATCTTGGCGACGGCGTAAAAACCTACTACCGCGACACCAACACAATGCCAAACTGGGCTGGTTCCTGCTGGTACTACATGCGCTACTTGGATCCAAACGACGCTGAGCACATGGTTGACAGCGACGAATACGACTACTGGATGGGCACAAACCGCCCAGGCAAAGAGCACGTTTCTGGCGGCGTTGACCTTTACGTTGGTGGTGTAGAGCACGCAGTTTTGCACTTGCTTTACTCAAGGTTCTGGCATAAGGCGCTTTACGACTTGGGTTACGTGGATTCTGCTGAGCCTTTCCACCGCCTGTTTAACCAGGGCATGATTCAGGCTTACGCTTACACGGATGAGCGCGGACAGTACGTGCCAGCCGACGAAGTTGAAGAAGGCGCTTCAAACGGCGCTGGTGAGCCAACCTTTACATGGCATGGCGAGGCAGTAAACCGCGAGTTCGGCAAAATGGGCAAGAGCTTAAAGAATATTGTGACGCCAGACTACATGTACGAAAACTACGGTGCAGACACGTTCCGCTTGTACGAAATGAGCATGGGTCCGCTTTCTGAGTCTCGCCCTTGGAATACACGCAACGTTGTTGGCGGCATGCGCTTCCTTCAGCGCTTGTGGCGTAACGTTGTTAACGAAGAAACTGGCGCTTGCGTAGTAACAGACGACGCACTCGACGAAAAAACGCTTAAGCTTCTTAACAACACAATTGCAGAAGTGACTGTGGAAATGGAAGCAATGCGTCCAAACACTGCAATCGCTAAGCTGATTGTGCTTAACAACCACTTAACTTCTCTTCCTCACGTGCCTCGCGCAGCAGTTGAGCCTCTGGTTCTTATGCTTTCTCCAATTGCGCCGCATATTTGCGAAGAAATGTGGAGCAAGCTTGGACACGCAAAGTCGATTGCTCACGCCGATTGGCCTGTTGCAGATTCTCGCTACGTTGGCGCGGATACCGTAACAGCTGTTGTGCAAATCAAGGGCAAAGTTCGTGCCAAACTCGAAGTTGACCCGAATATTGACGCTTCGGAGCTTGAAAAGCTCGCTTTGGAAGCTGTTGCAGATCGCTTAGGCGGCAAAGCTCCGCTTAAGGTGATTGTGAAGGCGCCGAAGATTGTGTCTATTGTGCCTGACGAGAGGTAAAATTCGGCTTAATTAGTGCTGTTAAGCGCGATTTTTCGCGCCTAACAGCACTTTTTTATTCTTGCGTATCGTCTATGAGTTTTGTAACTGATTTAGTCTTTTGGTTTTGACGAGGCTGGAAAATTTGTGTTTGCGCGGGCGCGACGACCTGCTTTCGCGCAGCATTGCGCGCGCGAAAGCAACTCGGAGCGGAAACTCGCTTAAGTTGGAAGTCCAGTGGACTTCCAACGCGAGTTTCGTAGCGAGCGCGTTAACCGCGCGAGCGTTCCTTCAGTCGCTTTGGCTGTTAAAGGTTTTAACCACAGAGGGTGGTTTTTGTTGCGAGCGTGTGAAAGTTGGTTAATAGTGGGAGGTATCGCTTCAAAATTTGGGGAATTGTTTGAATTTGGGGGATGCCATGGAATATTACGAGCCGGGGAGCAAGGTTCCTGAGCCTAAAACTTATTTGCCGCATAGGCGAATCGCTTCGTCTTTGTCTGAATTTTCTAACGACGCTTTTAGCGAAAATAATATCGAAAATAATATCGAAAATAATATTAAAAATAACTTTAATTCTTTTAACTCCGCGCTAAAAAGCAGCAAATCTTCCGCAAGATTTCATATGAAACCTATTCATACTTTGGCGATTATGTTTGTGCTGGTTGTGGCATTATGTGCAAGTCTTACTATGCTTATTTCGCAATCGCTAACGTATCAGCAAATGCAAAATAATCAGTCTGAATTATTGCCAAAAATAAAAAATAATACTAATTATTCAAAAAAATCTTTTAAGAATTTAGAAAATAGTAATTCTAAAAAAAGTAAAGAAAGCAATGAAAGTCAAGAAAGTAGCGAAAGTAACGAAAGTCAAGATAGTGGCGAAAGCAGCGAAGCTATAGAAAGCAAAGAAAGCAGCGAAAGAAAAGAAAGCAGCGAAAGCAGCGAAAGCAGCGAAAGCAAATCTGCTTTTAGTAAAAACAACAATTCTCGCATCAATCTAAATACTGCAACGCTTACGCAACTACAAACTTTAAAAGGAGTGGGACCTAAAACTGCTGAACGAATTATTGCTCAGCGAAAAAGAGTAGGAAGTTTTAAAAGTTTAGAAGATTTGCTGCAAATCAAGGGCATCGGTCCTAAAACTTTGAACAAGTTTCGCGGAATTGTGTATGTGAGTTAGGTGCATTATGTGTGATGATTTGCAACGAGTTCGCGGAAGCCGCGATTTTCGCATGCTGCCGGTGGCAATCGCTTGCTGGGCTGGCTGCTTGCTTGGAAGGTTTTTCTGGGAAACTTATAGTTTTTACGGAGCGAACGTAATTATTGCTAGCGCAGTAGTAATACTTATTTTGTTGGCATTTGCGTGGATATTATTGCGTATTTTTGCTAAGAATGTGAAGCATTGTGCTAACAGGCGCACTACAACACTGGTTAATTTGCTAAAAAGTATGCGCTGTAAATTATTCACTTGGAATCGCACAATTTCGCTTACTGCATGCTTTTGCATAGCCGCATGCGCAATTACTTACGTAACGCAATGCGTAATTTCTAATGACGTTGTGATGCGCGAAATACATGCGGAAACTGGAGTTAAAACAGCACATGCTGAAAGTAGCGCCGAAAAATCTGATCGCGTTGCTGAATTTACAATAATTACGCCACTTCGCACTTCTAAAAGTTTTATGGGAGATTGTCAAGCTGTAGCTCAAGTGCATAAATTTGCTGGGCAAATAAGCTACGTTCAAGCGAAATTTTACGCGTATTCGCCAATATGCAAGCGGCTCGATTACGGATCTAGCGTGCGCGTGCCGGTAAGCATTAAATCTTCGCATTTTGATTACAATAAACCAGAAATTTATATTTCAAAATCGCAAAATTCTTTAGTAATTACTAAAAGCGCGGATATTTTTCACAAATCTTTAACCGCATTATGGCAGTCTTTTCATAACGTAACCGGAAAGCTTGATGCGCAAGGAAGCATGCTGGTTCCAGGAGTAACTGTTGGAATGCTCGGGCAGGAATATGTGGAGGCAGAAGAGACAAGTTCGCATGAGCCAATTGATGAAACTTACGCAACGATGACGCGTAACCATTTTCAGCACGCAGGAATTATGCATGTTATGGCAGTTTCAGGCGGTCACTTTTTACTATTAAGCATGCTTATTTACAAATGTTGCTCTTACTTGCTGCTTCCTAGATGGTTCACATCTTTTTTGCAAATTGCGCTGCAAATACTTTTAGCTGCAGTAGTTTACCCTTCAGCATCGGTGCTCAGAGCGCTAATTATGGGAATAATAGCCGCAGTAGCGTTTTGCTTCAAAAGACCATACCAGTCTGTAAGTGCGCTAAGTTGGACTGTTATAGGCGTGCTTGTGGTGAACCCTTCATACGCTTGGGATTATGCCTTCGCGCTTTCTTCTGCAGCAACATTGGGAATTGTGGTTATGGGAGTGCCGGCTACGAAAATACTTTCGAAATATATGCCAAACTGGATTTCTTCAGCACTTTCTATAACTTTTGCTGCACAATTGTGGACAATGCCTGTGCAAATTCTTATGCAACCGGAAGTTTCGTTTATGTCTGTTCCCGCGAATTTAATCGTTGCTCCTCTTATGGATTGGGCAACCGTTTGCGGATTAATTTCGCTTACTTGCGCAAGTTTTAGTGAAGGATTGTCGCTTATTTTTGCCAGAGCTTCGTCAATTGGAACTAACTTTATGGAAAAATGCGCTTATTTGTGCGATGAAGCGGCTTTTGGGGTTTTCCCGTGGATGAAAGGTTCTGCAGGTGCTTGGCTTATGGTTGGTGTGGAAGTGGCACTTTTTGCTGCTTTTATGATTGCTTTTCGCGTTTTTCACAATCGAGCTTATGTGCAGCGAATGAGCATAATTGGGCAACTTTGGGCTTCTTCGGGAAAGCGCATGGTGGAGGATGCTTCGAAAATTTTCGAGGAATGAATATGCCGATGAATGAACATGCGCGCATATTCGTGTGCAATATTATGATTGGTAAAAGTTGGAAATTAAGGGGCGTTAAGGAGCATTATGGCAGCAAGTAGTAAGCGTGCGGAACGTGTTATGCCTGTGACTCTTGTAGTTGGAGGGGATGATTACTTAAACGAGCTTAACGCTCGAACTTTGCGCGAAAAAATACAGCAAAGTGCTCCGGATGCTGAAATTATTGAGCTTGACGCATCTAGTGCAGATAAGTATGCGTTTGATGAAGCTACAGGTCCTTCGCTTTTTGGCGACGGCACAATTGTGCTTATTAACGATTTGCAAAGTGCGGATGAAACTTTAGTAGAAGCAATCGAAAAATTCTGCAAACAAGCGAAAAATAGCGAAAATAGCGAAAATAGCGAAAATAATTTTGCAGAATCTTCCTCAACCTGGGTTATTGCGCGCCACGAAGGTGGTCTTAAAGGAAAATCTATTATTACGCGTCTTACAAAAGCTGGCGCAAACACAATTACTGTGCCGGATCTTAAAAAAGACGATGCAAAACTTAATTTTGTAGTAAGCATATTTGAGAAAAATAAGCGCAATATTGAGCCTCAAGCAGCGCAACGACTTGTGGCAGTTTTGGGCGGTAAAACAGGAGAGCTTGCAGCATTATGCTCGCAATTATGTTTCGATTATGACGATAATCCAATAACTCTTGATATTGTTGACCGCTATTTGCTTGCAGATCCGCAAGTTACGGGCTTTTTCGTTGCAGACAAAGCAGTTACAGGTCATGCGGGATCTGCGGTTCTTGCAGCGCGCACTGCAGTTTCGCAAGGAGTGGAGCCAATAGCGTTAATCGGTTCATTGGCTGCAAAAATTCGTTTTATTGCGCTCGCAATGGCGGTTCGTAACGGCACGATTTCTAGTGCTGAAGCGAAAGTAAACCCGTGGGCGCTTAAGATGGCAATGCGTCAACTTCCTGGGTGGAATAGTGAGGGTATTTCTAAATGTTTTCAATCCTTAGCATGGGCGGATGAGCAGTGCAAAGGTGGTGCTAGTGACGCAAATTATGCGCTTGAAAAAAGCATTATGCTAATTGCGTCTCACGGAAATTAGGAATCGTAAATAAAAATCGCAAATCGTAAATCGTAAATAAAAATCGTAAATAAAAAACGTAAAAGAAAGAGCATTAACAAAATGGTGTTAGAACAGCAAAAAGTGCGTACTGTGCCTACGGATACTAATATGCGCGAGCTTGGTAAATCTGTAGCAAAACTTGTTAAAGAAGGCGACGTTCTGCTGCTTTCAGGTCCTCTTGGTGCTGGTAAAACAACTTTTGCTCAAGGTTTTGGAGCAGGTCTTTCAATTAGCGAGCCGATTGTGTCTCCAACTTTTACGATTGCGCGCGAATTGCACGGCACTTTTGCGGATGGTAAGCCTGCAACGCTAATTCACGTTGATGCTTACCGTTTGGGTGGCGAAGATTTTGCTCCGGGTCAAGATACTGTTTCGCGTTTGCTTGACGAGCTTGAATCTTTGGGTCTTGACGAAGCTTTGGAAGAGCCGGGAGATGGCACTGTTGTGCTTATGGAGTGGGGTGAGCAAATGGCTGGAGTGCTGGCATCTGAGCGCTTAGAAGTTCATATTGAAAGGCCTGTTGAGGCTTCGCAAGTTGACGACTTTACTAGCGACGGCGAGCGAATCGTAACTTTAAAAGCTGTTGGTAAAGATTGGCTTAATCGAATTGAAAAATTGTAATTAGAAATGCGCAATAAATATCGCAATAAACGCAAGTAAATAACGCAAGTTGTGCTAAGCGAGTAAGCTAGTCGGGTACGTGACTTCGAGGAATAAACATGAGTAATACGCTGATTATTGACACTTCATTTGGTTCTACTGTTGGAATTGTGGGCAATGAGCCGATTGTTGAAACCGACTCTCGCACTCACGTTGAGCGTTTGCAAGTAAATATTGCGAAAGTTGTGGAAAATGCGGGGCTTAAGCCTTCGGATATTGATCGCGTGGTTGTGGGAGTAGGACCTGCTCCTTTTACGGGACTTCGCGCAGGATTAGTTGCAGCAAAAGCAATCGCTTTCGCAAATAACGCACAAATTTTGGGCTGCGATAGTCTTCTTCCTCAAAGTTTGATGATGCGCTCTGGTGCGTTTGAAAAAGCTCGCAAAAATGGCGTTATAGAAAAGGATTTGCTACTAAAACTTACGAATTCTGCTACTTCTTGCGATTCTTGCGATTCGACTGTTCATCATTACGTTCTTTCACTAAACGATGCGCGTCGCCGCCAAGTGTACATGGCTTTGTATGACTGCGAAGGAAATGCGTTAATCGATATGGATATTGACTATCCGCAGAATGTTGTGTCTCGCGTAAACGAGTATTTAGCAAGCAAAACTAGCGAAAATTATTGCGTTGACGTGCTTGGTCACGGCTCTAAAAAATACGTTGAAGATTGGCAAAATATTGCTCACGTTGGCGTTATTGCAGAAGTTTGCGCGCTTGACTTGGGTATACAAGGTTTGCAAATTTTCGAACAGTGCGCTTTAGAATGCGCTGAGCATTGCTCCGACGAGAATGAGCGCGTAAAAGCTGTTGAGCCGCTGTATTTGCGCCGTCCGGACGTTTCCGTGCCGAATCCGCTTAAGCATGTGCTTGGCTCGGGAGTGGCAAATAAAGCCAAAGAAAAATAGAAGCGTTTTAACGATTTGAGTAATTATGATTGTTGATATAACGCATTCTAAATTTCCAGCAGTAGTCGAAAATTGCAATATAGTGCAGAAATGCGATTTTACGTGCGATGATTTAGCGCAAAAAATAGCGCCTATCGAAGCCGAATTATTTGGCAAAGGCTCGTGGAATGAGCGCATGATTTCGCAAGAATTGCAAGCTCCTATGCGAGCGTATTATGCAGAAATTGACGAAAATTCAAATACTTTATGTGGATACGCCGGATACTGGTTTGATGGCGACGATGCGCAAATAATGACAATCGGAGTTGCGAAAAAATATCAAAGAAAAGGCCTAGCGTCGGAACTTTTATCAACTATGATCAAAACCGCAGAAAAAATTGGTGCCAAACGCATGCTGCTAGAAGTGCGAGTTGACAATGTTCCTGCGCTTGAGCTGTATAATCGCTTTGGTTTTACGAAAATGGGTTTGCGCAAACGCTACTATCAGCCGGAAGGCGTGGACGCGTACACGATGTGCGCTGATTTAACCGCAAAAAATAACGGAACTGAGGAATAAAATGAGCGAAGCAATCGTATTAGGAATTGAATCAACTTGCGACGAAACTGCCGCAGCTATTGTGCGCGGACGCACGCTGGTGTCAAATGTGGTGGCATCTTCAATGCAGGAGCACGCGCGCTACGGTGGCGTAATTCCGGAAATTGCTTCTCGCGCTCACGCTGAAGCTTTCGTGCCGGTTGTTTCTAAAGCCTTAGCAGACGCAAATATGGATTTAAGCGACGTTGACGCAATTGCAGTTAGCGCAGGCCCTGGTTTAGCTGGCTGCTTAGCTGTGGGCGTTTCGGGAGCTAAAGCGCTAGCTTGGGCTGCAAATAAGCCAATTTACGGAATTAACCACGTAATCGGGCATATTGCAGTAACGCAATTGCAATTTGGTGACGTGCCGGAAGACGTGCTTGCTTTAATTGTTTCCGGCGGACACACTTCGCTTCTTCACGTGAACGATATTGCTAGAAGCATTGACGTTGTTGGCACAACTTTGGACGATGCTGCCGGCGAGTGCTTCGACAAAGTTGCGCGCTTGCTTGGATTCCCATACCCGGGCGGCCCTCATATTGATAGGCATGGAAGGCTTGGAAATCCGGATACTTTGAAAGTGCCGCAAGGCTTAACGCAAGGTCGTTCCGGAAAAGAGCATCCTTACGATTTCAGCTTCTCGGGTGTAAAAACTGCTGTTGCGCGCTGGGTTGAAGCGCGTGAGGCTCAGGGTCTTGAAATTCCAGTTGACGACGTGTGTGCTTCTTTGGCTAATTCTGTGGCGGAAGTGCTTTCCAGAAAAGCTATGATGGGCTGCGAGCAGTACGGTTCTAAAACGCTTATGATTGGCGGCGGATTCTCCGCTAATTCGCAGCTTCGCGAGCATTTGTTGGCTTGCGGCAAAGAGCATGGAATTGAAGTGCGTTTGCCGGAGCTTAAGCTTTGCACAGACAACGGTGCGATGGTTGCAATGCTTGGCGTGAATTTGGTGGAAGCAGGGGTGCGTCCTTCCGCGCCTGACTTTGCTATTGATTCTGCAATGCCTCTTACCACTGTGAGCTTATAATAAGTAGCAATAATAAAAGTCGTTTTAAAGTTGCGAGGTGTTTAGTGCGTTCAGGTAGTTCGCGTAGTGTAGTGTTACGAATTGGCGAGAAAATTCAATTCACTGATCGTAAAGGTAAGCGAATTACTGCGCAACTTGTTGCAGGCGGATTTACGCAAACTGAGCATGGTCTTATTTGTCACGACGACGTGATTGGCCAAAGCGAAGGAATTGTTGTAACTACTGTTAGTGCAAAGCGCGAATCTCAACAAACACGCGAAAATCAAGAATCTAAAGACCTTTCAAAATCTGGCAATAAGCCTTGGAAAGCAGCTCGCGCTATTGGCGGCTGGGATTACGTTGTTATGCGACCGCGCATGGTTGATTACGTGCTTTCTATGCCTAGGGGCGCGCAAATTATGTATCCGAAAGATATTGCGCAAGTAATCGCTTTAGGAGATATTCGCTCCGGAATGCGCGTTTTGGAGTCGGGCGCAGGCTCCGGTGCTATGAGCTTAAGCCTTTTGGACGCAGTTGGGGAGTGCGGAAAGCTTACTACGATTGAGCTTCGCCCGGATTTTGCGCGAATTGCTGAATCTAACGCAACTTTGTACTACGGAAAGCGACCAGAATGGTGGAATTTGCTTACTGGCGATTTTGATTCGGTTGCAAAAACTTTAGACGCGCACAGCGTGGATCGCATTATGTTGGACATGCTTGATCCGTGGAATCGACTTGAACAAGCGCATCGCGTTATTGTGCCGGGCGGTGTGCTTATTGCGTATGTGACGACTACTACGCAAATGTCTCGAATGGCTGAAGCTTTGCGAGAAAGCGGCGTGTGGACTGAGCCGGAGATTCAGGAAACGCTTGAACGCACGTGGAAAGCGCAAGGTTTGGCTGTGCGACCGGATCACGCGATGATTGGTCACACGGGATTTTTGATTGTTTCGCGCGCAATGGCTGAAGGTTTTACAGCTTTGAAAAAGCGCGAGCATGGCACTAAAGATACAGTTAGCGATATTGACGATATGACAGCCGAAGAGCGCGCTGAGCAGTTGGAAGACTTGTCTTTGCGTGATATTTCGGATCGTAAATTGCGTAAAGTTTTGCGCGATTTAGATGTGCAACTTGCGCAATTGCCGCAAGATTCGCAATCGCAAGAAATAGAGCATACTCAAGCTAAGTAGGAGAGTATTATGGCATCACCAATGAAAAAGCTTATGAAAAAAGCACACCATAGTAAGTACGTTTTATTGCTGATGCGTCATGCTAAAGCTGAAGCTCCTCAAATGGGCGACGATTGGGGTCGTGATCTTACAGATAAGGGCTTGAAGCAGGCGAAAATTATGGCAAAGGGCTTGGAATCTTTGAAGCTTGTGCCGGATTATATTGTGTGTTCTAGCGCGAACCGCACTGAGCAAACTTTGAAGAGAATGTTGAAGCGTTTTGGTGATGCGCCTGTGGTTGAGTCGCGCAAAAGTCTTTACGATGGTGGCATGCAATCGGTTATGGACGAGTTGCAAGCGGTTCGAAGCGATGTTCATACGACGATGATTGTTGGGCATGAGCCAACGATGTCGATGGCTGCGCAGTGGCTTTCTTCGCCGGATTCGGATCCGGATGTGCTTGGGGCGATGCGTTTGGGGCTTGCTAATGCAGCTGTTGTGGTGCTTGTGTCTGATCGTCCATTCGCAACTTGCGGCTTGCGCGGCGCCACGGCCCTCGCAATCCTCACCCCCAAATCCTTCGAGTAGTTAATAACACTCTGATTCCTGTTGTTCAAGGAACACTAGCATTGTTGCTGCTGCACACACTGTTCCATAAAAATCCCGCCGCGCACCTACCCGTAGCTTAATTTCGTGACTTTAGTGTACGAATACCAGTGTGGTAGAGATTTGAGATTTTTCGCACAGAGCGCGGCGAACGTCAGAGCCGAAGGCTGCTGATTCGCCAAGCGAAGAAGAAAAATCGAAAAATCTCTGCGATTGAATGAGGTTATTAATGGTTAGCACGCAGAGTTTGGGGGATTTCTCTACGAGTACTAAAAGAGGACTGAGAAGCTACATTCTTTAAAGATAGGCGAACACACTAAACTCTTTTAGCAGCCAGAGCGCACGAAGGACGGGACGTACGAGGAGAGAAATCCCCCAAAACTCGCGCCACGTTAATCAAGACGGCGCGCTAGTAATTTCCATTGCTTACAACTGATTAGTTACTAAATACACGAAATTAAGCATATAAATTAAGCTTATAACGACACCCCAAGTTCTTTAATGACCACAATTGCGCATTTCTTTGCTAGGCTAAAGCAAGTTGAAAGAAACAAAATGTGAGTCGAAAAGAAATTTTTGGAGGGTACATGTCTACGGTCCTAACTTCGGTGTCGGGTTTCCCACGTATTGGCGCTAATCGTGAATTGAAGAAGATTATTGAGCGTTACTGGAAGCAGGATGCTTCTTTGGATGAAGTGCGTGAGGTTGCTCAATCTTTGCGCGCTAAGCATTGGCGTTTGCAAGCGGAAGCTGGGATTGATTTAATTCCAAGTAATGATTTTAGCTACTATGATCAAATGCTTGATACGGCTATTCTGCTTGGTGCTGTGCCGGAGCGTTATAATGCTTTGAATTTTGAGCATGCTGAGGATACGCTTTTTGCTATTGCGCGCGGCTACCAGGGTGAGCGCGGCGATGTGACGGCGTTGCCGATGAAGAAGTGGTTTACTACGAACTACCACTATATTGTGCCGGAAGTTGAGAATCCGGAAGGCTTGCATTTGGCTGGAACTAAGCCTTTTGACGAGTTTTTGGAGGCTCGCGCGCAGGGTTTGGAAACGAAGCCTGTGCTGATTGGCCCGTACACATTCTTGAAGTTGGCTCGTACGCCTGAAGCTCAGGAGTTGGAAGTAACTGAGTCTGTGATTTCGGCGTTAAGTAACGCTTATGTGAGTATTGTTAAGCGTTTTGGTGAGCTTCACGCAACCTGGTTGCAGTTTGATGAGCCTTATTTGGCTTTGGATAAAGAAGAAGGCGATTTGGAGCTTTTTGAAGCTTTGTATAAGCCTTTGCTTGATGCTAGGGGCGCAGAAGTTAAGCTTCTTCTTAACACTTATTTTGGCAATATTGCTGACGCTTACGAGACTGTGAATAATCTTGGTTTTGACGGCGTTGGTGTTGATTTGGTGGAAGGCAAGGACGAAAATCTTGCAGCCATTGAGCGCTATGGTGTGAACGATAAGACTACGCTTTTTGCTGGCGTTGTGAACGGCCGCAATATTTGGCGTAACGATTATGCTGTGAGCCTTGGGCTTATTGATGCTTTGCGTGAGAATATTACGGATCGCGTAGCTGTTTCTTCTGCTTGCTCGCTTCTTCACGTGCCTTTCAGCACTTTTGGTGAGGATGCTTTGGGTGCAGACGTTTTGCAGCATTTTGCTTTTGCTGTTGAAAAGTTGCAGGAGATTCGCGATATTGCCAATCTTTCTGCAGAAAGTGACGAAAATCGCAAATCAAGTAACGTTTTGGCGAAAAATCAGGCTTTGTTCGACGGTTCGCGCGTGAAGGCGGATGCTGCTGTTGCTAATCGTCTTTCGAATCTTAAGGATTCTGATTTTGTGCGACTGCCGGAAAGGGCGGAACGTCAGCGTTTGCAAAAGGAAGCGCTTGGCTTGCCGGATTTGCCAACGACTACTATTGGTTCCTTCCCGCAAACTAAGGATATTCGTAACGCTCGTGCCGCTCTTCGAAAAGCTGAGATTTCGCGCGAAGATTATGACGAGTTTATGCGCGATCGTATTGCCAAGTGCATTGAGCATCAGGAGCAAATTGGCTTGGATGTGCTTGTGCATGGCGAGTTTGAGCGCAACGACATGGTTGAATATTTCGGCCAGCATTTGCGCGGCTTTAAGTTTACGAAGAACGCTTGGGTGCAGTCTTATGGCACTCGCTGCGTGAAGCCTCCAATCGTGTGGTCGGATGTTTCTCGCGAGTCCGCAATTACTGTGGAGTGGAGTGCTTATGCTCAAAGCTGCACGAATCGCGTTGTTAAGGGCATGCTTACAGGCCCTGTGACGATTCTTAACTGGTCTTGGCCTCGCGAGGATATTACTCACGAGCAGCAGACTCAGCAGTTGGCTCTTGCTATTCGCGATGAAGTGTTGGATTTGGAGCGCGCTGGTATTCGTGTGATTCAGATTGATGAGGCTGCTTTGCGCGAAAAGTTGCCGCTTCGTCGTTCTGATTGGCATAAGAAGTATTTGGATTGGGCGATTTCTGCTTTCCGTCTTGTTCATTCTGCAGTTGCTGCGACTACGCAAATTCACACGCATATGTGCTATTCGGAGTTTAATGACATTATTCGTGACATTGATGCTATGGATGCGGATGTGATTTCTTTCGAGGCTTCTCGCGGCGACTTGGTTGTGCTTGACGCTATTCACGACGCGCATTTTGAAACTGAGGCTGGCCCTGGCGTTTACGACATTCATTCTCCTCGCGTTCCTGGTAAGGCGGAGCTTGTGGAGCGTATTCACGAGATTTTGCGTAAGATGCCTGCTCAAAAGCTTTGGATTAACCCGGATTGCGGTCTTAAAACTCGTGGCGACGCTGAAACTTGGCCGAGCTTGGAGAATCTTGTTGCTGCTGCTAAAGAGGTTCGGGAAGAATTGCAAGATAACAAGCTAATCGATCAGCCGAGCAGGGGGTGAGTTGTGGCTTATAAACCGAAGTTTTCGCTGGAAGTTTTTCCACCTAAGCGCACATCTCCTATTGGTACTATTTACGATACTTTGGATGGCTTGAAGGGTCTTGACCCGGATTTTATTTCGGTTACTTACGGCACTGGAAAGCTGCAGGATCGCACTGCTACTGCGCGTATTGCTCATACGATTCGCTCCGAATATGGCATTGACGCGGTTGCTCATTTAACAGCTCGCTACATTGATTACGATGCTGTTGATGAAGCTTTGGAAATGTTTGATAATGCTGGTGTTTCCGGCGTTTTGGCTTTGCGTGGCGACGTGATTGCGGGCCAAGAGGCTGCAGGCGTTTTTGAGCACGCTAGCGACTTGGTTTCCTACATTCGTTCCAAGCGCCCGGATTTGCCGATTTTGGGCGCTTGTTACCCGGAGAAGCATCCTGAAGCGGAAAGTTTGCAGGCGGATATTGAGAATCTTAAGCGCAAAGTTGATGCGGGTGTTACGCATTTAATTTCGCAACTTTTTTACGATAACGAGGATTTTTTGCGTTTTCGTGATTTAGCTCGCGCAGCTGGCATTAACGTGCCGATTGAAGCTGGCGTGATGCCTGTTGCGAACGCTTCGCAAGTTAAGCGCATGACTAGCTTGTGTGCGTCTCGAATTACTTCGCAAGTTTCCGCAATGATGGATCGTTGGGGAAGTAATGCTGAGTGCTTGCGAGATGCAGGCAGTATTTTTGCTTCGCAGCAGATTAACGATTTAATTGCTGAAGGCGTTGATGGTATTCATTTGTATACGATGAATCATCCAGGTGTTGCGCGCAGAATTTGGTCGAATGTGAAGCCGCTTTTTACGAAGATTGGGTAGTTTGCGGCTTTTGAGCATTATCTCGTAAGCGTGCATGTTAAGCGCGTTTACGAGATATATTTTATTTGTGCGACTGTATATAAATGCGCAAAAATGCATATATGCATAAAATAGATACAATTTATTCTAAACATGTGTTTAGAATCGCCGTTAAAAACGTAATCTAGCTTACATTTGTTATGAAAGTTCTGTCTCGAAAATCTGAAAAAGGGTTGAAATGAAGCCGCTGGGGGGGGGGCTTCATGTTCTATACATCATAACAAATACATTGCAAAATATTCGTATATTCAGTATTATTGAGTATAAATCTCAACAATGGATTCGTGCTTTTGAAAGCTGAGTAGAAGTTTTATATGTGTATTTGATCGTAGTTCAATCAGCGTTTGATTACTACATAAAACTCTTCACTAATAAATTCACAAAGACTTGTTTAGAGAGAAATTGGTATTAAGGAGGTACATCATGACTAATTCAAATTCTAGAAGGCATGCACGCAAGGTTACATTGGATGCTGCAGTAAGCAACGCAATTTCGAAAGCTGTGAAGGCACGCAAAGTGGCTGCTTTAACAGTTGGTGCAGCAGGCGTGTTAGCTGGTGCAGCGTTCGCTTTTGGTGCAACTCCTGCAATGGCTGCGGAAACTGATGCTTCTTCTCTTAATAATTCGTCACAAAATAATCAATCTGATGATAGTAAAAATAATAATTCAGAATCAAACGACGATATTTCATTTGATGATATAGATTTGTCGGGAATTGATTTGGATGATTCGCAAAGTGACGGGTCTGGTAATGAAGCTAGTGCTAATAAATCTGCAGAAGAAGACAGAGCAGGAGAAGAAAAGAAACCTAACGAAGTAGACTTCTCCAAGTCAATGCCAAACGTTTACGGATGGGCAACTCCAAGCAACACTTTTGATACGGCTCTTTCTCAGCAAAAAATCGTGTATCATCTTCCAAAGTCAGAAGATGGAAAGTCGGTTCAGCGCGTTGTGATTTTGCCGGATTCGAGAGATGGTATTAATACTGATGAGGAAGCTGCATACACGGGCATAATTGAGTATGATTCCGATCGCGTAGACTCAATGCATCAGAAGTATTCTGGAATTTACGAGTTCAAAAAGAATCCTGACGGCAGTGCAGATTTGATTATGAATCAGCCGTTTAGGGATGCTGGAATCTCGTCAGGCCAAGGTTATTGCGCAAACCGCTCGATCTTCCTTTATTACAACCAAGGTGATTTGCAGCACAACGCAACTTCTAATAACTTCCGTACCGCAACTCTTGTGCCGCCAAAGGTTGCAAAATCAATCGTATTAAAGTATAACGAGCGCCTTTCGGCAGATACTATACGCAAAATGCTTCACGAAGCAGTGAATCTTCCAACTGATCACAAGTCTGGTGGTAGTGTAGCTGAACAGATTGTTTCACAAAGTAAGTCAGGGGGTGTTGGCTTGCGCATTGACGAAAATACTGTGAACAACACTCCAGACACGGTTGACGCAAAAATTCCGGAAAACATGGGCGCATACGACGGCGACATGTTCTCCAAAATCAACACTAAAAATGGCGACGACTATGCGCTTGGTTCGAACACTCTTAATACCTACATGGTTACGGATCTTGGTGTAAAGTCCCCAGCAATACCGCTTACTGTAGTTCGTTACGACGATCGTATTGAAAAGCTGGAAGTAGAAAATCCAAATAATCTTACTGCTGACGACAGGAATGCTATTGCAAAGCGCGTTGCTGAAAAGAATCATATTGACGCAAGTAAAGTTAGCGTAGACAGCGAAGGTAACGCTACAATCAACTTCGATAATCTATTCCAGCAGAATCCTCCTGTTATTAGCAAAGATGCGCTGGTTATGAAGAAGCGCTTGCACTTGCAAGATGGAGATATTGAGCTACCTTCTGGCGAAAACGCTGTGCCTGTTTATAGCCCGATTGCATATTCGAAGGATGATGTTGCTCGAATTAAGCAAGCTATTTTCGAAGCAAATAAGAACAATGATAAGCTCGGTCTTACTAGCGTAGATCAGATTACTTTGAACTTCTATCCTAAGGAAGAGCTAACAGTCAATAAATACGACGACAGGAGGGGTGTTAGTAACGGTATTGATGAAAATACTATTACCGTTAATATTAATACAGACAAAGCTGTTGGTTCGTTTAAGTCGGATATTCGAAATAATAAGATTACGCGTTTTGTTGATTTGCGCAAAGATTACGATGTGCAATTTACTGATACAAAGCTTAAAGGCCGTGACAGCGACGAAGGCTTGGAGTGGAGTGAAGACCACAAGACGCTTATTTATCGTTACGATTCTTCGCTAGGAACTGTATTTAATACTAACGATTTGATTAGGATGCTCAAAGCAACACCTAAGGGAGATTTGGCTTCTAAAGGTTTGCGAGACCTCGATGGTTCCGACCGCTTTAACTTTAGTCGTGAAGGTACGAAGGGTAAAGCTAAGTATTCTCACGTTAATTTCTTCATAGACGAAAACAACGAGCCGATTGGAGTTCTCGATATAGTTTCTCAAACTCCAGGTGGCGCTAATGAGCCGGGTGTTGCTGTAGCAAATTCTGGAGAAAAGATGAGCGAGTCCGAGTCGAAGGCTGGAAAGTACAGCTTCGACAAAGATAGCGAGTCGGTAACAGTTGCTGCAAAGGAAGGCAAAGTATACAAGGCGCGTCTGTTTGTGGATCCGTACCATCCGTATTTCTACATGGGTGTATACGACAAAGGCAAGCACGTTTACAATACGTCTAAAGCAATTAATATTCTGTTCGTTCCTCAAACGAAGAACAAGAAGCAGGACTTAATCGCTTCCGTTGATAAGAACAAGACTTTGCCAGATGGAACGCCTACGGATCCAACGTATTACAATGCTGATTCTGAGCTTCAAAAAGCTTACGACGACGCTTTAGCTGAAGCTAAGAAGGTATCTGAAGAAGCTCAAAAGAATAGCGACGAAGATATTAAGAAGAATCCGGAACTTCAAGCGAAAATTGATAACGTTACGCTTAAGCTCGATAAAGCTCGAAAGGATCTTAACGGTGATCCAACCGATAAGAATCCTTTGCAAGATTCTGTTAAAGAGCATGGTGACGACGCTAATAGCGGAACACAAGCAACCGACAAATACAAGAATTTGGACGGTGACTCGTTTAAGACTCCTGACGGCAAGCCGGATGATGCTAAGAATGAGAAAGCTAAGGAAGCTAAGAAAGCTTACGACGACGCTTTAGCAGAAGCACAAAAGTTGGTAGCAAATCCTAACGCTACACAAAAGCAAGTTGATGCAGCAAGAGATACTCTCGACAAGGCTCGCAAAGCTCTTGACGAGTTTGCTACAAACAAAGACAAGCTTGACGAATCAGTCAATACTAATAGCGGAATTGATACTGGCACTAAGGATGACCATTCTGATGCTGATCCTCGCTACCAGAACGCTACTGACGAAGAGCGTAAAGCTTACGACGATGCTATAAAGAAAGCTGCGGACGTAGCTAAAGATTCTAACGCTTCTCAGAAGGAAGCAGATACTGCTGCAGATAAGCTTAAGGAAGCAAAGGAAGCGCTCGATAAGCGCGAAACCAACAAGAAGCTTCTTGACGCTCAAGTACAGCAGAGCCACGATAACGACAAAGCTGACGATCTTGAATCTGCAAGCGTGTTCTACCGCAACGCTAAGAAGCTTAAGGATGGCGAAAGCTTAAACGGAGTCGATAAGGATACTGCGTTAGGATACGCGGATGCTTACGACAAGGCGCTTGCAGATGCTAATAATGTTCTTAAGGATCCAAAGGCAACTCAAAAGCAAGTTGACGAAGCGCTTGATAATCTCAAGAAAGCAGAAGACGACTTGCATAAGCTTTCTAGCGATCCGACGGATATTACTAAGACTGTTGCAGATAACTTTGCTGGCAATAAGCTTCCTGCATACTTCAACGCTAAAGATAAGGCGAATAATGGAGATGCGGACGCGGCTCAAGCATTCAAGGATTACAACGAAGCTTACGAAAAAGCGAAAGCTATTAAGAATAAGCTTGCAAAGGATCCTCACGCCAATATCGATAAGGATGAGATTGATAAGGCAAAGGATGCTCTTGACAAAGCTCGTAAAGTAATCGAAAAGTACAATACCGACGCTACTAAGCTTAAGGCTTCAGTAGACGACGATAAAGCTACTAAAGATGATCCTGCATACTCAAACGTTTCGGATGAAAACGCTTCTGACGAAGCAAAGAAAGCGAAGAAAGCTTACGACGACGCGCTTGAAGAAGCTAAGAAAGTACTCGGAAATAAGTTAGATAAAGACGTTGACGAAAACGGAAACGTAATACCTAACGAAAAGAAGAATACGGATAAGAATGTCGACGACAAGGACTTCCTTGACGGCGTACAAAAGCATGCTGATGGTCGCGCTTTGCAAAGCGATGTTGACAAAGCTTTGGAGAATCTCGATAAAGCTCGCAAGGATTTGCAAAAGTACGCAACTAAGACGGATGCTTTGAAGAAGTCGATTGACACCGATTCGGACACGAAGAAAGATCCTTCTTACAAGAACTCTTCTGACACGGACTACACGAATGATGGAACTAAGGTAACCGATAATTCTAAGACGCCTGCAAAGAAAGCGTATGACGATGCGTTAGAAGAAGCAAAGAAGGTTGCGAACGATCCTAAGTCGACTCAAAAGCAAGTGGACGAAGCTAATAAGAAGCTGGACGATGCTCGTAAGAAGATTCAAGACGAGTACGGTACGGATGTTACTAAGCTGGACGAGTCTGCAAAAATCGACAGCACTAAGGAGCCTGCATATAAGAATGTGTCGGATCCTAATGCTTCTGAAGATGCTCAAAAAGCAAAGCATGATTACGATAAAGCTTTAGCTAAGGCGAAGGATCTGCTCGAAAAGCATAGTAGTGACAAAACTCCTTTGGCAGATAAGCCAACTCAAGCGCAAATTAACGAGGCTCTTAAGGAACTTAACAAGGCGCGCGAAGAGCTTAAGAAGTATGACACGAATAAGAAGGACTTAACTGACGAAGCTGCTAAGGATGAAGAGTTCACTAAGAGTCCTGAGTTCGCGAATGCTTTTGAACACTCTGGCGATAAGAATCCGGAAATTGTTCAATACAAGAAGGCTTTGGATGAAGCTAATCGCTTGCTGAAAGATCCTGAAGCAACTCAAAAGCAGGTTGACAAAGCGTTAACTGATTTGAAGAATGCTAAGGATTTGATTAATTCAAAGTATCAAACCAATTATGATGATTTGAAGCATGAAGCTGAAACGCATAGTGTTTTCAAGGCAACACCAGCAGTGCAAAATGCTTTGACTTCTAAAACTTCGGACGATAAAGAAAATCCGGAAGTTGCTCGATACAAGAAGGCGTTGGAAGATGCTAACAATGTGTTGAATGATCCGAAGGCAACGCAAACTCAAATTGATGAAGCTCTTCGAAAGCTGAAAGATGCTAAGAAGGCCATTGAAGATAAGTACAGTACGGATAAGGCTGAGTTGCAAAAGGAATCTGATGATGATTCTGACTTCCGCAGCAAGATTTCGTACATTATTGCTAATTCTGATGAGCGTGCGAAGTATATTAAGATGCTGGATGAAGCCAACAATGTGCTGAAGGATCCGAACGCAACTCAAGCTCAGGTTGATGAAGCCTTGCGTAAGTTGCGCGAAGTTAAGAAGCTTATTGGAAGGCATGGCATTGGTGGATACGATTACGACGATGCTGGTGACTACTATAACTTCGATGTCTACGACTTCGACTTGGATGGCTATGACTTTGGCGACGGTGACGGTGACGGCAACGGCAACGGCTGGAATGGCTATGACTTTGGCGATTATGACTTTGGTCGCTATGATTGGCATGGCTATGACTGGTACTATTACTACGGTCGTCACGGTTATGGTTATGGTTTGACTGATGCGGATAACGCTAGCGGTTCTGAGGCTTCGGCTGCGGCTTCGGCTGCGGCTTCGGCTTCGGCTTCTGCGGATGCTAAGTCTGGTGCTGCTGGTGCTGGTGCTTCGGCGGATGCTAAGGGTAAAGCTAATGGCGGAGATAAATCGTCTCAGTCTGGTGCTGGACCTCACAATGTTGCTAAGACTGGCGCTGCAACGGGCCTGTTCGCGGCTCTTGCTGCAGTGTTCGCTGGCGTCGGTTTGGCTGGCGTTAAATCTAGTAGACGCAAAACTAAGTAATATTTGATTAATATATTGCCAGCGTAAGCTAAATTTTATGGCTTGCGCTGGCATTTTTTATTTGCGCGATGACCTGCTTTCGCGCTCAGAGCGTAGCGCGCGAAAGCAACTCGGAGCGTGAGCTTGCTCAGACGGAAAGTCCAGTGGACTTTCCGTGCAAGCTCAGCAGCGAGCGCTTATAGTGCGAGCGTCCTTCGTTCAGTGCGAAAAATCTCAAATCTCTGCCACACGAATATCCACACGACTGAATGCAGTGAGTATTGAAATTTGATATAGTATGCATAAATGTATATCTATGTATATATGCATAAAATAAATACAATTTATTCTAAACATGTGTTTAGAATCGCTGTTAAAAATGTAATCTAGCTTACATTTGTTATAAAAGTTTCCGCCTTGAAAATCTATCAAAACGTTGAAATAAAGCCGCTGGGGGGGGGCTTCATGTGCTATACATCATAACAACTGATTTGCAAAATATTCGTATATTCGGTATTATTGAGTATAAATCTCAATTAGAAATTTGTAATTTTGAGCCGAGCAGAAGTTTTATATGTATTTGTCAGTTGTTCAATCAACGATTTGATTGCTGCACATAGCTCTTTATTAATGAATTTCAAAGACGTATTCAGAGGGAATTGGTATTAAGGAGGTACATCATGACTAATTCAAATTCTAGAAGGCATGCACGCAAGGTTACGTTGGATGCTGCATTAAGCAACGCGATTGCGAAGGCTGTGGACGCCCGCAAGGTGGCGGCATTTACGGTTGGAGCCGCTGGTGTGTTGGCTGGTGCTGCATTCGCTTTTGGTGCAACTCCTGCAATGGCTGCGGAAGCTGGTGCTGCTCCTGATACCAAGCCGGCTGCTGTGACTGCTGGTGAGAATGCTGTTGAGAAGGCTGGTGCTGCTGGCGAGAAGGCTTCTGCAGACGAAAAGGGTAAGGATGCAGAAACTGGTAAGTCCGATAAGAAGGATCAGACTGAAGCTAATAAAGAGGCTGGGGATCAGACTGCCAAGAAGGAAGACGCTAATAAGCTTGAAGAAAAGAAGCAGGCTGTAAGTAATGCTGATGAAAAGAAGGCTGAGCAGACTGTAGCCAAGACTGATAGTAAGAATTCTGATTCTGCAACTACCGGCGATGCTAAGACTGAAACTACTGATGTAAAGACTGCTACATATGCTTCTGTGGGCGGCACGGATCGCGCATCGAATACTGCAGAAAGTAAAGATCCTAATAAAATTAATCCTGATACATCGGATTCCACTAATACCAAGATTGAAATTGACGAGAATAACGCTGGCACTATGCCGAATATGTATGGCTGGGGAAGCTCGGACAACACGTTTAGTGAAGATGGCGAAAAGCACACGGTTACCTTCCACTTTGCAGCACCAAAAGATGGTGGCAAGATTACCAATATTGCTATTTTCCCTGCTCAAAACAATGGTTTGAATAACGATAAGAGCAAGAGGGGTGCTGAATACTATTCTGGCGATGCTAATATGCGTCAGAGCTTCTCTGGTACATATGAGTTTAAGAAGAATGATACTGACGGCTCTGCTGATCTTACGATGAGCGATCTTTTTAGTATTGGTAAGGTCAGCGGTGGCGCTGAGAAGTATGTTGCAAACCGTTCTATTTTTGTGTATGTAACTAAGAATGGTAAGGAAGATGTTGCCTATAAAACAAATGCATTCCGTGCGGCAACGATTGTGACACCAAAAACTTCCGGATCCGTAGTGCTGAAATATGATCAGCCGCTTACAAAAGAACGGATTCAAGCAGCAATTACTGCCGCTGCCAATGTTGAAACTACTCGCAGCGATAAAATGTCTGTGAATGATCAGATTGTTGCAGCAAGTAAAGCTAAAGGTGTGAATACAACTGTCAATGGAAAATCGACGCAAATTCCAGATACGCTTAATGATAAGCTTAACGTAAATTCTGATGATGCTTACGACGCAAAGCAGTTTGCGGATATTAATACTAAAAAAACTGGCGATGCAAACTCTTATGTAGCTGGCGCGAAGACTCTTAATACCCATATGGTTACGGATTTGGGCTTTAAGTCCGGGGCTATTCCGCTTACGGTTGCTCGCTACGATGATCGCATCGATAAGCCGATTGTTGAAGACCCAACCAAGGTTTCGGAAGAAGTAAAAACCGAGATTAAAAAGAAGCTTGCGCGCCTTAATAACGTAAGCCTAGATCAGGTGACCATTGGCGCTGACGGAAAAGTTACCATCAGTTTCGACGGAGTGAATCCAAACGACGCTCCTAAGATTGACCTTCGTGACCTCGTGTTGAAGAAGATTGCGGAAAAGGATATTTCTGTTCCTGCAGCCGATAAAGCAACAATTGTTTACAACCCACTCGCTTACAACAATGCCGAGATTGCGCGCATTAAGAAGGCTATTTACGAAGCTAATAAAGATAATCCAGAACTTGGTTTAAGCGCTACCGACTACGAGAACCAGATTTCGCTTGAATATCTTAAGGGCAATCTTACTGCAACTGGTGACTCTAATAAGGGCATCTCGAATGGTCAGGCAGAAAATATAATTACCGTTAAGATTAAGACCGATAAGGCTGTTGCTGAGTTTAAGTCTGATGTAAAGGCGCACAAGCTCACGCGTTTGGCAGATATTCGCAAGGATTACGACGTTTCGTGGAAGAATAATAAAATTGCCGGCCGCGACACCGACGAAGGTCTATCTTGGAGCGAAGACCACAAGACCATCATTTACCGCTACGACCCAACTAAAGCAGAAGAGTTTGATACAAATAAGATTCTTAACTTGCTGAAAGCTACGCCAAAGGAGGCAGACTCTGGCTTGCGCGAGCTTACGGGCGGCGAGAAGATTGACCACGAAGGCGTGGATGGTAAAGACAAGAAGTCGCATGTGGGCTACGTGATTGACAAGAACGGCCAGCCTACAACTGAGTTGTCGCTCGGCAAGATGGACGGCGCTTACTGGCAATATAATCGGCAGGTTGCTAATTCTGGCGTGAACCTTGGCGATGCAGAGTCGAATGCAGGATCGTATTCCTGGGATAAAGACGCTAAGCCGATAGTAGTTGCTGCCAAACAAGACAAGGTATATAAAGCGCGCCTGTTTGTTTTGCCGTATGGATTGACGATGTATAGAAATGTTTACATGGAAAACGGCAATCAACCTTGGAATACGCCTAAGGCAATTAACGTTATCTTTGTGCCGCAGACGAATCACAAGAAGCAACAGCTGAAGGATTCTATTGATAAGCATACGGTAACACAGGATGACAAGAAGACT
Source organism: Gardnerella sp. CCPDSM (assembly GCF_056754715.1). Lineage (NCBI taxonomy): Bacteria > Bacillati > Actinomycetota > Actinomycetes > Bifidobacteriales > Bifidobacteriaceae > Gardnerella > Gardnerella sp. CCPDSM. Next base: position 188,937 of record NZ_JBQEQO010000002.1, read on the forward strand.
CCAACCGATTCTGCGTATTACAACGCATCGGACGCTAAGAAGGCTGCGTATGATGATGCATTGAAGAAAGCTAATGATGCGTTGAAGGAAGCTGGTGATACGGAGGATTCCAAGCTGTCTGAAGAGCTTAAAGCGCGTATCGATAACGCAACGATTAGGTTGGATAAGGCTCGCGCGGCTCTTGATGGTGCTGACACCAACAAGGATAAGCTGAACGCCTCGATTGAAGCCGATAGCACGCCTGCTCAAGGTCAAAATCCTGCGTCTGGTACGCAAGCAACTGACAGGTATAAGAACGTTACTGATCAAGCATTCCAGGCAGACGATGGCAAACCTGATACTGCCAAGAATGAGAAAGCTAAGGCTGCTAAGAAAGCTTATGATGAAGCGCTTCAAGCAGCTAAAGAACTAAAAGATGACGTCAATGCTACGCAAAAGGACGTTGATGCTGCCAAGGCTAAGCTTGATGCCGCACGCGAAAAGCTTAACGAATTTACCACTAACAAAGATAAGCTTAACGCTGCCATTGCTGAGCATGGCAAGGTGAAGACTGGCGACACTGATAAGCAAGGCGAAGAAAAACTTAAGACCGCCGACCCAGCCTATCAAAACGCAACTAAAGAAGAGCGTGAAGCATACGATAACGCTGTTAAAAAGGCAAAGGATCTTTCAGCAGATCCTAACGCTTCTCAAAAGGATGTTAACGCTGCAATTACAGCTCTTGAGGCTGCTAAGAAGGCACTTGATGCTAAAGCTACCGATAAGTCGCAGCTGATAACTGCTGAAAAGCTCACCTTTGATAATCCTGATAAGAATGATGCAAGCAAGCAGAGTACTTTCTATAAGAATGCGCTTAATAAGCAGACTAACGGCGAAAACGATCAAGAGAAACAAGCTGCTAAAACTGCCGTTGACAACTATAACAACGCGTTAGCTAAGGCACGTGAGGTTCTTAAGAACAGCAAAGCAACTCAAAAAGAAGTTGATGATGCTAAAGAAGCGTTAACTAAGGCAGAAGATGCACTTCATAAAGGTTATTCAACTAATGCTGATGAACTTACGAAAGTTCTTGCGGATAACTTTAGCGGTTATCTTATGCCTGCATACTTTAACGCTTTCGATAAGGCGCATGCTGGCGATAAGGATGCTGCCGCTGCATTCAAGAATTACAACGATGCATATCACAAAGCTAAGGAGCTTAAGCAGAAGCTAGAAGAAGCTAAGAATGGTGGAACTGCTCCAGCTCAAAAACTGATTGATGAAGCCAAGACAGCTCTTGAAGAAGCACGTAAAGTCATCGACAAGTATGCAACTAATACCAGTAGGCTTTCGGCAGCTGTGTTTAACGATATTGCTATAAAGCTCAGCCCTGCGTATAAGAACGTATCTGAAACTGATGCAAGTGCAGAGGCAAAGGCTGCTAAGAAGAAGTATGACGATGCCGTAACGAAGCTACACCAGGCGCTTGAGAAAAAGATGCCTAAGGATAAGCAAGGTGGTACAGAAATCCCAACTTCTAACACTCCTGGTGCGAATATTGATGTTAATAATGCGAATGCATTGGATAATATTCAGGCACATGCACAAGGTGAGCCGCTGGATAGGGATGTTGACACAATCCTTAAGGAAATGAACGACGCAGCTGCTGAGTTGAACAAGTTTGCAACCAAGACCGACGAGCTGCTTAAGTCTGTTAACGAGCATGACAATACTCAGAAGACGCCTGCATTCAAGAATGCAAATCAGCCTGATTTCAAGCAAGCTGACGGTACAACTGCTGATGATACTAAGAATAATGCCGCTAAAGATGCTGTAGATGCATATGGCGAAGCGCTTAACAAAGCAAAAGAGTTGCTTGTAAAAGTTGATGCAACGCAAGAAGAGGTAAACAAAGCTAAAAAAGATCTTGACGACGCACGCAAAGCACTGTTAGGCGACCCGAACGACCAAGCCAATGTTCCAGGCTTTAGCACCGACGTCACCAAGCTCCAAAAGAGTGTTGGAGAACACGGTAAAGAGAAGCAAGGCGAGACCGCGGCTACCGAAGGCACTGTTACATCTGATGCGTATCGCAATGCGTCTGATCCTCACTTCATGAAGGAGCAGGATGGCAAGCTTGTTCCTGATAAAGAAAAGAACACTAAGGCCGCCGCAGCAAAGAAGGCGTATGACGAAGCTTTGACAAAAGCTCAGGAGCTTTTGAAGAAGCATGATGATGCAAATACGCCGCAAGACGCAAAGCCAACTCAAAAAGACATCAACGATGCGCTTAAGAATCTTGATGAAGCACGCAAGAAGCTTGAGGACAACTACAAGACCGTTACCACTAAGCTTGATGAGGAAGCAAAGAAGTCTAAAGCAGATGGTGCGCAAACCGTCGGTGAAAACGACTTCGAGAACTCTCCAGAGTTCAAGAACGCTGACGACAAGAAGGGCGAAGGCAACAAAGATAATGACGATGTTGCTGCATATAAGAAGGCTTTGAAGGCTGCGCGTGGCTTACTTGCTAAGAAGGATTCGGCTACGCTTAGCGAGCGTCCAACGCAGAAGCAGATTAACGATGCGCTGGATGCTCTTAAAGCAGCTAAGAAGCAAATTGCTGACAATTACAAGACAAATCTTGATGCGTTAACCGCTGCTAAAGATTTTGCAAATGGTGACTTTAAGAAGACACCTGAGTATAAGAATGCTGATGCGCTTAAAGATGACCAGAAGGCTGATCAAACTAAGAAAGATGCAGCTAAAAAAGCCGTAGATGCCCTCGATGAGAACACTAACGATAGTGCTCTTAAGAAGGCTAAGGACATAATTGATAATCCAACTGGCAAAACTCAGAAGGAAGTTGATGACGCTCTTGCAACTTTGCAAAAAGCCATGGACGCAGTTACCAACGTCTACAAGACCAATGCAAAGCTTCTTGAAAACGAAGTTGGTGATAAAGATGCCTCTGGCAATCCTGTAACACCTCCATTCGAGGCGTCGGTTGCGTATAAGAACGCGCTTGAAAAGGCGAAGACTGAAGAAAATAAAACTTCTGACGACTCCGCAACTAAGAAGCTTGCTGCTTACAACGAGAAGCTGAAGGCTGCGCAAGACTTGATTGCGCAGGTAAATAGCACCGATCCAAATGTCGACCCAGACAAAAAGCCAACGCAGAAGCAGGTTGATGATGCTCTTAAGGCTTTGCAAGAAGCCAAGAACGCTATCAAAGATGCCTTCAAGACCAACGCGGCTGCCCTTAAGAAGGAAACGAAAGAACTTAAGGACGACGGTCAGGCAAAGGAAGACAAAGACAAGTTCGAAAAGTCTACCGAGTATACGAACGCTCTTGCCAAGACGGATGCTGACGGCAAAAAAGATGTACAAACGTACAAGGACGCTCTAAAGAAAGCCAATGATCTTCTTGAGTTGTTCAATGAGGATGGCACACCAAAGGCTGATATCCCAGCTGGAAAGCAAATTCCATCTCAGCAAGAAGTTGACGATGCTCAAAAGGCTCTTAAGGAAATTAAGGAAAAGATTCTTAAGAACTACGTCACCAGTCCGCATGACTTGCAACAAGAATTTGATAAGTCTAAGGACGGAGCCGACGACAATCGCAATGGCTTGTTCGAGGACACTCCTGCGTTCAAGAACGCTCAGGCTAAGAAGGACGAAGACGGCAAGGATAACGTCGACATGGCAACCTACAAGAAGGCTCTTGAGGATGCCAAGAAGCTCCTTGACAAGTTCGACCGCACTACTGGCAAGCCGAAGCCTGGCGAAACTGCTCCAACCCAGAAGCAGCTTGACGACGCTCTTCAGAAGCTGCAAGAAGCTAAGTCGAAGATAGAAAAAGACTATGCAACTAAGAAAGAAGAGTTGAAGTCTGAATCTGATAAAGACGCCGACTTCACTAAGTCTCCTGAGTATCAGAATGCTACTGGCACTCCGGATGCTGAGGCTTATAAGAAGGCTTTGGAGAATGCTAAGAAGGTTCTTAATGATCCGAACGCAACCCAAGCTCAGGTTGATGAGGCTTTGAAGAAGCTTCAGGAAGCTAAGAAGAAGATTACTGACGACTATGGTACGAGCAAGTATGTTTTGCGTGAGGAGCATAGTGAGTATAGTAGCTTTGAGTCTTCTCCTGGATTCATTAATGCTATTAGTAATCTGAACGCAAATCCGGATGATGAGTCTACTAAGTCTGCGATTGATAATTATAAGAAGGCTCTTGAGTATGCTAAGAGCGTTCTTGACGATCCAAACGCAACCCAGGCTCAAGTTGATGCGGCTTTGAGTAGGCTTCGTGATGCTAAGGATGCTATTGCTCGAAAGTATGCGACGGATAAGAAGAATCTGAAGAATGAGCATGATTCTGATGGTGATTTTGAGAATTCTCCAGAATTCCAGAATGCTGTTGGTACTCCGGAGGCTGATGCTTATAAGAAGGCTTTGGAGGATGCTAAGAAGGTTCTTGATGATCCGAACGCAACCCAGGCTCAGGTTGACGAGGCTTTGAGGAAGCTTCGTGACGCTAAGAATGCTTTGGTTAACGGTCATAAGACGAATAAAGCTGATTTGCAAAATGAGGCGGATGATGATCCAGCCTTCCGCAATGGCATTTCGTACTTGATTGCTGGCTCTACTGAGGTTGATGATTATAAGAAGGCTTTGGATGAGGCTCGCCGCGTGCTTTCCGATCCAAACGCAACCCAGGCTCAGGTTGATGAAGCATTGAGGAAGCTTCGTGAAGCTAAGCAGCGTATTATTGACAAGTTCAATAATGGCGGCAATGGTAACGGTTTTGACGGTTACGTTCCTAACGCTGGTGGTCACGAAGGTGACGGTTACGCGAATAATGCCAACGCTAATGCTGTTAATAAGTCTGCTTTGCAAGCGGAAATTAATAGTGCGTTGAATGTGCGCGGTAATTCGGCTGTGGCTCAAGCTTATAAGAAGGCTCTTGCTGAAGCTAAGCGTGTTCTTGCGGATGCTAACGCAACGCAGGCTCAGGTGGATGCGGCTGTGAAGCAGTTGCGTGATGCTAAGGCTGCGGTTAATGGCTTTGGTGGTTCTGATCATCATCTTGCTAAGACGGGTGCTGCTACTGGCTTGTTTGCGGGTCTTGCCGCAATCTTCGCTGGTTTCGGCGCTGCGGGCGTTGCTTCTCGCCGTCGCAAGCACTCTAACGACTAACCTAATCGCTCCAAACGTGAGATGGTGCTCGCGCTCTAAGCTCTCGCTTACGAAACTCGCGTTGGAAGTCCACTGGACTTCCAACTTGAGCGAGTTTCCGCTCCGAGTTGCTTTCGCGCGCTAAATCGCTGCGCTCAAGCAGGTCGTCGCGCGCGTTTGGAGCGGAATGTAGTCTCGCGAAATTCCCTCGCAGGTTATCCTCTGATAATCCGCGAGGGATTTTTTAATGCTGCCGCACACACTGTTCCTGTAGCTTTGCACCATTGCTCTGCTGACGTTGATTCTCTATTGCATAGAGAACGCTAACACTCATGCTGCTGCACGCGTCACGTCAGGCACTCATACCTACGCCCAACTTATAGTTTTTGCTGCTTTAGTTGTAGGAATATTAGTGTGGTAGAGATTTGAGATTTTTCGCACTGAACGAAGGCGGACGTCAGAGCCGAAGGCTGCTGACAAGCCGAGCGAAGAAGAAAAATCGAAAAATCTCTGCGATTGAATGAGGTTATTAAAGATTAAACACGCAGAGTTTGGGGGATTTCTCTACGAGCACTAAAAGAGGACTGAGAAGCTACATTCTTTAAAGATAGGCGAACACACTAAACGCCTTTAACAGCCAGAGCGCACGAAGGACGGGACGTGCGAGGAGAGAAATCCCCCAAAACTCGCGCCACATTATGAGCGCGAAAGCAGGTAGTTTCTTCGCCTTGTACATCACCACAGTGTAGAGTTGCGGTATGGAAAGTGCGAATAAAAAAGATATTGCAACTGCTGAAACCAACTGCAACGAAAGCAGCACAAACTCTTTCGCACTCACCTCAAGAATCCTCATTAAAGCCGGCTTCGCACGCCCTGATTCAGCTCGCGATGCAATAAGCGATATTTGCAAAAACTGTTCTCAAATTTCAATCAATCCGCAGCAAATTTTGGACTATGTAGGCCGCGCGGAAGATCCGGATGCTGCTGTTGCGGCTTTGCGCGATATTTCTCAGTCGCAGCCGAAAATTATTGCTGAGCTTGCAGAAAAATCGCGTAATTCTTCTATGAGCAATCCACTTACTTCGCTTATGCAAGTTTTGGGCGCTTCTAATGCGATGGGGAATTGGATGCGCACGCACCCGAATCTTATTATGGCTGCGGCAAGTGATCCGGATCATCTTTTTTCTATGACGCGTGATGAGCGTTGTGCTGATTTGCTTTGCGCAATTCAGGCTTACGAAGCTACGGTTGTTTCTTCCGAAAATAACGCTTCTAACACGATTCATTTAACTTCTCTTGGCTTTGCGCAAGCAGTTTCTGCTCTTCGTGCGCGCTACCGTGAGCATGTTGCTGCGATTATGGCGGCTGATTTAGCGAGCGCCGACCCTGTTGAAGTGCAGCCTGATATTAGTCTTAAGCTTTCCGACGCGGCTGATGCTGCTTTGGAGGCGGCTTTGACTATTGCGCGCGGCCAGGTTACTGGTTCTTCCGCGTGCAGGTTTGCGATTATTGCTATGGGTAAGCTTGGTGCGCAAGAAATTAATTACGTTTCGGATATTGATTTGATTTATGTTGTGGAGCCGGCGGATTCTAGCAATAAGCAGAATCAGGATGCTTCTTTGCGCGTTGGCGCGTCTATTGCGATGGTTTTGCAAAAAGTGTGCCAGTCGGTTGTTATTGGCTCTGCGGAGCCTCCGCTTTGGCAGATTGATACTGCGCTTCGGCCGGAGGGTAAGGACGGTCCGCTTGTGCGCAGTCTTGAATCGCATCGTGAATATTACGAGAAGTGGGCGAGTAGCTGGGAGTTTCAGGCGCTTTTGAAGTCGAGGCTTGCGGCTGGGGATGCGGATCTTGGTAAAGCTTACCGCGCTATGGTTGAGCCGCTTATTTGGAAGGCTTCGGGTCGTGAGCATTTTGTGGCGGACTGCCAGCACATGCGTCAGCGAGTGGAGTCGCTTATTCCGGCTTCGCAGCGCGATTTGGACATGAAGCTTGGCCGCGGCGGTTTGCGCGACGTTGAGTTTACTGTGCAAATGCTGCAGCTTGTGCACGGGAGTGAGGATGAGTCGCTTCGTGTAAGGGATACTATTTCTGCTTTGAATGCGTTGGCTCAGGGTGGCTACGTTTCTAGGTCTCAGGCGGCGATTTTGGCGGAACACTACCGTTTTGAGCGTGTGCTTGAGCATCGTCAGCAAATGTGGAGCATGCATCGCACGCATTTGTTCCCAGATTTGGGTGCGCAGGGTAATGGCGGTTTAGATCGTGCTCGCACAATTTCTGCAGAGCAGCTTAATAATAATGATCAGATTCGTCGTCTTGCGCGTGCTGTGCGTCTGCGCCCGGAGGAATTGGTTGAGCGTTTTGATAAAGCTCGCCGCGAAATCCGCAATTTGCATAAGGATATTTACTATCGTCCTATGCTTCCGATTAATGCGCAAACGGATGCGGATCCTATTGTACTTTCGCCGGAGGCTGCTCGTGCTCGTTTTGCGTCTATTGGTTTTGCGGATGCTCGCGCCGCACAATTGCATGTTGAAGCGCTTACTGAGGGGCTTTCTAGGGCTGCTAAAATTCACAGGATTCTGCTTCCTGCAGTGTTGAAGTGGCTTGGTGACGGCCAGAATCCGGATATGGGTTTGCTTGCGTGGAGGCGTCTTGCGGAGCGTTTTGGCGGTAAGAATACGTATCTTGGTTTTTTGCGTGATTCTCCTTCTGCAGCTCAGCGTCTTTGCCATGTTTTGGCGGATTCGCGCTATCTTGGCGACGCTATGATGCAGTCGATGCAGTCTATTACTTGGCTTGGCGACGACGAAGCGCTATCTGCGCGCGATAGAACAAGTCTTGATATGCAAACTAGCGCAATGGTTGCGCGTTATGCTAGTAATATTGCGGATTTTGCGCAGTCTTTGCGTGCTCTTCGCCGGCAGGAAATCGAGCGCGTTGCTTTAGCTTGGATGTGTGGTCTTATTGATGACGATACTTCTATGCGCGCTATGAGTGACGTTTTTGATGCTGTTTTAGATGCGGCTTTGTGCTGGTCTATGCGCGAGGCTGCTTTGCGCATGAATTTCAGCGCTCCTCAAGCCGAAATCGCGATTATTGCTCTTGGTCGCTACGGCGGTAGGGAAGTAAACTTCTGCTCGGACGCGGACATAATGGTGATTTACAAGCCGGTTGCTGAAGATTGCGATTTGAATGCAGCTCACCATTTTGCGCAAACAACTGTAGATATTTTGCGAAATATTTTGCAAGGTTCTCTTACTCTTGAGCCAAAAATTATGGTTGATTTGGATTTGCGTCCGGAAGGAAAAGACGGCCCTTTGGTGCGCAGTCTTGAATCTTGCGAAAATTATTATCGTAATTGGGCTAGCACTTGGGAGCATCAAGCGTTACTTCGTGCGCGTTTCGCTGCAGGTTCTAAAGAGTTGGCGGATGCGCTTCTTGATGGCGTTGTGAACGACTTGCGTTACGCAAAAAATCCTCTTAGTGAATCTCAGCTTGCTGAAATTCGTAAGCTTAAAGCGCGTATGGAAGCGGAGCGTTTGCCTAGGGGAGTAAGTCGAGATAGGCATTTGAAGCTTGGCCGCGGCGGTTTAAGCGACGTTGAGTGGACTGTTCAGCTTTTGCAATTGCAATACGCTGGAGCTTACGAGTCTTTGCGCGTTGTTGGAACTATGCAAGCTTTGAAAGCTTTGCAATCTGAGCATTTGATTGAGGATGAGGATGCGCAAATTCTGGAGCGCTGCTGGCATATGTGTTCCGCTGTGCGCAACGCAAACTTCTTGTGGTCCGGATCAATGTCTCGCGCGGATGTGATTCCAACAGACTCGTATTCTTTGGGCGGAATCGCAACTTATCTTGGCTACGAGTCTAACCAGGGTCGCGTTTTTGAAAACGATCTTCTAGCAACCATGCGCCAGTGCCGCGAAATCATGTCTCGTCTTTTCTACGCTCGCTAGGCGTTATTGCGTAATTGCGTCATCTTAGTACGATTTGCGTTTATTGTTGCATTCTCTTCTTTAGGTTATAATTACAGGACGGGAGGTGATTTTAATGAAAAATGCAGTAATGAGTAATGATGTAAAAGAAAGAGCTAATTCTTCAGTTTTTTATGCTGATGTTTCTGCGCCTATAAAACAAGCAGTCAGTAGTGAAAATTTAGAAGAAAATGACGAATTATTATCTACTGATTTTGCTGCAAAACTTATGCATAGTTATAAGCAGTCAGTTTCTGGTTTAGCACGCCCGTATGCTGATGTTTTTGCTGAGTTAGAAAAGGGCTTGTAATGAGTTCTTTTAATATTCTTGTTACTCAAGATGCAGAAACTGATTTAAAAAATATAAGAGACTATATTGCATCTAATATTTCTAAGAAAACTTCCGTAAGAATTATTAATCTTATTAAATCTAGTATTGAAAGACTGTCTCTTTTTCCTCAGTTTGCACCTGTAGTTAAGTATGAGCCTTGGAATTCGCTTGGTGTGCGTCGTATAGTTGTAAAGAATTTTCTTGTTTATTACAGAGTTGTTTTAGAAGAAAATACAGTTTATATTTTGAAGGTTACTTATGGTAGACGTAATCAAAAAGCTGTATTGGAACAAATAGATTTATTGGATTAAATACTTATTAAATGTTGCACAATAAGTTATAGTTCTCCGCCACTCCGTATATAGATTCGTCAACGCTAATCAGTAAAATTGCGTAGGTCGCGTGTGGTCGCGGCCGTCTTGCCAACTGACGAAAGGTAAGCGATATTTATTATGACGAACGCAATTAACGCCTCCAATTTCAACGTTTCTGATTCTTCTAATTCCTCACATCAAACTTTTTCTCGTGACGAAATTGCCCAATCGTTAGCAGGCAAAAGCGTTGTGACTTTGGACGATATTTCCACAGCTCAAATACGAATGCTTTTAGACAAAGCGCGATACATTGATTCGCACCGTAAAGAAGTGGCCCACACTTGCGATGGCAGAGTGTTGGCCACTCTTTTTTATGAGCCGAGCACGCGCACGCGCTTAAGCTTCGAAACAGCAATGTTGCGTTTGGGTGGAAAAGTAATCGGTTTTGCAGGAGCGCAACTTTCTAGCGCAAGCAAAGGCGAAACTGTAAACGATACTTTAAAAGTTGTTTCGAATTATGTTGATGTTGTTGCTATGCGTCATCCAAAGGAGGGTGCTGCTTTCGTAGCAACGCAAGCTGTGAGCACGCCTATTATTAACGCGGGCGACGGCGGTCACATGCACCCAACTCAAACTCTTGCAGACTTGGCGACGATTTTTGCGCGATTTGGTCGCGTCAATAATCTTACTGTTGGCTTGTGCGGCGATTTAACTTACGGACGCACTGTTCATTCGCTTATTGAAACTTTGTGCCGCTTTGGAAACGTTCATTTTGTGCTGATTAGCCCGGATGAGCTTAAAACTCCGCAGTATGTAATCGACCGAATCGAAGACACTCCTTCTTGCACTTACGAAGAAACTCGCGACTTGATGGAAGTTATTGGCAAGCTTGACGTGCTTTACATGACTCGCGTTCAAGAGGAGCGTTTTACGGATCGCGAGCAATACTTGCGACTTCGTGACACGTATATTTTGACGGAAGAAAAATTGCAGAAAGCTAAGTCGCATATGCCTGTGTTGCATCCACTTCCTCGAATTAATGAGATTGCGGTTGACGTTGACGCGGATCCTCGCGCAGCATACTTTGAGCAGGTAAAAAACGGTATGCTTATGCGCATGGCTTTGGAAAGTTCCGTTCTTGGCGACGAGCTTTGTGGCTACGAGCCGACTGATCTTGTGAACGTGCCGGAAGAAGAATTGCAAGCAGTTGATGCGAACGGCATTTCTTTGGCGGATCCTCGCGTGCATAAAACAGACGAAAGCGCGCCTGAAAATCTTAAGTGCCCGAATCCTCGCTGCATAACAAACAGTGAGCTAACTCTTAAGCGCAAATTCTACAAGTCTGATTCCGTAAGGCACGAGTATCGTTGCATGTATTGCGATGAAGAAGCGGAATCTAATTAAAAAATTTATTAATATTATTGTATAACTGTAAAAATTCGCAAAATTAGGAGTGATATGAACAAGGCTGGCAGCTTAACTTTGCGCAATATCTCTGTGTGGGATACTGGCGAAAGAATCGACCTTGTTGTGGATTCGATTCGCCAGGATGCTCTTATAGAGCCTAATGCGCGCGTTACAGGCGATATTGATGCAAGCGACCTGGTTGTTGCTCCTGGTTTTGCGGATCCGCACGTGCATTTTAGGGATCCTGGTCAAACGGCAAAAGAAACTATGATGACAGGCAGCGAGGCTGCGGCTGCCGGCGGCTACACGCAAGTTTTGATTATGCCAAACACAATTCCAGCTCTTGACGGCGAGCCTTGGAATGATGCTCCTTTTGATGTAGAAAACGTAATCGACTATTTGCAGCGCTACGGCTGCATTTACGGCGTAAAACTGCCTGTTCGCTACGATTTAAGCGTGTGTGCATCTTTGGGACGCGAAGGCTTAGCTCCAAGCAATATTGAGCTTTGGAAAAAGTATGTTGCAGGAGTTAGCGACGACGAAAAAACGTCTCCTATGAAAAAGCATCCAATCACTGCCATAAGCGACGACGGTGCTGCAGTTCCGGAACCAATTTTGCGAGATGTGCTAGCTATGGCAAAGCAAACCGGTTTGCCTTTTGTTGAGCATTGCGAGCATCATACTACGGGAGCTGTGAACGAGGGGCCGGTTGCGAAAATGCTTGGAGTTGGCGGAATCCCAGCTTCAACAGAGCTTGCAATTGTTCAGCGAGATATTGACGCTTCCCGCGAAACCGGCGTGCACGTGCATTTCCAGCATGTGAGCACGGCTGCAGCTTTTGAAGCGATTCGTAAAGCGAAAAAAGAAGGTTTGCCAATTACTTGCGAAACAGCTCCTCACTACGTTGCTTTGTGCGACGAGGACGTGCTGAAGTACGGCGCGATGGCAAAAATGAATCCGCCGCTTCGTTCTAAAGCGGATCGTCAAGCAACTCTCGCAGCTATTGCAGACGGCACAATCGACATGATTGCAACCGATCACGCGCCTCACACTGCGGAAGAAAAGTCAGGAGATTTCGCAAAAACTCCTAACGGAATTATCGGTCTTGAATGCGCGTACGGCGTGTGCCGCAAAGTTTTGGTTGATGCAGGATACGCGGATGATAAGCATTTAATCGAATTAATGTCGGTAAATCCAATGCAATTAATGAGCAGAAGACCTACGGATATTGCGGCTTTGCTTAACGTTTCTTCGAAATGCGCGAATAGGCGAACTTTGCGCTTAAATATTACTGAGCATCCTGAAAACGTTGATTTAGTGCTGATTAATATGCGAGAGAAGTGGACGGTTGACGCGAACTCCTTCCATTCTAAAGCTCGAAACACTCCTTTTGACGGCTGGCAGCTTACAGGTAGGCCGGTTGCAACGATTATTGGTTCGGAAATTGCGTTCTCAAGAATGTGATTTAAGTTTTTAAAGAATGTGATTGAAATAAATAATTTAGGTTGGTAGCAAATGGACGAATTAATTGAAGCGATTGCATCTAAGCAAAATCCTAGCGTTGTGGGATTGGATCCTAAGCCAGGAATTGTGCCTGCAGAAATTATTGGCGCTCTTGCGGACGAAGTTTTGCAAGAAGTGGACGGCGAAGATGCGCTGCCAACTCTTTTAGCTACAGCTTATTTTGAGTTTAATCGCGCGATTATTGACGCAGTTGCAGATATTGTGCCTGCTGTAAAGCCGCAAATCGCAATGTATGAAGCTCTAGGTTCCGCTGGAATGGACACGTACGCAATGACTTGCGAATACGCAAAATCGCGTGGACTAATCGTAATAGGAGACGCAAAGCGAGGAGATATTGGCTCTACTGCAGGCCAGTATGCGGCTCATTTAAGCGGTTTTGCTAATCTTTCAGCATATTTTGAAGACGAAACTAGTAAAACTAATAGCAACGCACTTTCTAAATCTCTTGAAAATCTTCTTAAAAATTACGAAAATCTGGACGTTTGGCACGAAGATTCGCTTACAGTAAACCCTTATATGGGTTCGGACGGCGTGAAGCCTTTTATTGACGAAGCAGTTTCGCATAATAAAAGCATTTTTGTGCTGCTTCGCACTTCAAATCCTTCTAGCAAGGAGCTTCAGGAGCTTATTTTGCAAGACGGAAAGCCAGTGTACGAGCATATGGCAGATTTGATTGAAAACTGGGGCGCGCTGCACGTTGGAAAGCATGGTTATTCGAATGTTGGAGCTGTGGTTGGAGCCACTCATCCGGAAGAAGGAAAGCGTTTGCGCGAGCTTATGCCGCACACTTTCTTCCTAGTTCCAGGCTACGGCGCTCAAGGCGGCACCGCTCAAGATGTTGCTGGAATGTTCGATAAAAATGGTGATGGTGCTATTGTGAACTCTTCTCGCGGTATTATTGGCGCGTGGCGAAAGTCTAAAGATTATGCGAAAAATCAAGGAAATATGTCTCTTGATAATATTCTTGATATTGTGCAAGATTCTGCGTATGCTGCTGCGCGAAATATGCGCGACGACTTAAGAAATGCAGTGTATCGATAAAAGCGGTATATCGCTAAATGCAACGCGTAGCTAGAAAAGCAACGCATCGCTAAAATGTATAACTAAAAATAAAAACTTAATAAATCAAAACTTAAAAACTAAAAAATAAATAAAACAAAACGCAACGGTACAACACATACAAGGGTAGGGGAAACCACATGAGTGATGGCATGTTTATTCCAACGCGAAAAGCCAATGGAAACGCCATGATTACGTTACGTGAAGACGCTTTTGACTCTTCCGGATCAAGTTCTGCAGACGAAAGCAACAGCGCAAAATATTCGCGTCTTTGGGGGCGTAGAGCTGTAGAAGTGCTTAATAACGAAAAGCTTGACGAAGGCGTGTACCGTTTAACTTTGCGAGATTCTGAGATTGCTAAAAAAGCTACTCCTGCGCAATTCGTGAATTTGTATTCTCCTGACCCAACTGCTATGCTTCCGCGTCCTTTTGGAGTTGCTAGCGTAGAAGGGGATACTTTTACGCTTATTTTTGCTGTGATTGGCAAAGGCACAGCAGAATTTGCAAAGCTTAAGCCGGGAAGCACGGTTGATGCTTTAGGGCCTTTGGGTTTGGGATTTAATATTGATGAGGCTGCGCATTATGTGCTTGTAAGCGGAGGATTGGGCGTGCCGCCTATTATTTGCGCAGCTCAAGCTTTAAGCAATCGCAAGGATTCTAGCGTAACAGCAGTTCTCGGCTACCGTAGTAAGCGTTTTGCAGACGACTTAATGAAGGAATATATTTCAGACGTACACAGTATTACGAATGCTGAAGGCACTGTTATTACGCTGCTTGACGAGCTTGAGCAGAGTCATCATTTTGATTTTGGCGACGATTTGCCAACTGTTATTTTGTCTTGCGGACCATTGCCGATGATGAAAGCTGTGGCGCATTGGGCGCATGAGCGCGGTGTTAAATGCCAGTTAAGTCTTGAGGCGCGCATGGGATGCGGTTATGGAACTTGCGTTGCTTGCGTGGTTGATACTTTGGAAGGCAGACTGAAAGTTTGTAACGACGGTCCAGTTTTTGATGCGAATCGTTTGGGTTGGGAGTAAAAAATATGAGTGCTGTAAATAATGCTGTAAATAGCGCAAATGCTGTAAACAATGCTGAAAATAGCGTAAATTCCGCAACAAATTCCGCTGAAACTTTCGGTTTCGATAAAAGCCACGTATGGAAGCACCCAACTCAAGTTGCAGGCGTTAAGTGGAAGAACATGGTTGGAACCGCTTCCGGAACTTTCCAGCTCGCAGCATGCCGACGCTTTTACGACGTAAGTCAGCTCGGCGCAATCTGCACAAAAGGCGTTTCTCCTGTTCCTTGGGAAGGAAATCCTTCTCCGCGCACTGCAGAATCACCTTCCGGAATGGTAAACGCAGTCGGCTTGCAAAATCCTGGAGTTGACCACTATTTAGTAGACGAGCTGCCGAAATTAAAATCCATGGGAGCGCTTGTTATTACTAATGTTGCTGGCCACAGCGACGACGATTATGCGCAAGTTGTTGAAAAGCTTGCTGATTCCGCGGCCGACATGCTTGAAATTAACGTAAGCTGCCCGAACGTAACTCATGGCGGAATGAGCGTTGGTACGGATCCTGTGGCATTGCACCGCCTAATTAAGCGACTTCGCGCAATGACTAATAAGCCGATGATTGTAAAAATGACGCCAAATGTGACGGATATTGTGTCGATTTGCAAAGCTGCGGTTGATGCTGGAGCGGACGCTTTAAGCATGATTAACACGCTGGTTGGTTTGCGAATTGATATTCGAACCGGCGAGCCGATTATTGCGAACCGCACGGGCGGCGTTTCCGGCCCTGCGATTTTCCCGATTGGACTTGGATTCGTGTGGCGAGTGCGCCAAGCTATGCCAGATATTCCGATTATTGGCATTGGTGGCATTGATTCTGGCGAAAAAGCTTTGGAATACTTGTATGCTGGCGCGAATGCTGTAGAAGTTGGTGCGGCGGCACTGGTGGATCCTACTGCTCCGATTCGAATTGCGCGCGAGCTTGACGATTTGCTTGATTCTCGCCCAAAGCTTGCGTCTTTGCTTGCTGAAGGCAAAACTTGGCGCTGAAGCGAGAATAATGCGAGAATAAATCGCAAATAAATCGCAAGTAAAATCTTAAAATATCAATCAAAAATAAAAATACTCAAAAGAAAGAGAGAAGAAAATGGCAGAATTAGACGAACGTTTTACAAAGTTTTTGCTTGATTCAGGCGCGCTTAAATTTGGCGACTTTACGCTGAAATCTGGCCGCAAATCGCCTTATTTTATTAACGCGGGCGCTTTTGACGACGGCATGAAAATCGCAAATCTAGGCGCATACTACGCTCAGCGTGTAATTGCAGGAATTGAAGACGGAAAACTTCCGCAAGATATCGACACTGTTTTTGGCCCTGCTTATAAGGGAATTCCGCTGGCTGTTTCGACGGCTATGGCTTTAACAAATAATCACAATATGCAAGTCGGCTTTACTTTCGACCGCAAAGAGCGCAAGGATCACGGCGACGGCGGAATTATGGTTGGAAAGCCGCTAAAAGACGGCATGAAAGTGCTGTTAGTCGACGACGTAATGACCGCTGGAACTGCAGTTCGCGAAACTTTGCCAAAGCTTAAAGCGGAAGCAAATGTGCAAGTTGTTGGCTTGATTTTGGCGGTAGACAGAATGGAGCGCACAAAAGACAGCGAGCTTTCCGCAGTAAAAGCAGTCGAGCAAGAATTTGGATTCCCAGTTTTGCCAATTGCAAACGTGCGTGAAATTTTCGCTGCAGCTCAAAAACTCACTAATGCTGACGGTAAGCCAGTTATGGATGAGGAATTAGCTTCGCGCGCTGCAAACTACTTGCGTGAATACGGTGCGTAACTTTTTTGCAATTTCGTAACTAAGATTTCGTAACTAAGATTTCGTAACTAAGATTTCGTAACTAAGATTTCGTAACTAAGATGAAGCACGTATTATTTTACGTTCCGTTGCGTAAAACTTTGTTGTAATACTATTGTAAAATCAACAAGATTCGTTAATTTATTACGGCTCGTTAATTTATTACGATTCGTTAATTTAATTTAGTCGGGGGAAGAATATGTTCTGTACACAATGCGGCAGTCAAAATGAGGAGAATAGCAAATTCTGCGATACTTGTGGCGCTCCATTAGCAAGTATGCAGCAAGATAATGTCGTGCAAAATGAATCGCAAGAGGCTCCAACGCAAGCGATTTCTTACCAAAATTCTTATCCGACGAATCAGCCTTACGCAAATGATGCGCAATATTTTCAAGCTGATGTTGCAAATTACGATGCGAATGCGGATAAAAATAAGAAGCGAATCATTATTACTGTAATCAGCGCTATTGTTGCTTGCGTTTTAGTAATAGGCGGCGGCGTATGGTGGTACGTCAATAATGAGCAATCTGCTAAAGCGCGTAATCAAGCTAAATTAGAGCAAACGAAGAAGAAACCAAAGAAGCATGTTAAAGAAGATGATGACTTGGATTCAGACGACGATAGCGACAGCAGTGACGATAGCGACAGTAAAGAAAATGAAGACAATAGTGACAGCGCTATTTCTGCAGGTAAAAAACTGAATACGCAAAAAATTACTAATTTAATAAAAGATTTTGCGCAAAATTATTACGTATCTGTTGCTATTTCAGATAGAAACAAGATTGTGTATGAGACTAACGATTCGCACACTCAATTCCCGGCTGTTGGTTTTTATTTCCCTGTAATCTTGCATGCTCAGGAAGTGGCAGATTATAACTATGAGAAACAGTACGAAAACGTTATTAAAACGATGAGCAATGCTTCCGCTAACGAGCTTATAGATGCTCAAGGCGGATTAGATGGATTAAATAATTGGTTGTATCGTAACGACTACTCGGACACTTCGTTTGAGCGTAAATTTGGCGATGTTAATGCGGCGAAAGCGGGTAACGATAATTACACTTCCGCTCATGATGCTGCGATGATGCTTTCGAAAGCAATGGGAAATTCGTTTATTACTAATCCAACAGGTTATAATATTGCGGCTGATGGCGTTAGAATTCCAAGCGGCATAACTATTATGGCGCATCGAGGCCAGGGAATTAAGAACGTGTACAACTATTTCATGATTATTAAAAGCGGCGATAAAATGCTTGGAATGTCGGTTTTGACAAGTACTGCGCCTAAATCTGATGTTGCTGAATTAGTGTCAAAGCTGTTGGATTTGTTGAAAAATGATTTGTAAATCTATTAAGTTGACGCTTTGTGGCATAATAGGCAAGGTTTATTTCTTAAGCTGCTAAAATTGCAGCTTTATTAGCGAAAGAAACGGGTAACTCGTGGCACAGACTACCAATGATATTAAAAATGGATCGGTTTTGAACCTTGAAGGTCAGCTTTGGACCGTTGTTAAGTTCCAGCACGTGAAGCCAGGCAAGGGTCCTGCTTTTGTGCGCACCACCATTAAGAACGTGCTCTCGGGCAAGATTGTCGACAAGACTTTTAATGCCGGCATGAAGATGGAGTTCGAGACCGTTGATAATCGTACTTTGCAATACTCCTACGAAGATGGCGACAACTTCGTCTTCATGGATATGACCACTTACGATCAGGTTTATATTCCTAAGGTTTTGGTTGGCGAGCAGAGCAAGTATTTGCTTGAAGGCACCGACTGCATCGTAAGCTTCCATGACGGTACTCCTTTGAGCGTTGAGCTTCCAGCTTCCGTAATTTTGACTATTACGCATACTGAGCCAGGCTTGCAGGGCAACCGTTCTAACGCTGGCACTAAGCCTGCAACCGTGGAAACTGGCGCTGAAATCCAGGTTCCACTCTTCGTGGGTGAAGGCGAAAAGGTGAAGGTCGACACTCGTGACGGCTCTTACCTTGGTCGCGAAAACTAAAGAAGTAGTTATCTAATTAAGTTAGTAATTTAGTTATCTAATTAATTTAGTTATCTAATTAAATTAGTTATTTATTTCTAAATAATTTTTATAGTGTGACCCGGTGGCGATTATTCGTTGCTGGGTCGCGTATTTTTAATACTTTGCACAGAAGGGCACTATTATGGCACGTTCCACTGCTCGTAAGAGGGCTTTGAATACGCTTTATGAGGCGGATGAAAAGAATCAGCCTATTCTTTCCTTGCTGGAGGAGCGCGTTAAAGAGCCTGGTGCTCAAACTCCGCTCCCAGAGTACGCTATTGAGATTGTTCGAGGCGTGGGAGAGCGACGCAACAGAATTGACAAGACGCTTAACCGTTATTCAACCGGCTGGAAAGTTGGAAGAATGGCTGTTATTGATCGTAATATTTTGCGCATTGCAGTTTGGGAAATGCTTCTTAACGAGGAAATTCCAGATAAGGTTGCGATTGATGAGGCTATTGCGCTTGCCAAAATGTATAGCGATGAGGAAGCTATTGCGTTTATTCACGGACTTCTAAGCGCGATTATGGCAGATAAAGACGCTTGCTTAGCAAAGTTTAACGGCGAAGCTCAAGACTCTAGCGACGCGGCTGCGGAACCTACTGCTGCTGCTGACACTCAGGAGTAGTTGAGTTAGTATCTTCGCAGTTAAGCTATGCTGCCATCACGCTAAATCAAACGCTCCAAATGCGAGATAATTTCCCCATGTTTGGAGGGGTTCACCAGACCAAACGCTCCAAACGCGAGATAATTTCCCCACGTTTGGAGGGATTCGCGGCCATAAACGCTCCAAATGCGAGATAATTTCCCCGCGTTTGGAGGGGTTCACCAGACCAAACGCTCCAAATGCGAGATAATTTCCCCATGTTTGGAGGGGTTCACCAGACCAAACGCTCCAAACGCGAGATGGATTACCCACGTTTGGAGCGCTCAAATAGGTCGTCACGCGGCGCGTCGCCCGTCCGCCAGCCTGAGTAAACTTGCCACGAATATCCTAAAGCCATAAGGGGGTTAAGGTGGATTATAACGACACCTTTGCCGGATTCGGCAGTGATGATGCAGTATTGGTGTTGGAGGATGGTCAGGTTTACGTTGGTAAGCCTTTTGGTGCGCGAGGTTCTACGCGCGCCGAGATTGTGTTCTCCACGGGCATGACTGGTTATCAAGAAACATTAACTGATCCAAGTTATGATCAACAAATCGTAGTTCAAACATTCCCACACATAGGTAATACGGGAATGAATCACGAAGATCCTGAATCTAATCGCATTTGGGTTGCAGGTTACGTAGTTAAGGAGCCAAGCCCAGTAGTTAGCAATTGGCGAGCTGAAGGTTCCTTGGAAGACGATTTACAAAAGCAAGGTATCGTTGGCATTAGTGGTATTGATACTCGAAAGCTGGTACGTCATTTACGCTCGGTAGGCGTTATGCGTGCCGGCATTTTTTCTAATAAGGCCCTGGTTGATTCGTCAACCGGGGCTTTTCGTACCGTCGCTTCTTTCGTTGACGAGATTAAGCAGACTCCTCAAATGCAGGGCTTGCGTTTAACGGATGAAGTAAGTACTAAAGAAACGTATACGATTGAGCCTTGTGGTGATTTTGAAGGAAAAGATCCGCTTTACACTGTTGTAGCAGTCGACTTTGGTATTAAATCTATGACTCCTCACCGTTTGGCTGAGCGCGGCTGCCGCGTGCACGTCGTAAGCTCCTCAATCAGCTTCGAATCGTTGCAAGCGCTTAACGCGAACGGCGTATTCTTCTCGAACGGTCCTGGAGATCCTGGCCAAGCAAATCGCGAAGTTGAGCTTTTGCGTAAAGTTTTGGACGCAGGCTACCCGTTCTTTGGAATCTGCTTTGGAAACCAGCTGCTTGGTCGCGCGCTCGGCTTTGGCACTTACAAGCTGAAGTTTGGCCACCGCGGTATTAATCAGCCTGTAAAAGACGTTACAACCGGAAAAGTGGAAGTTACTGCTCACAATCACGGATTTGCAGTGGACGCACCTCTTGACGGCCCTGTGCAATCTCCTTACGAAAACGGCCACTTTGGTCGCGTGCTAGTTTCCCATATTGACTTGAACGACAATGTTGTAGAAGGCTTGCAATGCCTTGATATTCCAGCATTCTCAGTGCAATATCATCCGGAAGCTGCAGCAGGTCCGCACGACGCTTCCTATCTGTTTGATCGCTTTGTGCAATTGATGCGCGAAAACGCTCGAAAAAGCAAGTAATACTCGAAAAAGCAAGTAA
This sequence comes from Gardnerella sp. CCPDSM, assembly GCF_056754715.1. Lineage (NCBI taxonomy): Bacteria > Bacillati > Actinomycetota > Actinomycetes > Bifidobacteriales > Bifidobacteriaceae > Gardnerella > Gardnerella sp. CCPDSM. The sequence continues at coordinate 209,847 of NZ_JBQEQO010000002.1, forward strand.
GATTTTAAGATTTACGGAAAGAGAAATTTACTATGCCAAAACGTACTGATATTAAGTCGGTTATGGTAATTGGTTCCGGCCCGATTGTTATTGGTCAGGCTGCAGAATTTGATTATTCTGGAACGCAAGCTTGCCGAGTTCTTCGCGAAGAAGGCATTCGCGTAATTTTGGTTAATTCCAACCCTGCTACGATTATGACGGATCCGGAGCTTGCTGACGCAACATACATTGAGCCAATCGACACTTCGATTTTGGAGCGAATTATTGCAAAGGAGCGTCCGGATGCGCTTCTTCCAACGCTTGGTGGTCAAACTGCTCTTAATGCTGCAATGGATTTGGGTCGTGCAGGAATCTTAGAAAAATATAACGTTGAGCTGATTGGTGCTTCTTTGGAAGCAATCGACCGCGGCGAAGACCGTGAGCTTTTCAAAAAAGTCGTTGAAAAAGCTGGAGCAGAAAGCGCAAAATCCTTTATTGCTCACACAATCGAAGAAGTAGACAAAATTGTTGAAACTTTAGGATACCCGGTAGTAGTACGCCCAAGCTTTACAATGGGCGGCCTCGGCTCTGGTATTGCTCATAACGAAGAAGAGCTTCACCGAATTGCAGGAGCCGGCATTCACTATTCTCCAACCGACGAAGTGCTTATTGAAGAAGGCATTGAAGGCTGGAAGGAGTTCGAGCTTGAGCTTATGCGCGACGCAAAAGATAACGTCGTAGTTGTTTGCCCAATCGAAAACGTGGATCCTGTAGGCGTGCACACAGGCGACTCTATTACCGTAGCTCCTTGCTTTACGCTTACAGACCGCGAGTATCAAAAGATGCGCGATATTGGTATTGCGATTATTCGAGGCGTTGGCGTCGACACCGGCGGATGCAATATTCAGTTCGCAATCAACCCTCAAACCGGCAGAATCATCGTAATCGAAATGAATCCGCGCGTATCTCGTTCTTCCGCGCTCGCGTCTAAAGCAACCGGCTTCCCAATCGCAAAAATCGCAACGAAACTTGCTCTCGGATACACTTTGGACGAAATCCAAAACGATATTACTCGCTCAACTCCTGCAAGCTTCGAGCCAACAATCGACTACGTTGTAACGAAGATTCCGCGTTTTGCTTTCGAAAAGTTCCCGGGAGCAGACACCACTCTTACAACTTCCATGAAGTCTGTTGGCGAAGCAATGGCTTTGGCTGGAAACTTCCAGGAATCTCTTGGAAAAGCAATGCGCTCAATCGACAAGCGTCACGCATGCTTTAACTGGGATGGCGAGCGCCCAAGTAAGGAAGAAGTTAATAAGCTTCTTGAAGAAATGCACACGCCAACAGAGCACCGCTACTTGCAAATTCAGCGCGCGCTTTGGGGCGGGGCAACGCCGGAGCAGATTTTTGCAGCAACAAAAATCGACCCTTGGTTTGTAGAGCAGCTTGCTCAAATTAACGAAACTGCGCTCGCGGTTCGTGAAGCTGAAACCTTAACTCCTAAAGTTTTGAAGCGCGCTAAGCTTGCAGGCCTTTCGGACGTTCAAATTGCGCATTTGCGTAATCTTGGCGACGAAGGCGAAAACATGGTGCGTGAGCTTCGTTGGGCTTACGGTTTGCGCCCTGTTTACAAGACGGTTGATACTTGCGCAGCCGAGTTCGACGCAGCAACACCGTACTACTATTCTTGCTACGCTGACGAAAGCGAGTTGAAGAAGCGCGATCGCGAAGCTGTGATTATTCTTGGCTCTGGCCCGAACAGAATCGGCCAGGGTATTGAGTTTGATTACACTTGCGTTCACGCTGTTCAGGAATTGGGTAAGGATTACGACACCATTATGGTTAATTGCAATCCTGAAACAGTTTCTACAGATTACGACATGTCTGACCGTCTTTACTTTGAGCCTCTTACTTTCGAAGATGTGCTTGAAATTTACGAAGCGGAAAAGAAGCTTGGTCCTGTTAAGGGCGTGATTGTGCAGCTTGGTGGTCAAACGCCGCTTTCGCTTGCTGCTCGTCTTAAAGCTGCAGGAGTTCCAATTTTGGGAACTACTCCTGAAGCTATTGATTTGGCGGAAAATCGTGAGCTTTTTGGTGAGGTTCTTCGTCAAGAAGGCATGAATGCTCCTCGCTACGGCACAGCTTTGAGCCTTGAGGAAGCAAAGGATGCGGCTCACGCAATCGGCTACCCGGTTCTTGTGCGCCCAAGCTACGTGCTTGGCGGACGTGGCATGGAAATCGTGTACGATGATGCTCAGCTTGCAAAGTATGTTGAGCGCGCTTTGGATGAGGCTCGTGCGGATACTGTTGTTTCTGGACGCTTGCCTTCGCCGCTTTTGATTGATAAGTTCCTTCAGGACGCTATTGAAATCGACGTTGACGCGCTTTACGACGGCAACGAGCTTTATATTGGTGGCATTATGGAGCATGTTGAGGAAGCTGGCGTTCACTCTGGTGACGCTGCTTGTACTCTTCCTCCAAGCACGCTTTCGGACGATCAAATTCGTCGCCTTCGCGAAGGCACGCTTTCGATTGCTCGCGGCTGCTCTGTTCGCGGTCTTATTAACGTTCAGTACGCTTTTATGGCGAACACTTTGTACGTAATTGAGGCAAATCCTCGCGCATCGCGCACTGTTCCGTTTGCTTCTAAAGCTACGGGTGTTGCTCTTGCTAAAGCGGCTGCTCGAATTATGGCTGGTGAAACAATCGCTCAGCAGCGCAAGCGCGGTCTTCTTCTTCCAAAGGGAGACGGCGGTGACATTCACCCAGGCCAGCAGGTTGCCATTAAAGCTTCCGTGCTGCCTTTCAAGCGTTTCCGCACTCCTGTTGGTCGCACGGTTGATATTTTGCTCGGCCCAGAGATGCGTTCTACTGGCGAAGTTATGGGCTTCGATCGTGATTTCCCTCACGCTTTTGCTAAGAGTCAGCTTGCAGCATACAAGGGAGGTTTGCCAACCAGCGGCAACGTTTTTGTGTCTGTAAGTGATGCTGATAAGAGGCAATTGCCGCTTCTTGCTGTGCGCTTAGTAGAGCTTGGTTTTACGATTTGGGCTACTGAGGGTACTGCTTCTGTGCTTCGTCGTTATGGCATTGATTCTGTGATTGTTGACAAGCTTTCTAGCCGCGGCGACACGGCGAAGGATGTGCATAATAATGAGAAAGCGCACGAAAGAATTGGTAAAAACGTTGTAGAGCTTATCGAGAATGGTAAGATTGATATGGTACTCAATACACCGAATTCGAGAGGGTCTCGTACAGACGGTTACGCAATTCGTGCAGCAGCTGTAGCAGCGGATCTTCCACAATTCACTACAATTACAGAGTTCGCTCCAGTTTTGATGGCTATTGAAGCTGTTAAGAACAACGATTATCAGGTGATGAGCATTCAAGAGCATGCTCAGCAGCTGTTTGCAATTGAACAGGCAGAAAATCAAGAAAGTCGGGCTTAATATATGACCGAGAGCATTCACGATCAAGAAGTACAAGCGCAAAGATCAGATTTTGGTTTGCGTTTGAAGAACGCTATGGCAAAATATGGCCCATTATGCGTTGGTATTGATCCTCATCGCAAAATGTTGCTGAATTGGGGATACAACATGGATGCTCTCGGTGCTGAGCTGTTCTCAATGCGAATGTTGCAAGCAATGAACGGAAGAGCAGCAGCGGTTAAATTCCAGTCCAGCATGTTTGAGCGCTACGGTTCTAAAGGTTTCGCAGCGCTTGAACGTGTGCTGTATGCTGCTCGTCAAATGGATGTTATAACAATCGTTGACTGCGGTCACGGCGGTTTATCCACTACTATTTCTGCACTTGCAGACGCGTATTTTAAGCCGGATTCTCCTCTTCTTACCGACGCTATTACGCTTCTTCCTTATTACGGCGCTCGCTCAATGGGCGGCTTAATTAACGAAGCTCTTAATAACGGCAGAGGCGTTTTTATTGCTTCCTTAACTTCTAATCGTGAAGGTGCAAGCTTACAAACTGCAATCCGCCAAAATGGAGATTACCGCGGAACTACTGTAGCTAACGGAATTGCTCAAACTGCTCAAAGTTTTAACGATAAAACTAAAGGCTTAGGCTCGGTTGGTTTAATTGTTGGAGCTACGATTGGCGACTGGATGAACGGTGGCGGAATTGATGTCACAAGTTTCACCGGACCTATTCTTTCCCCAGGCTACGGCTGGCAAGGTGCAGAAGCTAACGACTTAAAGCGTGTTTTTGCTGGCACGCATGGTAATGTATTGGTAACTGTTTCGCGTTCTATTGCGTCTCACGGCCCTAGTATTGGTGAGCTTTCGGCTGCAACTGAACGCATAGCATGGGATATTCGTCAGGCTCTTATAGATTCTGACGAACATGAATAAGTTAGAGGGTAAAGGAAATGACTACCAAAGATGATGTGAAAGATTCTCAATCTTCACAGCCTAAGCGCCGATTAATCGTGCTAACTGGACCTACTGCAGCCGGTAAAGGCACAGTAGAAGGAATACTTCGCGAGAAGCATCCTCATGTTTGGTTGTCTGTTTCTGCTACTACGCGCGCACCTCGTCCGGACGAGTTTAATGGTATTCAATACTGGTTCTTGGATGAAGAAGAGTTTGAGCGTCGTAAGCGCAACGGCGAGTTTTTGGAAACTGCTTTGGTTCATGGCATGGCTCATTATGGAACTTTGCTTCAGCCGGTTTTGGATCATCTTGAGCAGGATATTCCTACTTTGCTCGAAATTGATTTGCAAGGTGCTAGGAGAGTGAAGCAAGAGGCTTCGCGTCTTGGTTTGGAAGTTGTTTACGTGTTTATTGCGCCTCCAAGTTTCGAAGAGCTTAAGCGTCGTCTTATTGGGCGCGGCACAGAAACTCCTGAGCAGCAAGCAAAACGTTTGGAAACGGCAAAGGTTGAAATCGCTGCAGCTAAAGAGTTTGATGTTGTTATTGTTAACGACAATGCTGATCGAGCTGCCGACGAGTTGTGGAACGTAATTGCGCGAGAATACGACTTATAAATAAAACTTACGATTTATCCACTCAATAGCCTATAATAGACGATTTGGAACTATTGTAGCACCATAGAATTTGGAGAATATTATGGCATTAGGCACTCAGCCAACACCTACGGGTCTTGCGAATCCACCAATTGATGATTTAATGCAACATGCGGATTCCAAGTATGCGCTTGCCTTATTTGCTGCAAAACGAGCACGTCAAATTAATGCTTATTTCACTCAGCTTAATGAAGGTTTGTTGCAAAATGTTGGCCCATTAGTTGAGTATCAAAATCAAGAAAAGCCTTTAGCTATTGCTTTCCGCGAAATTAATAAAGGTTTGCTTGAAGAAACGCTTGGTGAAGACGATTTAAGCGAAGGCAACTAAATTTATTTAACTAAATTTAGCTAAATAATCATCTTATTAGTTGATTTTATTGCTGTAACGTTTTTACGTATTCGCAGTCGCATTATTGTGCTTAAAGCAGATGAGCGGCTGCGTTTTTCGCTTTATATAGCCTTTTTTGACTATTAATTAGGGGGGAATGTGGAAGAACGTAAGTTAATTTCTGCAGAATCTGTTACTGAAGGTCATCCGGATAAGCTTTGCGACCAAATCGCAGACGCTATTTTGGACGATATGCTCCGTCAAGATCCTCATGCGCATGTGGCGGTGGAAGTTTGCGCTTCCGTCGGCCAGTTTGTGGTTTTTGGGGAAGTGCGCGGTGAAGTTTATAGCGACATTCCTGGTATTGTGCGCAAAGTAGTTCGAAATGTTGGGTATACGAGCTCTGTGATTGGTCTTGACGCAGATTCTTGCGGCGTAATGGTTTCCTTAACCGAGCAAAGTGCTGAAATTAACCAGGGTGTTGCGCGCTTGGATGAAAGCCACGAAAGTGCCGCTTCTCGCGAGGAACGTTACGCAGCTCAAGGCGCAGGAGATCAGGGCGTTATGTTCGGTTACGCAAGTGACGAAACTGACACTTTAATGCCTCTTCCAATTTATCTCGCACACCGTTTAGCACAAAAGCTTGCTAGCGTAAGAAAAGACGGTACGGTTGCGCATTTGCGTCCGGATGGCAAAACGCAAGTCACAATTGAGTACGATTCTAAAGGCGCGCCTCAACGTTTGGATACTGTTTTAATTTCTACTCAGCACGATCCTGAAGTCTCAAGCGACTGGCTTAAGGCACAGCTTGTTGAGCATGTTGTTAAGCCTGTGCTTGAAGAAGTTCTTTCCAAAAACATTGAGCACGATTCGTACCGCATGCTTGTGAACCCTACTGGCTCCTTCGTTTTGGGCGGCCCTGCTGCAGATTCTGGTTTAACGGGACGAAAAATTATTGTTGACACTTATGGCGGTGCAGCTCACCATGGCGGCGGCGCATTTTCTGGAAAAGATCCTAGCAAGGTTGACCGTTCAGCAGCTTATGCTGCTCGATGGGTTGCAAAAAATATTGTTGCGGCAGACCTTGCTCATAAAGCAGAAGTGCAAGTTGCGTACGCTATTGGTATTGCAGATCCTGTAAGCGTAAACGTTGAAACATTTGGCACTGAAGCTGAAGGCATTACTCGCGACGATATTGCGCGCGCTGTACGCGAAGTATTCGATTTGCGTCCGGCTGCAATTATTGACGAGCTTAATTTGCTTCGACCAATTTACGCTAAAACCGCATCTTACGGTCATTTTGGTCGCACGGACGTTACGTTCCCTTGGGAAGAAACGAATCGCACCGAGAATCTTCGTGCAGCTTTAAATCTTAAGTAGAAGCTTAAAATGGCAGAGCAACCTTCGTTAGATGGATTAGCGCGCAAAACAAAACGCAAGCGTAATGCTGTTTCGCGCGTTCCTGCAGACGATTGTGCTATTGCTCACGTGATGCTAGACGTTCAAGCAACTCATTTAGGTCGCACATTTGATTATTTAGTATCAAAAGATCAAGATGAAGATGCTCAGCCGGGTGCTTTCGTGCGCGTGCGTTTTGGTGCGCAAAGGCTTACAGGCGTTATTTGGTCTCGTTCTTCGCACACGGATACTCCTGAATCTGCTTTACGGTTTATTGAACGCGTTTTTCCTTCAGACGTGCTACTTTCTCAATCTTTACGAGACGATATTGACGATATTGCTAAAGCTTATGGCGGAACTAGCGCGAATATTCTTCGACTTGCTGTGCCGCAGCGCGTTGCTCGAGTAGAGCATGAGGAAGTTTTTGACAGCATACGTTTGCATCGCAGAAAAGATTGGTGCAATAAGCTTAAGCAGCGTTTAGCTAGCAATACTGACGCGAATTCTTCTTACGCAACTTGCGCTCGCATGCTTTCTTCGTACAAAAATGCGGATCTTCTAAATCAAGCGTTAACTAGAAAAGATAGTAAAAAAGTAAGTGCAAAAGATAGTAGCGCTTATAAATCTTTTATTGTTGATGCTTTACCTGGATCTCAAAGACTTGCTCAAGATTTAGCTTGGATGATTGTTACGGCAGTAAGTCAAGGAAAGCAGGCCGTGGCTGTTTTGCCGACCCTTCGGGAAGTAAACGATGTTATGCGAGCGCTTATGGCTTATGGTTTGAAGCCTTATAAGCGAGTTAGCGTGCAGCATCCTGGTTTTTCTGCTGGAGGTTTTGACGGAGATGTTGCAAGGCTTTCTTCTTCTGACGCTCCAGCTGACCGTTATCGAGCTTGGCGTGCTGTAGCTTCCGGAATAGTGCCGTGTGTGCTTGGAACGCGCGCTGCAATGTATGCTCCGGTTGAAGGGGATGCGTTATTTGCGATTGTTGAGGATTGCGCGTACCAGTATGCTGACGGAATGATGCCTTATGCTCAAGCTCGCGGAGTGATGCGACTTCGTGCAAAAAAGCATGATGGCGTGTTTGTGGCAATGTCGTATTCTCGAAGCGCGTTAAGTCAAAGTGAAGTTGATTTTGCTAATTTTGCTAATTTAAATCAGTGTGCAGAAAAATCTTCTGTAGAAACTTACGAATCTGCAGTAAGCGGCAGCAGTATTGCTGTAACGCCAATACCAGAAGTTCGAAATCAACTTATGCCGTGGGTTCGCTGGCTTAATCGCGAAGCATTATTAAAACTAGCTGATCCAAGCATTGGCGCGCGCATACCGCATACTGCTGTAAGAGCTATTAAAGAAGTTCTTGAAGATGGAAAGCCTGTGCTTCTTTCAATTCCGCAAGATGGTATTACTCAGTCTGCAGTTTGCAATTCTTGCTTGCATCAGGCGCGTTGTAGACGCTGTACTGGTCCGATTGACGTGTCTTACGGAAAAGATGCTGCGCGTTGCGTTTGGTGCGGAGCTAGCGCAAGCTCATGGTCTTGCGCTAATTGTGGAAGCAATAAAATGCGCGTTATACGCGTGGGCGCTGCTGGTACTGCAGAAGAATTAGCAAAACTATTTCGTAACGTTCCTATTTTTATTTCATCACCGCATCAAATGCACGGAATTATTGAGTGCATTGATCAAAAGCCTGTAATTATTGTGTCAACTCCTGGAGCTGAGCCTCGCGTCCAATCTAAAGATGGAAATCAAAATGGAGAATACGGAATTGTTGCAATATTAGACGCTTGGGTAAGCTTGTACGCTTCCGGTCTTGACGCGCGAATTGACACTCTTACCGCGTGGATGAAAGCCGCAGGATTATGCGCTTCTAGGACATTAGGCGGAAGCGTTTTGCTAATTGGAGAAACTTACCCGGCTTTAGCTAAAGCGCTTACTTTGTGGGATACTACGCAACTTTCGATAAATGAGCTTTCGGAGCGTGAGCAAGCTGTTTTGCCACCATTTGTGACTGCTGCGTGCGTTTGGGGCTCGCGCGATGCCGTTATTAAAGCTTTGAATAATATTGGAGCAATTTCGGAATATCAAAATAACGAATCTAACGAAATTGTAAAATCCGAAAATAGTGACGAAACTAATCTAAAGCCTGAACTTTTAGGAATTGTGCCAATGCACGCGCCTGTAACGGATCATTATCAGCATTTTGACGAACTTGACGATCGCGTAAAAGCTGTTGTAAAAGTGCCATTATCTTCTAGGCAAGAATTAGTAAATCGTCTGTATAAGCAAGTAGCGTATCACGTAGCTACGCGCTCTGCAGGAGAATTGCGTTTTTGTGTTGATCCAAAAGACTTACTTGCGTACTGAGGAGTGAATATGCAGGAAGCGAATATGCAAGAAGCGAATATGCAAAAAGCGAATATGCAAGAAGCGAATATGCAGAAAATATACAATTGCGCAGTTTTAGGAGATCCTATTTCGCACTCGCTGTCTCCCGTATTACACAACGCAGCTTATAAAGCTTTAGGCTTGAAGAATTGGCAATATAGCAAGAAAAAAGTAAGCGAAACAGAGTTGGCGGATTTTATATCCACTCTTGACGATTCTTGGAAAGGCTTAAGCCTTACAATGCCGCTTAAAAAAACCATAATGAAACTCGGCACTCCTTGCGACTACTGGTCTAAAGCACTTAACGTAGCAAATACTGCGATTTTTACAAGCAATCCTGCAACAGCTTTGCCTTCGCAAATTGAACTGTGCAACACGGACGTAAGTGGCATAATTACAGCTTTTATTCGATCCTTGCACGAGAGCATATGCCAAGTAAAAAAGGCCGTTATTATTGGAAGCGGCAACACGGCATCTTCTGCAATGGCGGCGCTGATAGAAATTGCGCAAGCTTCGAAACTTGAGCAGGTGCAAGTTATTGCAAGAACTGAAAATGACGGTAGCGTAAAAGGCGTAGAGCGTTTTAATAATCTTTTGCGCGCGTACTGCGCGGATTCTCCAAATAGCAGAAGCATAGAGCCGTGCTTAGAAAGCGGGGAAGCTGAAAGTAGGGAAGCTGAAAGCGCGGAAAACGAAAGTAGGGAAGCTGAAAGTAGGGAAGCTGATTCAAAATACGAATCAGTGCGAGGTATTGAATTCCCAACGCTTAGTGAAGAAGCGCTTGAAAAATTTGCCGACTATAGCGCGGAAAAATTAGGCGCGGAAAAATTATCGGAATGTGACGAATCTCTCATTTTGAAATCCCTAAGCTCGCTAGACGCAATTCGCGCAATTGCAGAAGCAGATATTGTAATAAGCACAGTTCCAGCGCACGTTGCAGACGGCTTGGCAATAGCACTAAAAGCGTACTGCCAAAATAGTTGCGTAAAAAGATTGGGTGCGCTGCTTGACGTAGTGTACGATCCTCGCCCGAGCATGCTTCTTAGCGCTTTCAGGCAATACGGATTGGGAATCGGCGGTGAAGAAATGCTTTTGTATCAAGCATTAGAGCAAGTAAAGCTGATGACGTTCGAATACAGGAATTCGGAAGAAAAAGATGAAGTAAGTTCTGAAGAAAAATCGGAAGAAAGCTCGGAAAATATTTTTGAGAATGATTCTGACAAGGCCGCAGATTACGATAAACCTAGAGACTGTGAATATTTAAGCAATTGCATGCGAAAAGCATTACAGGAGGCATTATGAGCGCCGAAAAGCAAGATGATGCGCAAAATAGCGCGCAAAATAGCGCGCAAAATAGCGATGTGCAAAATAGCGCGCAAATCGGTACGCAAAATAATGCGCAAAATAGTGCGCAACATAGCGCGCATCGCGAATTAGACGCAAATACTCAAGCTCAAAGCGCAATAAGTATGCAATTAGCTGGCGGATTCGAAGTCATGCTAATCACCGGCATGAGCGGAGCCGGGCGCTCGCACGCAGCTAACGCTTTGGAAGACATGGGTTGGTACGTTATTGACAATCTTCCTCCGAAGCTTTTAATACCGCTGGTAGATATGATGACGTCTTCCGGATCAAAAGTGCATAAGCTTGCGGCTGTGATCGACGTGCGCTCGCGAGGATACTTCGACGACCTGTTTGCTGTTCTTGCGCATATTGACGAGCTTGGCGTAAAAACGCGAATTTTGTTCCTCGACGCTTCAGACTCAGTGCTTATTAAGCGCTACGAGTCTGTGCGAAGGCCTCATCCTTTGCAGCGCGGTGGCAGGCTTATTGACGGCATTCTTGAAGAGCGCGAACTGCTTGGTCATTTAAAAGATTGCGCGGATATTATTATCGACACTTCAAATTTGAGCATCCACCAGCTTTCCACAAAGCTTTACGAAAGCTTACTGGGCAAAGGCTCTTCAACAGTATCCGTGCACATTTTTAGCTTCGGATTTAAATACGGAATTCCTATGGACGCTGATTTTGTGGCAGATATGCGATTTTTGCCTAATCCATTCTGGGTGCCGCAATTGCGCGACTTAACTGGAAAAGATAAAGCTGTAAGCGATTACGTGCTTTCGAATCCTGCGGCGGCTGCTTTTTTGGACTCTTACGAAAAGGCTTTGCTTACTGCAATCGACGGATTTGCTAAAGAAGATAAGCACTACGTAACTATTGCTGTTGGCTGCACAGGCGGCCAGCATCGTTCAGTGGCGGTGAGTATTGAATTAGCAAGACGCTTGAGATTGCACGGATTGCAAGTTACTGTATCTGCGCGCGAACTTCAGCGAAGATCGTAAGTAAAAGTAAAAATAAAAAGTAAGTAAAAGTAAAAACGAAATTTTTGTGCTGCAAGTATGTGCAAACGTATGCAAATATCGCTAAAATGTCCAACGTATTCTGTATCACAGAAAGCCGGGCATGTCGCGTGTTATCGTATCATGCAAGTACCTAATAAGCACGCATATTTTAAGAAGAACGAAAGTAGGAGGTTGTCCCTTGGCTCTTCTTGACGACGTCAAAAATGAACTCGTTTCCAACAACAATGAGCTCCCGACGGTCATTATGGCTCAAGCGGCAGCAATGATGCGTTTTGCTGGCGGTTTAAGGCCAGTAAACAACCAAGCTGTTATTCGTGCACAATTAGATTCGCAGCGTGCAGCACAATGGCTTGTTGAAGTATTGAAGACGCATTTTCAAAGGGAAGCAACCATTTCCCAAGTTTCGCGCCAAACTCCTACTGGTACTGTGATTCGTTACGACGTAGTTGTTGAGCATGGTGCAGCGGCGTTGGCTTTGCAATCCGGTTTGCTTGATCGCCGCATGCGTATTGTTGCAGGCTTAGCTCCGGAGATTGTCGGCGGAAGTATCGCTCAAATCAAAGCAGCATGGCGAGGAGCATTCCTAGCTCACGGCGCAATTTCCGATCCTGGCAAAGCAAGCTACTTGGAAGTCGTGTGCCCAACTCACGAAGCCGCAAACGCTTTGCAAACGATGGCAGCGCGATTGGGTATTAGCGCCAAAGCTCGTCAAGTTCGCAGCTCGGAGCGCGTAACTTTGCGCGATTCTGACGCAATTGAGCGCATGCTTATTCTTATCGGTGCTCCTCGTTCCGCGCGCGAATGGACAGGAAAGCGTTCGGATGGGGAGGCTCGCGGAAAAGCTAATCGCCTTGCCAACTTTGACGACGCGAATATGCGACGTAGCGCAAAAGCCGCGGCTGAAGCTTGCGAAAAAGTTCGTCACGCATTCGATATTTTGGGCGACGACATTCCAGATAACCTGCTTATGGCTGGAAAGCTTCGTTTGGAGCATAGCGACGCAAGCTTGGAAGAACTTGGACATTTGGCGGATCCTCCAATCACGAAGGATGCTATTGCAGGGCGTATTCGCAGGCTTTTGCAGCTTTCGGTGAAGGTTGAGAAGTCGCGCATGCAGCAGCTTTAATTCTGTTTTTTGCGTGGTTTGTTGCAGAGTTAATTTTTAATTGCGCGAGTTGTTTTTTACTTCTCGCGCTTTTTTGTTTGTGAGATTCTTGGATTTCGTCTATGAGTTTTGACTGCGCGACGACCTGCTTTCGCGCTGCGTTGGGCAAGTAAGTTCTTGCTTAGTGTGGCGCGAGTTTTGGGGGATTTCTCTCCTCGCACGTCCCGTCCTTCAGTCGCTTTGGCTGTTAAAGGTTTTACTGTCTGCTTTGTTCTTTAAAGAACGTTGCTCCATCAGTCCTCTTTTAGTGCTCGTAGAGAAATCCCCCAAACTCTGCGTGCTTAATCTTTAATAACCTCATTCAATCGCAGAGATTTTTCAATTTTTCTTCTTCGCTTGGCGAATCAGCAGCCTTCGGCTCTGACGTTCGCCGCGCTCTGTGCGAAAAATCTCAAATCTCTACCTCGCTAATATTCTTGCAACTAAAGTCGCTTAATTAAGCTGCGGATGGTTTGGTGGTTGCGAGATTGTTATTGGTGTGGCGTGTGCAGCGGCATGAATGTTAAAGTTCACTAAGCAGCAAGTAATCACCGTTTGCAGAAGCACGACTGCAAAGCTGCGTTGTTCATAGGGATTGTTGAAGATGTGCGGTATAATTGCACCCGGCAATGTGTTGATATTTGAGGCTGATTTTGCGTCTTGTTGAACGAAGTAAGCCGGCACGCTAAGCCAGTATGTAAGTCAAATATGGTAAGCCAATATGGTTTGGAAAGGATACCAATGAAGACACTTAAAGATTTGGGAGATTTGAGCGGCAAGCGCGTTTTGGTTCGCGCCGATTTTAACGTTCCTCTTAAGGGTACGACAATCACCGACGACGGTCGTATTCGCGCCGCTTTGCCAACCATTAAAGCTCTGCGTGAGCAGGGTGCGAAGGTAATTTTGATGGCTCACCTTGGTCGTCCAAAGGGTCAGGTTGTTCCAGAGCTTTCTTTGGCTCCAGTAGCAGCTCGTTTAGGCGAACTTCTTGGCGTGAATGTTGCTTTAGCTGCAGATACTTACGGCGAGGATGCTGAAGCTAAGGTTGCTGCCATGAATAATGGCGACGTTGTTTTGCTTGAAAACGTGCGCTTCAATGCCGAAGAAACCAGCAAGGATGCTTCCGAGCGCGCAGCTTACGCTAAGAAGATTGCAGCTCTTGGTGAAGTATTCGTTTCCGACGGCTTTGGTGTTGTTCACCGCGCTCAGGGTTCTAATTACGATGTTGCTGCAGATCTTCCAGCAGCTGCCGGTTTGCTTGTTGAGAAGGAAGTTAAGGCACTTTCTCGCGCAACCGAAAATCCAGAGCGTCCTTTGACCGTTGTTCTCGGCGGTTCCAAGGTTTCCGACAAGCTCGGCGTTATTGAAAACTTGCTTTCTAAGGCTGATCGTCTTGTTATTGGCGGCGGCATGGTGTTCACCTTCCTTAAGGCTTTGGGTCACGAAGTTGGTACTTCCTTGCTTGAGGAAGATCAGCTCGAAAAGGTTAAGGGCTACATTGAAACCGCTAAGAAGAACGGTGTTGAGCTTGTGCTCCCAACCGATATTGTTGTGAACGCTGGCTTCCCAGCAGGCGATACTCCTGTTGCTCCAGAAGTTGTTCCAGCCGACGCTATTCCTGCCGACAAGATGGGCTTGGATATTGGCCCTGACTCTCAGAAGCTTTTCCACAACAAGATTGTCGATTCCAAGACCGTCGTGTGGAATGGCCCTATGGGCGTGTTCGAAGTTCCAGAGTTTGCAGCCGGCACTCGCGCTGTAGCTCAGGGCTTGGTTGATGCCACTAAGAACGGCACCTTCACCATTGTTGGTGGCGGCGATTCTGCTTCCGCAGTGCGCAACCTTGGATTCCCAGAAGATGGCTTCTCGCACATCTCCACTGGCGGTGGCGCTTCCCTCGAGTTCTTGGAAGGCAAGACTCTTCCAGGCTTGAGCGTGCTTGAGTAATTATCGCAAGTAATTATCTTAAGTAATTTCGCAAGTAATTATATTAATTAATTATTTCGCAAGTAATTATCTTAAGTAATAAAAGCTCTCAAGTTTTATATTGCGTATTTGCCGGCTCAACGGAGAATATCAAACATATTATGATTTCTAATATTATGATTTCTCAGTTGAACCGGCATAATGCACTGTAATTATGTAATTCGCAACATAGCTACGTAATTTGCAGTGCAGTTACGTAACTCGCAATATAGCTACGTGATTTGCAATATAACTACGTAATTCGCAATATAACTACGTAATTTGCAGTGCAGTTACGTAACTCTCAATATAGCTGCGTAATTTGCAATAGTTTGTGATTATTTTTTAAGAAGGGTTTGCATGAGTTCCAATCGCACTTATTTAGTCGCAGGTAATTGGAAAATGAATTTCAATCACCGCGAAGCAACGCATTTTATACAAAAATTTGTGTGGCTGCTACGCGATGCTCACTACGACTATCACGATTGCGAAGTAGCGCTTATGCCTTCTTTTACTTCTATTCGAAGCGTGCAAGTTCTTGTAGAATCCGACCGTCTGCCAATATTGTACGGAGCGCAAGCGGTTTCTGTAACTGCTCAAGGCGCTTTTACAGGCGATGTTTCGGCAGATATGCTTGCAAGTCTTGGATGCTCAATGGTGATTGTTGGCCATTCTGAGCGCCGCAAGTATCATCCGGAAGACGATGCGAATATTGTTGACCAAGTTCGCGCGGTTCTTGCAGCCGGAATGCAGCCTATTCTTTGCGTTGGTGAAAGTTTTAAGGAGCGCAAGCAGGGAATTGCGCTCGATTTTGCGGTGGGGCAGGTTCACGACGTTACGCTCGATTTGGATGCGAAGCAGGCTAAGCGTTTGATTATTGCGTACGAGCCAGTGTGGGCGATTGGCACAGGAATGGTTGCTAATGCGCAGTCGGCTCAGGAAGCGGCGTCTGCTATTCGAGAGGATTTGCGCGCTACTTTTGGCAGCGACGTGGCGGATACTGTTCGTATTCTTTACGGCGGATCCGTGACTTCGGCCGATGCTTCGACCCTTATTGCAGAGCCAGATGTTGACGGATTCTTGGTTGGGGGAGCATCTTTGGATGCCGAGGAGTTGTCGAATATTGTGCGACTCACCGCGGCTCAGGCGCGTCTATAGGTCAACGGTTCTTATTAAAATTAATCGAGTACTCTAAGACAGGAGGTTACTTGTGTCCGCTCTGAAAATCTTTTTGCAGGTATTGCTTGTGCTTACTAGCGTTTTGCTTACTCTGCTAATTTTGATGCACAAGGGCAAGGGCGGCGGCCTTTCCGACATGTTCGGCGGCGGCTTGACCAAGAACGCTGGTAGTTCTGGTGTCGCAGAAAAGAACTTGAACCGTTGGACCGTTATTATTGCACTGATTTGGGTTGCGGTGATTGTTATTTTGAACTTAATGACTAAGTTCTCGCTAATCTAAAGTATTCTTTTTGTAAAAAGCGCATAGTCAGCAGATTGTGCGCTTTTTGTTATTTAGTCTTATTTATTTATCTATCTAGTCTTATTTATTTATCTACTCTCGTTTATTTAGGTTCTTACAATGCTTCGTTTTTCTCCTTCTTTAGTAATTGCTGATCTTGACGGCACTATGCTTCACGATTCCGACACTTTTGAAGGTCGCTATTTAAGCAGCGAAACCGTGCAAGCAGCTGAGCGTTTGCACGAATCCGGTATTCCACTTGCTATTATTACGGCTCGTCCTGTTGGCAGTGCTTTTGATTTTGTTCACGATTTAGAAGCTCAAGTTTGCGCGTATCTTAACGGTGCGCTTATTGATTTTGATTGCGTTAATAGCACTGTTTCTGAGCTTACTTCGCAGCGAAGTATTGATACTCTTACGCGTTTTGGTTTTGATTCTAATCTTGCTAGTGATGTTTGCTTGCGTTTGCTGAATGAGATTCCTACGCTTCGGCTTGGTATTGTTATGAACGACGTTCGTTACACTAATTTTGACGTGCGTATGCTTTGGAGTAAGCAAGATTTTGTTATTACCGACTTTTCTAACGTTCCGCACGGCATTGCAGACAAAATCATTATTGTGCCGCGAGATAGCGAGAAGGAGCAGCTTCAGCGTATTATTCCGGATGATTTTTCCTTGCATATTAGCGAAGACGTGTTGTGGATGCTTACGAATCCTCTTGCGAATAAAGGGCACGCGCTGAACGTTATTTGCGATCGCTTGGGCGTGAAGGCGAGCCGCACGGTTGTTTTTGGTGACGATATTATTGATATTGATATGTTCCGTGCCGGCGGTTACGGGGTAGCGGTGGCGAATAGTAACCCGCGCTTGCTTGCGATTGCGGACGAAGTTTGCGCTTCCAACAACGACGACGGCGTTGCAAACTGGCTTCATTCAACCCTTTTTACTAGATTGTGAATAAAAATGAGTAAGCAAATAATCGAAACGGAAAGATTAATCTTGCGCGCTTGGACTCAAGATGACGCTGAAGATTTATTTAAGTATGCTGCAGATCCAGATGTTGGACCTATTGCAGGATGGCCTGTTCACAAAAGTATTGAGGATAGCAAATCTACTATTAAGAATGTTTTTCTTAGCGCAAAAGAATGTTATGCTGTGTGCTTAAAGTCGAGTAACAAGGCGATTGGATGTATTGAGCTAAAGCTTAACGGTCATACGGATATGACTACTAGAGATGATGAGTGTGAGCTTGGATATTGGGTTGGTAAGCCTTTTTGGGGTAACGGTTATATTCCGGAGGCGGCGAAAGCTTTGATTCAGTACGGTTTTGACGAACTTAACATGACGACTATTTGGTGCGGATATTACGATGGCAACAATAAGTCGAAACGAGTTCAGGAAAAGTGTGGTTTTGAAGCATATTGCGTGGATTCTTCCGTTGACGTGCCACTTATGCACGAAACTCGCGTGCGCCATCGTAACGTTTTAACCAAATCTCGCTGGCGAACTCTTTCTGGCAAGTAATCGCCGTTATTTTCTCAGTTCGTTGACTGAGTTTTTAACAGTGTTGAGCTTATTACCGTTATTTTCTCAGTTCGTTGACTGAGTTAGTAACGCTCACTATCTTCCTGTAATACCTTTTATCCACAACGCTCAAAATTTATTGCGCAAATATTGTATCTTTGAATAATAAATTGTATGAGCAATACTAGTAACGAAATAATACGCATGATTGAAAATGCAGAAAGTAATCATCAGTGTATACGACCAATTACTAGCGCGCAAAAGCAGTATGCGTATAGGTGCGTGAAAAAAGGCACTTTTGTGCGCACTTTTCGCAATCTTTATGCGCGAACTGAGTACTGGCAGAAGCTATATCCGTCTGAAAAAATGCGTCACATAGCTATTTCTTTAATGGAGATTTATCCAGAATGGAAGTTCACTGGTCCTACTGCTGCTGCGCTACTTGGCTATGATATTGTGGAAAATTATGATTATGTAGAAGATGGAAGTGATATTATTCAGCGCAACTTCAGTTCTTATGTAAGTTCAACGAAGATTTATATTCGTAGTTCTGTGCACAAGTCTGCTAACGATAATCCGTATTTGCATAGGATTATGCGAACATGCAAAGAGCAGGATGGTACAAGTGATGACGTGCGCATTGTGCAGCCGAGTCGAAATCATGGTAGACGTCTCGTTACGCTTCCGCATTCAAGTGACAGGGTAAGTTATGAGATTAGAAGTCATATTGTTGACAAGAGCACGATGCTTTTTGATGTTGCGAATACTGTGAATTTTAGGACAGCGTTGCCGATTTTTGATTCTGCTGCGCGTGATAACGTGAACTTTAACAAGGTTCTTGAGATTTGCGGAAGAAGATACGGGACTTCTGCTGGTGGACGTAGAAATGGTTGCGCTAATGAATTGCAATACGTGGACGACGTTTATGATGAGTACGATTCATTCAATGAAGAGTATGAAGATTTGCGTACTCGTGAGAAGAGTGTAGTTACTGCTAATTCTGCGGAGTCTTTTGCGAATGCATTCGTTGGCGGCGGGTTCGGAAAATCTGGGAGTGAGGAATATTCGCTTCTCAGGCTGCGCCGCCTTTGCTTTTTTAAGAATGGTTTAAGCGAGAATGGCGGTGAGTCTTTCGCGCGCGGCACGATGATTGATCTTGGGTTTATGGTGCCTGAGTTGCAGCATGAGTTTGTTGTGCCGAATTCCAGGGTTAAGTATAGGTGTGATTTTTTGTGGCGGGTTTCGGGCGGCGGCCTGATTGTTGGTGAGCTTGATGGGTATGACAAGTATTTTGTTGATTCGACTAATTCTACGCATTCGAATATCAACTTTAATTCTTCGTCTGATACTCAAATGTTGCGTAATTCCTACAATCAGGCCACTATTAATCGCAATATTGATAGGCAGGCTGAGCGTGAGTCGGTGCTTTTTAGGGAGTGCGGTGTGAGTAAGATTGTGCGTTTTAATTTTGCGGATGTTGTTGGCGTTAAGAATCTTGAGCGGAAGCTTGTTGAGGCTGGTGTGCCGCGGATTATGCGCGTTGGTTGATAACGAGCGTTTTTAGAACGCGCGGTGTTGTCGTTTTTCGACATTGGCGCAGCGCGACGACCTGCTTTCGCGCAGCATTGCGCGCGCGAAAGCAATTCGGAGCGCCGAGCTTGCTTAGGGTTGAAAGCACGGTGTGCTTTCAACGCGAGTTTCGTAAGCGGCGCGTAATCCGCGCGAGCATTGACTGCGTTATTGTCTGAAGATTGGAGCGCGGCGACATTCGTGCAGTTTGCTTTCTGCGTTAAGGTCTCTGGTTTGTGGTTTGTGTGTTATCCGACTTGATTTCGCGCTTATTTCTCACGCATAGCTTGCTTAGGGTTGAAAGCACGGTCTGCTTTCAACGCAAGAGAGGTTCATATTCGCTTATTACCGTTATTTTCTCAGTTTGTTGACTGAGTTTTTAACGGTGTTGTGCTTGTTAGCGTTATTTTCTCAGTTCGTTAGCTGAGTTTTTAACAGTGTTGAGCTTAGTAGCGTTATTTTCTCAGTTCGTTGACTGAGTTTTTAACAGTGTTGAGCTTAGTAGCGTTATTTTCTCAGTTCGTTGACTGAGTTTTTAACAGTGTTGAGCTTAGTAGCGTTATTTTCTCAGTTCGTTGACTGAGTTTTTAACAGTGTTGAGCTTAGTAGCGTTATTTTCTCAGTTCGTTAGCTGAGTTTTTAACAGTGTTGAGCTTGTTAGCGTTATTTTCTCAGTTCGTTAGCTGAGTTTTTAACAGTGTTGAGCTTATTACTGTTATTTTCTCAGTTCGTTGACTGAGTTTTTAACAGTGTTGAGCCTATTACTGTTATTTTCTCAGTTCGTTGACTGAGTTAGTAACGCTAACTATCTTCCTGTAATACCTTTTATCCACAACGCTTGAGATTTACTCGCAGCTATCTTCGCTTATTGTGTAAAATCGGACGCGTTCTACAAAATACGGACGTGTTGGCAAAATTTACGGACGTTTTCTTGTTTTTTGGACGCAAAACAAAAACCGCGCCTGCGTAAGATTAGTACATACGCAAGGTGCGGTTTTCGTTATTTAGCAATTTCGCTGATTAGCAGTTCCGCCGACTAGCAGTTCCGTTATCAGACGATTAGCAAAATCAGGCGTTTACGCGATCGATGCCGGACTGCACGTCAGCAATCACGGAATCCCAAGACTTGATGAAGGCTGCAACACCGTCGGCCTCAAGCTTGTCGGTAACGTCCTTGATGTTGATGCCAAGCTCAGCAAGCTTGTTCATAACAGCGTGGCTCTCTTCGTAAGTGCCCTTAACGGAAGGAGCGCCGTTGCCGTGATCAGCAAGAGCGTTCAAAGTCTTTTCTGGCATGGTGTTCACAACATGCTCAGCAACCAACTCGTCAACGTACTTGCAATCGGAGTAAGCTGCGTTCTTGGTGCCGGTAGAAGCCCAAAGTGGACGCTGCTTCTTTGCGCCCTTAGCTTCAAGAGCAGCCCAACGTGGGTCAGCTGCGAACTTCTTCTCGAAGAGTTCGTAAGCCAAGCGAGCGTTAGCAACAGCAGCCTTGCCTTCAAGAGCCTTAGCTTCATCGGAGCCGTTAGCTTCGAGGAGCTTGTCAACAGCGCTATCAACGCGGGAGACGAAGAAGGAAGCTACGGAACCAATGTGCTTCAAGTCATGGCCGTTAGCATCTGCCTGAGCAATACCTTCGATGAAGGCGTCGATAACCTGCTCGTAGCGCTCGAGGGAGAAGATCAAGGTTACGTTCACGGAAATGCCCTTAGCAAGGGTAGCGGTGATAGCTGGAAGACCTTCCAAAGTTGCTGGAATCTTGATCATAACGTTTGGACGATCAACCTTTGCCCAAAGCTCTTCAGCCTGCTTCTCAGTGTTAGCAGTATCGTGAGCCAAGCGTGGGTCAACTTCGATGGAGACGCGGCCGTCAACGAAGTCGGTCTTTTCAGCGATCTCGCGGAAGATATCGGTTGCGTTACGAACATCGGTGGTGGTCAACTCGCGGATAGCGGTTTCAACGTCGACCTTGCCGAGTTCCTTAAGCTGTGCATCGTATGGGCCAACCTGGCTCAAAGCCTTCTGGAAGATGGATGGGTTGGTGGTAACGCCAACAACATTCTTGTGAGCAATAAGATCCTGCAAAGAACCGGATTCAATGCGGGTGCGGGACAAATCGTCCAACCAAATAGAAACGCCGGAATCGCTGGTGCGCTGCGTTGCTTCAGTCATGTTATCTCCTTAACACTGTGCTCCACCAATTGGGGCACGTCGGTATTTTGGCGTTTTTACAGGAAACAGCGGTTGATAGCAAGCCAACGGTAGCTTGGTATCAACACGCCGTCGCTGCTTCCTGTGAAGTGCGATTGCACTTCTAGTTTTGTGATATATCAATTTTATTTTGATACATCAAGCTTTTTTATTTGCTTACTTGCTATCTTAGGCGCGAGCTTCTTCGATAGAAGCCTTAGCAGCTTCTACTACGTGCTCAGCAGTAATGCCCAAGTCGATCATGTTCTGACCGCCGTCACCCTGCAAGCCGTACTGTTCGATAGAAACAGCCTTGCCGCAATCGCCAAGATACTTGTACCAAGGCAATGCCAAGCCAGCTTCGATGGAAACGCGAGCCTTGACGGACTTTGGAAGGATTGCTTCCTTGTACTCTTCGTCCTGCTCTTCGAACCATTCGAGGGATGGCATGGAAAGAACGCGAGCCTTAATGCCTTCAGCAGCCAAAGTCTTGGCGCCGGCAACAGCCCACTGAACTTCGGAACCGGTTGCCATGATGATCACGTCTGGAGTGCCTTCGCAATCAACCAAAACGTAAGCGCCGTGCTTCACGCCTTCGCGAGCCTTTTCAGCAGTCTCAGCGAGGGTTGGAACACCCTGGCGAGTCAAAATCATGGCAGTTGGGTAGCTGTTCTTCTTTTCGAAGAAGTAGCGGTAAGCTTCAGCAGTTTCGTACTCGTCTGCAGGGCGCACAACCTCAAGCTGAGGAATAGCGCGGAATGCAGCCAAGTGTTCGATTGGCTGGTGAGTTGGACCGTCTTCGCCCAAAGCTACGGAATCGTGGGTCCAAACGTAGAGGTTTGGAATCTCCATCAAAGCAGCCAAGCGAACTGCTGGGCGCTCGTAGTCAGAGAACTGGAAGAAGGTGCCGTTGAATGGGCGAGTGTCAGAACCAAGCAAAATACCGTTGGTAATAGCACCCATTGCGAACTCGCGCACACCGAAGTGAAGCTGACGGCCGTGCTCGGAAACGTTTGGCCAAGTGCGGGTTGCGTCTTCGGATGGACCGAAGGAGTCAGCGCCCTTAATGTTGGTGTTGTTGGAACCGCCCAAATCAGCGGAACCGCCCCAAAGTTCTGGCATAACGGCAGCAATTGCGTTAAGAACTGCGCCGGAAGCCTTACGAGTAGCAACCTTAGAGCCAACTTCGAAGCCAGCAACCAAGTCGTCAATAGCCTTGTCGAAGCCTTCAGGAAGCTTGCCAGCCTTAATGCGCTCGTAAAGAGCAGCCTTATCTGGGTTTTGAGCAGCCCACTTTGCAAGAGCTTCATCCCAAGCCTTGTGAGCAGCCAAGCCGCGTTCTGCAACCTTGCGAGCGTGAGCCAAAGCTTCTTCGTCGATTGGGAATGCAACTTCTGGGTCGAAACCGCAAAGTTCCTTCAAGCCCTTAACAGCTTCTTCGCCAAGCTTGGAGCCGTGGGAAGCTTCGTTGTCGGTCTTGCCTGGGGTTGGCCAAGCAATCAAAGTATTAACCTTAATGAAGTGAGGCTTGTCGGTAACTTCCTGAGCCTTTTCAATAGCTGCAGCCAAAGCCTGAACGTCTTCCTTGTAGGAGCCGTCTGGCTGAACGAAGCTAACTTCATCGGTGTACCAACCGTATGCACGGTAACGAGCAAGAATATCTTCAGAGAAGGTGAGCTTGGTGTCGCCTTCAATCTGAATGTGGTTTGCATCGAAGATTACGGTCAAATTGCCGAGCTTCTGGTTTCCAGCCAAGGAAGCAGCTTCAGAAGAAACGCCTTCCTCAACGTCGCCTTCGCCGCAAATAACCCAAACCTTGTGATCGAATGGGGAAGCGCCGGCTGGAGCTTCTGGATCGAGAAGACCGCGCTCAAAGCGCTGGCCGTAAGCAAAGCCAACAGCAGAGGCAAGACCCTGGCCGAGTGGGCCGGTGGTCATTTCGATGCCTGGGGTTAAGCCATACTCTGGGTGGCCTGGAGTACGCGTGTCAGCGCCGCCACGGAAATACTTGAGATCGTCAAGAGTCAAGCCGTAACCAGAGAAGAACAACTGCACATATTGCGTAAGCGAAGCGTGACCGCCAGAAAGAATAAAACGATCGCGGCCGGCCCACTTTGGGTCAGCAGGATCGTGCTTAATGAAGTGTTGGTACAGTGTGTACGCAATTGGTGCCAATGAAACAGGGGAGCCAGGATGTCCGTGTCCTGCTCGCTCAACAGCATCAGCCGAGAGAACCTTCGCCATCTTTACGGCGCGCTCGTCTAATGCAGACCAGTTGAAATCGGTCATTTGATCTACTTTCCTTCCAATAATTCGGGTTTTTAAGCACAGCTTACGCTGGCTTTTTACCCTCTCATTGCCCTTCAATCCTATCTTTCGCGCGCGACGAATATGTTACAAAGTGTGTCAAAAGTTTGCTTTTATGTTCTGTTGAGTGCTAATAAATAGCTAATAAATAGACTACTATATAAATATAGGATTTAGACGTATTTGTTAGACGTATTTGGGAGGAGCAGTAATGCAGTCGCGACGCATGATGATTTTGCGCGCAGTCGTTGAGGATTATATTCGTTCTCAAGAGCCTGTTGGTTCTGCAGCTTTAGCAAAACATCATCAGCTTGGTGTAAGTTCCGCTACTATTCGTAACGATATGTCGGCTTTGGAAGAAGAAGGCTACCTTGTGCAGCCGCACACTTCCGCAGGTCGCATCCCTACCCAAAAGGGGTATCGCTATTTTGTTGACGGCTTAGCTGCAGTTATTCCGCTTTCTGAACCGCAGCGTCGCGCTATACGTAACTTTTTGAGCGGATCTGTTAGTTTGCAAGATACTTTGCAACGTTCCGCGCGTCTTCTCGCAAGTATTACCGGCCAAGTCGCGCTCGTCGCATCCCCAGCATTATCTAAATCAAAAGTAAAAAGAATTGAGATTGTTCAAGTATCGTCTTCTACGCTTTTGGTTGTTGTTATTACAGACGCTGGAGGCGTAGCTCAGCACATGATTCAAGCGTCCAACATAAATCCAGACGACTTATTGCATCTAACGAATATGGTTAACGAGTGTTGCATTGGAGCGTCTCTTTTAGATGCTTCAAAACGCGTTTATGCTCTTGCAAATCGTAAGGATTTAGCGTCAGCTTTGCAAATTATTAGTCAGCTTGCTAACGCTTTAGACGATATGCACGACGGTGAGCATACTCACGACTTGTATATGGCAGGAGCTTCTCAGCTTGCGCATCGGCAAAGTATTGCTGATTTTGCGTCTCTTTTTGACGCGCTTGAAGAGCAGGCTGTTATTATGCGACTTATGACTTCGCTAAGTGAGGAAGCGAGCGATTGCGAAAGTGGTGTTAGCGTTGCAATCGGTTCGGAAACGCACACTCCTGGTTTGCTTAATGCTTCTGTTGTAACAAGCGCTTACGGATACAATGCGGATTCTGATTCCGCGTTTATTGGCTCAATCGGCCCTACTCACATGGATTATGCGGCAACGATGACGGCTGTTAAGGCTGTTGCGCGCTACCTTAATTCGTTTATATCCGAAAATTCGTAAAAGTATAAAAGGTATAGCAAGTATAAAAGCTATAGCTGGCTGTGCCTTATGCAAAAATGATTTTAGAAAAATAAAAGGGGAATTAATTGACTGATTACTACAAAGTTTTAGGCGTCGACCACAACGCTAGCGAAGACGAAATTCGCAAAGCCTACCGTAAGATGAGTCGCAAATATCATCCGGATATTGCTGGAGCTGAGTTTGAAGACAAATTTAAGGAAGTAAACGCTGCTTACGACGTGCTTTCGAATCCAGAAAAGCGCCGAATGGTAGATATGGGCATCGATCCTAACGATCCTGCCGCAGCTAGAGCTGGTGCAGGTGCTGGCGCTGCCGGCGCTGGTTTTGCTGACATGGGCGATATTTTTAGCCAGTTCTTTGGCGGCTCTTTTGGAACTTCGCAAGGCCCAATTTCTAGGGTGCAGCCTGGCGACGACGCTTTAGCGGAAGCTCGCATTGATTTGAAAACCGCTATTTTTGGCGGAAATGTGAGCGTACGCATAACAACTTTTGGCGTTTGCCAGGATTGCAACGGTTCCGGTTCTGCAGACGGTTCTGCTCCTGAACAGTGTGATCAATGCCACGGTTCCGGCTTCTGCCAGAAGGTTGTGCGCACAATGCTCGGCCAAATGGTTTCTTCAATGCCTTGCGACAAGTGCGAAGGCCACGGCACGATTATTAAGAATCTTTGCCAAAACTGCCACGGTCATGGTCGTGTTCGCGCGGTTCGCGAAGTTGGCGTGAACGTGCCGGCTGGAATTCGTGATGGAAGTCGCTTGCGCCTTGCTTCTCAAGGTAGCGTTGGTGAGTGCGGCGGCCCTGCCGGCGACTTGTACGTTGATATTCACATTCGCGCCGACAAGCAGTTCACGCGAGATGAAGACGATTTGCATTGCTGGATTACGATTCCTATGAGCTGGGCTATTCTTGGCCACGATTTGGAAATTACTACTTTCGACGGCTCTAAAAAAGTTACGATTCCTGCAGGCTGCCAAAATGACGACACTATTACTTTGCCAAATCTTGGCGTTACGAAGTTGCGTTCTAAAGATCGCGGAAACGTAATTGTGCACGTGTTGGTAAAAACGCCTACAAAGTTGAGTGATGAAGAGCGCGCTTTGGTTGAAAAATTTGCTAAGTTGCACGATAGTGACGTAAAGCAAGTGCAGCAAAGTTCGCTTAATGAGCAGTCGGGTGAGCGTAAAGGTTTCTTTAGTAAATTGAAGGAAGCTTTTGTAGGCTGATTTTTGAGGCTATTAGTTGTCTGATTTTTACGCCTATTAATTTTTACGCCTATTAATTTTTACGTCTATTAAAATAGTAGAGGAAATATGGCATTACCAATTTTGTTTGCAGGCACTCCGGAAGTTGCGGTTCCGTCTCTTCGTGAGCTAGCCAAAGATAGTGAGCATTTTGACGTTCGAGCTGTTATTACGCGCCCGGACGCTCCAACTGGTCGCGGCCGAAAGCTTGTGCCAAGTCCAGTAAAACAAGCGGCTCTTGAGCTAGGCCTTACAGTAATCGAAATTGACCCTAGCAAAGACGAAGCTAACTTCCTTAATAAGCTTGCCGAAACTGGCGCGAAAGCTGCGGCAGTTGTGGCGTACGGTAAGATTTTGCGACAGAGCGTTTTAGACGCGTTGCCGCTCGGCTGGTACAATCTTCATTTTTCGCTTCTTCCGCAATGGCGAGGCGCAGCTCCTGTTCAGCGCGCAATTTGGGCTGGGGATGACATTACGGGCGCTACTGTTTTTCGCATTACGCGCGGCATGGATTGCGGCCCTATTTTGGCGCAGTTTACTACGAAAATTGAGCCTCACGAAAATTCCGGCGATCTTCTTGCGCGCCTTGCAATCGACGGCGCTCCTCTTCTTGCAGCATCTCTTCGCGGCATGGAAACTGGCGAAATTGTGCCGGTTGAGCAGGATCAAACTCCTCAAGAAGTTGCGCAAAAAATCACGGTTGAAGATGCTCATATTGATTTTCACGCGCCAGCTTTTGCGGTTGACCGTCAAATTCGCGCTTGCACTCCGAATCCGGGAGCGTGGTGCGAGCTTCATGCGGACGACGAGAATAACGCGGAACCGATTACTTTGCATGTTTTGCGCGCAAAGCCGGCAGACGCTAACGATCCGCATGGTGAGGAATTGATGAAGCTTGATCCTGGAAAATTACTTGCTGGCAAAAAGCAAGTTTGGGTCGGTACTTTAAGCGGCGCGCTTGAGCTTTTGGAAGTAAAAGCGCAAGGTAAGAAAGCTATGAAAGCGGCCGATTGGGCGCGCGGAGCAAGGCTTTCTGCCGAAGCCTACTGCGCATAATTATTGTGCATAAAATTATGAGCATGAACTTTTCTGCGATGCTGCCAACTTTAGCCAAGCCTGGGCTTTTGGTTATGGATGTTGACGCAACGCTTATTGAGGAAGAAGTTATTGATTTGCTCGGCGAGGAAGCTTGCTGCGGCGATGAGATGTCTTTGATTACAGCGCGCGCAATGCGTGGCGAGATTACTTTCGACGACTCGTTGCGTTTGCGCGTGAATATGCTTCGGAACTTAAACATTGACGAGTGTAAAAAGCGTATTATTTCGCGTATTCACGTAACTAAAGGCGCGAATGTTTTAATTGACGCACTTCATGCGCACGGTTGGAAAGTTGGCGCAGTTTCTGGCGGTTTTCACGAGATTTTGGACGAATTGCTGCCGAGTTTGAATATTGATTTTTGTGTGGCTCACCATTTAGAGGCGATTGACGGCAAGCTTACTGGCAATGTTCTAGGAAATATTGTTAACGCTAACGCAAAAGTGGAAGCGCTTCGAGCTTGGGCAAGTGATCTTGGCGTTGAGCGCGAGCAAACTGTTGCCGTGGGGGATGGGGCGAACGATATTTCAATGATTAAATTCGCTGGATTAGGCGTGGCTTTTTGCGCAAAACCAGCAGTTCAAGCGGCTACTCCTTACCGCATTCTTACTCGCGATTTAAGCGCTGTATTGCGTTTTTTGAATGCGAATTAATATGTTTTAATGTGGCGCGAGTTTTGAGGGCGCGATGACCTGCTTTCGCGCTTAAAGCGTAGCGCGCGAAAGCAATTCGGAGCGTGAGCTTGCTCAGGTTGAAAGCACAGTGTGCTTTCAACGCAAGCTCAGTAGCGAGCGCGTTACCCGCGCGAGCGTGCCTTCGTTCAGTGCAAAAAATCTCAAATCTCACCTCACGAATATTCCTACGAATGAATTACGAAACATATTAAGATGTAAAATAAATTCTGCATTTATAGAGCGAAAAGTTGATGAATGTACATAAGCAATGTAAAATAATGAAGCAATGATTAAAGATTAATGATTAATGATTATTTTTGTGAAAGTTCTGTAGCTTTTATCCACAGAGCATAAATGTGTTGGTGAATCTTTCTATTGATGAGTAAAATAACAGTTAGTTTTTGAGAGAAAAGTGTGCGTGAATGCAGAAGATTCAGGAATTTACGTTGAAATTCGCGCACGAAGGGTAGGGAGTGTAAGTTGAATTTACGAGAAGTTGCGCTTGAAGTTGCGCGTATTTTGGAAGACGTTGGTAAGCATGCTTATCAGGATCAGTTAAGCCCTCAAGATATGACGTCGCTTGCGTTGGGCGATCCTACGCAGTCAGACTCCGGTTTTGGCGATAAGCTCGTGCGCTTTATTCAAAACCGTTTAACGTACGTGAATCCTTTCCAAGGTTTTTGGAGGACTCGTCCGGAGCATTGCAATCCGGGCGACCGTTTTTGGTGCGTTGGAAACGTTGACGGCGCTATTAATTTCAACCGAGACATGGCAGAGTGGACTCTTACAGTTTCGCTTTTTGAGTTTAACGATGAAGGTTCCGCTCGCCCGGTGCTTGGCGTTGTGCACGCTCCTGCATTGGGATTAACTTATTTGGCTGCAAAGGGCCAAGGTGCTATTCGCATTCGTAGAACTCCGCAAGGCGAGAAGCGCGAGAAGATTACTCCTTCCACAACTTCTACTTTGCAAGGATCCGTTGTGTGCTACGGAATGTCTTACATACCGGGCGAATCTAAGCGCGCTCTTGACGTAGTTTCTTCGCTTGAAGAAGGCTGCCCTGCGGATATTAAGCGCATTGGGCCGGCTTCGCTTGACTTGTGCAAGGTGGCAGACGGCACTTACGACGCTTACTTTGAGCCGCATTTGCACCAATGGGATATTCCGGCTGTTTCTGCTGGAGCTGTGGTTGTGGAAGAAGCGCAATGCCAGGTGTGCCAGTGGGATGGCAGCCCCATTCATTGGCGCCGCGAAAATGACGTAGTTGCTTCTAACGGCGTGCTTATTAACGAGTTAAAGCCGTATCTTAAGTAACTCGTAGTCTTGCGTAAGTAAAAGCAATAATCTTGCGTAAGTAAGCAATAATCTTGCGTAAGTAAGCAATAATCTTGCGTAAGTAAGCAATAATCTTGCGTAAGTAAGCAATAATCTTGCGTAAGTAGTTAATAGCCTTTCGTAAGCAGTAAATAGTCTTGCGGCGTGTCGTAATTTTTTTTTAATAAACATTATGACGTCTTATTCAAGCAATTTATGCGCAAATCCATGCGTGATTCGCGAATTATGTGATTTACGATACATAAATTACTGTATGAAAAGGCTTGCAATGTATGAATAGCTGAGTATCATACGACCTGTACGGGTGTCAGTTTGCAAGTTTATGTACGCTGAAATGCATTAAGAGAGCATGAAGCGTTCTAAGTGGCAGATTGGCGTTGAACAAAGAAGCGAATGCTAATTTATTGGCTGTCGCATGATTGCATATTACAAATTATGCATAAGACAAATTGTGCATAAGCCGGAACATAAAGAATACATGTTGAAGTGAGGAATAATGACGAAGAAGAAGATTATGAGCTCAAAGCATCTTGCTGATTTGCAAAAGTCTATGCAAAAGTCTAGTAACAGCGTTATTTATGCGCCACTTTCTAAGAGCATGTGCGCTGCAATGCTTGCCGGTGCAATGGTGCTCGGGGGGGGGGTATTCATTTCTCCTGCGCCTGCTTATGCTGATGGGTATGTAGCACCTGACGGAAACATTTACTACGGTTACAAGTCAGACGCAAATTACAGTAAAGACCGTCTTAAAATTGAAGTTCATTACTACAGCAACAAAGTTGATGCTGATAATGATACTATTGCCAATCAAGATCCTCTTGGCAAATATGTACATGTAAAGTACACTGCAAATCTTAGTTCTAAAGATAATTCATTTGATAAGTGGGCATTCCGACCAATGTGGTGGTACGGTGTTCCAGCAGGTTTAACTAACGTACACAATATTGAATACAGCCGTTTTGAGGACTATACTGCTTACGGAAAACCTTCTACTACTCCTTCTACTTCTCATGGTCCTAATCAAGATAGCGATAACGTAACTAAGCATTACAAAGATTCGAAGGATTGGAAGAGTATTTCCAGATTCTACGTTGAAGAGCCAAGCAAGCTTAAGTCTATGAACGGTTTAGGTATGCTCCTTGGCATCGATGATAAGAATAGCAATGGTTACGATGCTAACGGCACTAATGCAGGCAATTGGAAAGACTTCTACGAAGCTTCCAAGGGTATGCAGGGAATGTTTATCGATTGGGAGTCTGCAGGTAAGCGCTTCTATGAGATGGATTACGTTGCAGAGTTGACGGAGGACGCGTGGCAGAAGCGTGACGAGCATCCTCTTCGTTTTGCTGCTGGCGTTTACCGTTTTGCTGGTAATTGGCATATTGCTACTGGTCAGATTCACCGCGCTCCAAAGATTGCAGACAGCTTGAAGGTTAAGTATCCAGATCGTACGCCAGTTGCGAAGCTTGGCTCAGTGACTGAGGAAGAACAAGGCAAAGTTAAGACAGCAATCAAGAATGCCAACACAAGCACTCCACACTTCAATAATTTGCTTGACGGAGATGCTGGTATAACAGTTGACGCAAACGGTACTGCAACGCTTACTTTCAAAGACAAGACTACGCTTACAATGCCTGGTAATTTGCTTGTAGTTGAAGATAAAAAAGATAACGTTAAGTTCCCACCTGTCTATCCTGCTCCTATGGGCGTTGTGAATCCGCAGAAGCTAAGCGATGATGATCAGAAGGCGATTATTGACGGCTTTAAGAAAGCTAATGCAGACAAAGACTTCCTTAAGAAAGTTAAGGATAAAGACGCTGAGGCTTATACGTTTGATAACAATAAGCAGGAATTGACTATTAATTACAAGGACGGCTCTTCGCTGACCATTCCTTACGATCAACTGGTATATCAAGGTGCAACAATCGCTGATTGGGCGCCTTACGTTGTGCCTGATCCAATTGCGGTTGAGAATCTTTCTAGCTTGACTACAGATGAGCAAGGAAAAGTAACAGCTGCTTTCGACGAAGCAAATAAAGACTTGGATGTTTATACTAAAGCTAAGAAGGAAGGCAAAACTCCTGTAAGCTTTGATCAAGACTTCCAGAACGCCATCATCACCTGGGCTGATGGCTCACAAACTAAAGTTCCTTCATGGCAGTTCTTAAAGAAGAAGGAAGTGACTCCTGCGCCAAATCCTCAGCCACCACAACCTGCTGTAGCTAAGAAAGAGTTTAAAGTAACTCCTGCTAGCATTGTTGAGGTAAACTTCAATCCGTTTAATACATCTACGAATGAAATAAACGATAAGAACAACAAACAGCAAATTGACAATTTGAAGACTAGATTGGCTGGTTATGCAAAGGATTCTGAAAGTGGTAATGCAGTTAGCGGTGTAACTGTTGAATATGGTGTCGATTCCACTGGTGCTGGCACAGTCACTTTTAAAGCAGACGGATACAACGATAAGACTTATCTGATGAGCATGTTCTTCAAGCAGAAGGCTGCTAATCAGAAGCCAGCTCCGGATACCACTTTGCATCATCCAGGTAATATGACTGATTATAAGTATTATGTGGATCCAGTAAAAGTAGATAACGTGAATTCTCCTTCAGGACAAGATCAGATTGCGGCGTTTAAGAAGTTCATTCAAAAGAACTATACTAACGTAAACGAAAGTGAGTTGGCTACTGGCTTATATACGCTTAAGGAAAATAATACGCCTGTATCGGGTGTTGAAAATATGCAACGCTATGTTCAGGGTCAGCATAATGGCGCTGGTGTAGTGTCGTTTAGTGTTAATACTGATGGAACCATAGCTGTTCAAGGTTTTAAAAGCGGTGATAATAGTTCGAAGAAACTGTTTGATGTGCCTCTGAAAGATCTTTATGTAGCAAAGACTCAAACTCCTACAGACAATACATTTGATCAGTTGAAGAAACAAGCTCTTGCGCTTTGGAATCAGAAGAAGAATACTGAACAGCTTACAGACAGGGACTTTAAGAGGATTGGTATTGATCCAAGTAAGTATCCTGCTGATATAAATAGCATGACTGATACTCCTGAGAACAATGTTGCTCTTCGTAAGCTTATTCAACAGCTTACCGATGCAAAGAAGATTACTCGCAGCTACAATAATGTGTCAGATATTGAAGTTGCTGATACGAATAAGCTGACGGACGATGACTTCAAAAAGGCTATTAAGGCATTCCTTGATGCCAACTACACAGGTGCTGGTGAAGTAAGCAGTACCACATACTCAATTACTTCTGCTCTTCAGCCAAAGCCTGGTACTGTTGACATGGAGCCATATGATGATGCTAAGAATCCTGTTGGCATCACTACCATCTCAAAGGGTACTGGAAGTACGTTAACTGTTACATGCAAAGATAACACTACATTTACTGTTAACGTCACCTTCAGGAAGAAGGAAGAATCTAAGCCAACTCCAAAGCCTGATGATAAGCAACTCCAGCAGATGAAGGAGGATGCGAAGAAGATTATCGATAAGAATCCGTATCTGACTCCTAAGCAGAAGGAAGATTACAAGAAGAAGATTGATCAGGCTACTGATCAGAAGGGTATTCAGAAGATTCTGAATGATGCTAAGAATCAGGGTAATACTAATAAGACTGATCATAATGTTCAGCAAATCATCAACAAGAACAAGAATGGCGGCGAAGAAAAGAAGCAGCACGAGCTTGATGCTGCTAAAGAAGCTGCCAAGAAAGCAATCGACAACCTTCCTAATTTGTCTGATGATGAAAAGAAGGAGTTTAAGAATAAGCTTAATGGTGCAGATGTTAAGACTCCTGCAGACGTCCAGAAGATTGTCGATGAGGCAAAGCTAGCAGATGAGCTTAAGGGTGTTAAGGATGGAGCACAAAAAGCAGAGTTTGTGTTCCTTGACCACGGCACTGCAAAAGGCGAGGACGCTGCTCTTAACAGCGTGCTTGACTCCAAGTCTGCAGAAGATTCTACGCTTAAGACTTTGGCTGATAAGCTGAAAGCAAATCCTGCATCTGCAACTGATATCCGCGATGCTCTTGAAGCTGCTAAGCGTGCTAATGATGTTAACGAGCAGAATGCTAAGCGCGCTGCAATAGCAAAGATTGAAGCATTGGGTCAAGCTTTGGATGATGCTGTAAGCAAACTGTCTGAGGCTGACAAGACTGCTGTTAATGATAAGGTTCAAGCTGTTAAGACTGCTATTGAAACAGCTAAATCTAGTGTTAAGACAGCAACTAAGCCTTCTGATCTTTTGAATGCTATCAACAGTGTCAATACTTCGTTAACTGATGCTAATAGCGCTGTTAAAGACAAGATTGATACTGAGCATAATAACAATAAGAAGCAGAACGATCACATTAGCAATCCAAAAGATCTTCAGAAAGAGAAGCAGAAAGCTAAGGAAGAAATCGATAATATTCCTGGTTTGACTCCTGAAGAAAAGCAGAAGTACAAGGGTGAAATCGATGATTCCGATCATTCTGGTGATCCTGAAGCAGTAGTCAATCGTGCTAAGAAGCACAAGAAGATTAAGGATGCTCTTGACAAGCTTGATAAAGATTTCAAGCATCTTAATAATGCTCAAAAGGAAGCTTTCAAGGCAATCCTCAAGGACACTGATGCTTCTGATCACAAGAACGCTGACGGAACAACTTATGACGACATTGACAATGTTCTAGCCAACGCTGCAAACACCGATAATGCTATGGCTCGTCTTGGAGAGCTGAAGGCTAAGGCTGACGAGTTTGCTAAAGGTGAAAAGTACAAGGGTCTGCAAGAAGGCAATGAGCAAAAGAAAGCGTTTGACGCTGCTGCTACTGCTGCTGGTGCCGTGCTAGACAAAGCTAAGGGCGATGATAAGAATGCGGATCAGGTTAATGAGCTGTACAATGACCTTCTTAAGGCAATGCGTGCTATCGATCCTAATGCTCAAAGTGCTGGTCTTAAGACTGATGCTCTTGCTGCTGAGATTAAGTCTGATAAGGGCTTGAAGCCAGATACTACTGCAACTCCTGCAACTAAGGGCGATTCGGTTTATACCACCGCTTCTCAAGATAAGAAGGATGCGTTTGACAAGGCTTTGCAAGATGCTGAGCAGGCTTTGACAAATGCTTCTTCTGCAGTTATCTCGGATGCTACTAAGGAAGCAGCTGAGCAGAAGAAGATTGACGCTGCTCTTGACAAGCTTATTAAGGCTCGCCTTGCTTTGGATGGTGTTGATACCAAGCAGTTGCAAGAAGAGATTGGTAATGCTCCTACTGTTACGGGCAATGTGACGTACACCAAGGCTTCTGATACTAAGAAGTCTGCGTATGATAAGGCTCTTCAAGATGCTCAGGATCTTATCGATAAGCTAACTGGTAAGACACCTGCTGCTCCAGGCGATAATCTTGACACCAAGGAGAATAAGCAGAAGGCTTTGGATGATGCTCTTGCAAATCTTAAGGCAGCTGAAGCGGCTCTTGATGGTAAGGAGACAACTCCAACGCCAACCCCGTCTCCTGAGCCAACCCCAACTCCAGCTCCTTCGCCTTCTGTTGATAAGTCTCATTTGCAGCAGGGCATTAACGATGGTAGTGATGTTCATGATTCGGATGAGTACAATAACGCTCCTTCGGATAAGAAGCAGGCTTATGATCATGCGTTGGATCATGCTAACGAAGTGAATAAGGATCCGAATGCAACTCAGGATCAGGTGAATCAGGCTGCTGAGGATTTGAATAAGGCTCAGCAGGATTTGCATGATTCTGCTACTGTGAATAAGTCTTATTTGCAGTTGGAGGTTAGCGACGATGTTGCTTTCCGCGGTCGTGGATCGTATCTTGTTGCGGATGCTTCTCTTAAGGATGCGTATAATGCTGCGCTTTCTGAGGCTCGCAGTGTGCTTTCTGATGCTAATGCTACGCAGGAGCAGGTGAATGCTGCTTTGGCTAAGCTTCGTGAAGCTAAGCGTAATATTCTTCAAGCTAATGGTTTGAGTGGTGAAGAGTATGCTGGCGACGGCACTCCTGGAACCGGTAACACTGGCTCTACTCCTGGAACCGGTAACACTGGCGCTGGTAACACTGGCACAGGTGACTTCGGCTTTGGCAACACTGGCACGGTTCCTGGCACGGTTCCTGGTTCTGGTGACTCTGGTTTCGGTTCTACTGGCACGACTAACTCTGGCACGACTAACTCTGGTAGTGGTCATGAGGGTGATTCTTCACTTGGGTTTGGTGTGAATGATAATGCTCCGACTACTGTGGATAAGGGTGAGTTGAACTTGCAGATTGAGGGTGCTGAATCCGGTTCTAAGCCTGGCTCTAACTCTGCTGCTGGTGCCGCTGGTTCTAACTCTGCTGCTGGTGCTGGCTCTAACGCCGCTGCTGGTGCCGCTGGTAATGCTGCAGGTAACGCTGGCGCTGCTGCTGGTGCCGCAGGTAATGCTGCAGGTAACGCTGGCGCTGCTGCCGCTGGTGCAGGTAATGCTGCTAATGCTGCTAATGGTGCTGCTGCTAATGGTCTTGCTGCGGCTAAAGTGAATGCTGCTGTGGAGAATTCTCAAGCTGTGAAGCGTGCGGATGCTCAGGTGGCTGCGGCTCAGGCTGCTGTGAATACTGCTTTGGCTGAGGCTAAGAAGGTTGCGGCTGATCCTAATGCAACTCAGGCTCAGGTTGATGCTGCGGCTCAGAAGCTTGCTGATGCTCGTAAGTCTTTGGCTGCGGCTCAGGATAATGCTTCTAAGGTTCGTGCTGCTGTGCGTGAGCAGGTTTTGAAGAGTGTTAAGGGCTCGAAGCTTAGCAAGACTGGTACTGACGTGTCTGTGTTTGGCATGTTTGCTGCTGGTGTTGCTGCTGCTGGTGCTGCACTCTTCGTGAGCAAGCGCCGCGGAATCTCCCGTCACTGCAGCAAGTAAGCTACGTAGCTAACCTGCTTAACTACACTCAGCTAATCTGCTTAACTACACTCAGCTTAAGCAGATTAGCTCATAAATTAAGTTATGCCATCGCCTTCGGATTCACTCCAGTAGGCGAGGGCATTTTTATATGACAAAGTGCGTAAAGCTAATCTGATGGATATTCTGTGGAATAAGCACACCCCAAACACTGTTACTAACTCAGTCAACGAACTGAGAAAATAACGGTAATAAGCACAACACCGTTACTAACTCAGCTAACGAACTGAGAAAATAACGTTCATGAGACCCTCGCGCAGCGCGACGACTGCGTGCGAGTCTGAAAACTGTTAACTAGAGACCGTAATGCAGAACGCTAACTGCGCGCGAGTCTGAAAACTGTTAACTAGAGACCGTAATGCAGAACGCTAACTGCGCGCGAGTCCGAAAACCGTTAACTAGAGACCATAACGCAGAACGCTAACTGCGCATAAGAATACCCACATTCAATACGCTACAATCCTACTGCCATAAAGGTTATGAGCCTATTTCTTGCACACTTTTGGAACTGCACCCCTCGACTCAAGCGTTTAGAGTAGTCGCGAATATATGGGAAAATTACGAATATGACTACAGTTATTATGCATACTTCTGAAGGCGATATTAAAATCAACCTGTTTGATACCAAAGCGCCTGAAACAGTAAAGAATTTCGTTGGCCTCGCCACCGGTGAGCGCGAATGGATTGACCCATTTAGTGGAAAGCCTTCTAACGAGCCATTTTACGATGGTCTTACATTCCACCGCATTATTAAGGACTTCATGATTCAAGGCGGTTGCCCACTCGGCAATGGCACCGGCGGACCTGGCTACGAGTTCGACGATGAAATTGACGCATCTTTGAAGTTCAACAAGCCTTATTTGCTCGCTATGGCGAATGCTGGAAAGCGTCGCGGCCGTGACGGTCTTTTGCATGGCACTAACGGCTCGCAGTTCTTCATTACAACCGTTCCAACTCCTTGGCTTGACGGCCATCACACGATTTTCGGCGAAGTTGCGGACGACGAGTCGAAAGCTGTGGTAGATAAGCTCGAGTCGGTTGCAACAGATCGCTCTGACGCTCCTCTTGAGCCTGTTGGCATTATTTCTGTTGAAGTTTTGTGAAGCTTAAGCTGCAAATAGATTAGCAATAAAAAAGCGAGCTTTGTAGTAACGTTACATTTACTACAAAACTCGCTTTATTTTAACCTTCTTCAATTATTATTCGTTGCAAGTATTATTTACTAAATCGCGATTGCGTTATTTTGCGATTGCGTGATTTAGTGATTGAGCTACTTCGCGATTGCGTGATTGCGTTACTTCGCACTTACGCTACGCAAGCACTTACGCAAAGTAACGCGAAATCACATACGCTACGCAATCACCTACGCTACGCAACCACCTACGCTTTCACGCTTTGGTACAGCGACGAGCCAGATTCTTGGAACTTCTTGCTCATCTCTTTCATACCGTCGGCAATCGCCTGACTGCGCGCCTCTTCAACAAGCTGCTCCTGCTGAGCGGCACCGCCAAAGCGCTTACGAATATTTTGCGAAATAGCCATCGAGCAGAACTTTGGTCCGCACATCGAGCAGAAGTGCGCCATTTTTGCAGGCTCTGCAGGAAGCGTTTCGTCGTGGAATGCGATTGCAGTATCCGGATCGTAGCTTAAGTTGAACTGATCCAACCAGCGGAACTCGAATCGCGCCTTACTAATAGCGTTGTCGCGATCCATAGCATGCGGATGATGCTTCGCAAGATCCGCCGCGTGGCAAGCAATCTTGTATGCAATAACGCCTTGCTTCACGTCGTCCTTGTTTGGCAATCCCAAATGTTCCTTAGGCGTTACGTAGCAAAGCATTGCAGTGCCGTAGCGCGCAATCTCCACGCCGCCAATTGCGGAAGTAATGTGATCATAGCCCGGGGCAGTATCGGTAGTCAAAGGACCAAGCGTATAGAATGGAGCGTTCTGGCAAATCGCCTTCTCCATTTCAATATTCATACGCACAGTGTCGAATGGCACGTGGCCAGGGCCTTCAATCATCACTTGCACGTCATGCTGCCAAGCAATCTTTGTAAGCTCGCCAAGCGTCATAAGCTCGGAAAGCTGAGCCGCATCGTTAGCGTCAGCCAAGCTACCTGGACGCAAACCGTCGCCCAAGGAGAACGCAACATCGTACTTTGCAAAAATCTCGCACAATTCTTCAAAGTGCGTGTAAAGGAAGCTTTCTTGATGATGCTGCAAGCACCATTCAGCCATAATCGAGCCGCCGCGCGACACAATACCGGTTACGCGGTTTGCTGTAAGCGGCACGTAGCGAAGAAGCACGCCAGCGTGAATAGTCATGTAGTCAACGCCCTGCTCGCACTGCTCAATAACCGTGTCTCGGAACAGCTCCCAGCTGAGCTTAGAAGCGTCATCCTCAACCTTTTCCAAAGCCTGGTACATTGGCACGGTTCCGATTGGCACAGGGGAGTTGCGCAAAATCCATTCGCGAGTGGTGTGAATATCGTTACCTGTGGAAAGATCCATAACGGTATCCGCGCCCCACTTTGTGGCCCACGTAAGCTTTTCTACTTCTTCGTCAATTGAAGACGTTACGGCAGAATTGCCCATGTTTGCGTTGAGTTTAGTTAAGAAGCGCGAGCCAATAATCATCGGTTCTGCTTCAGGGTGATTAATATTGCAAGGAATTACAGCGCGTCCGGCCGCGACTTCGGAACGTACCAGCTCCACGTCGCAATTTTCGCGCGTTGCAACGTATTGCATTTCTGGAGTTACGATTCCGTGGCGAGCGTACCACATTTGCGTAATCGGATGATCCGCGCCCTTCATTGGCTTATGCGTGCGTCCGCGCCATTCCTTAGAAGCCTTGCCGCGCTTAATTGCGCGCTTGCCGTCGTCTTGAAGATTGCGCCTGCGACCCTCATATTCCACAACGTCGCCGCGGTCACGAATCCAGTCAAGGCGAAGAGGAGCCAAGCCCTCTTTAGGATCGCACTTTGGACCTTCAGTATTGTAGTCCTTAAAAGGCGGGTTAGGGCCAACGCCCGGAGTATCCGAAAGCTTAATTTCCGTATACGGAACTTCCAAATCGTAAGAACCGTACTCGTATTCAAAATGAACAGGAGTGGTTTTGCGAATATGCGCCTTGTCTCGCTGAGTGCATCCGCGAGCTGCAATATCGACGCGCTGCTGCTTAGCTAACTTCGCAGCATCCTTTGCTTCTTTCGCATTAATAAAAGTTGGTTTCTTTTCTTCAGGTTTTTGTGAAGAATTTGCGTCGGAATTTTCGGCGACGATTACGCGCTTAGCATAACCGTGCTTTTCTTCGCCTCGCACAGCTTTCCAATGCTCAACAAACTCGCGCATAGTTGATTCTGGAGTTTCGGAAGCGTACAAAGCTTGAGCAACAAAGAAGCCGGCAGCTTTAGTGCGCGCAATAACGTCAACATCTTCAAGCTCAGTTCTTCCGCCAACTAAAACTGGGAAATCACTTGCGGAGCAAATAGTATTAATTTTTGCTTCGTCCAACGTTGTGTGATTTGCTTCCAATTCGTAAGCGGCAGTAGTGTTTTCGCTGCCTTCTTCAGGATTGTGCATTGCAGTTACGCAAATGTAGTCAATGCAACCATCCGGAAGCTCGTTAATAACCTTAACCAAGCTTTCAGTTTCAACCGACAAGCCAATAACAGCGTCTTCGCCAAGAAGTGCTCGCGCCTCCCTAGGTTCCATGTCGCTTTGTGCTAAATGAATGCCGTCAACTTTAATGCTTTGGTTGCGAGCCTGCCAAGCAACGTCAACTCGCTCGTCAATAACAAAAGTTACAGAATCGCACTTATTGTTATCTTCAATAATTTGCGCAATATCGCGCGCGATTGTTGTGATTTCCTTCGCGCTTTCGTCATTGCAATGAAGACGTATTAATGTTGCTCCGGCGCGCAAAGCGTCGTCAACAATATCTGTAAGTGGACGATTATTACAAGCTTGTGGGTCTGCAATAAAGCAGGCGTTTAAATTGAATTGGTCTCGCATCGAGGCGTATGGATAATTCGATGTCATACTAAAATCGTTGCTCCCTACGTTGTATTAACTAAACAGGTTCTAAGGGTCAGGTTCGCTACGCCTATCTCAGCCTTCTAAAAAGAAAGCACCCCCGCAAATGTCGAATTATCAGCCAGTTTACACGATTATGTGGCCTTTATTAGCGTAGGTATGTTGCGATTTTCTTATAACGCTTGCAATCAACTCTTGCTATCTTGCAATCAACTCTTTCTATTGCCGATTGCTATTACGCTTGCTATTACCTCTCGTGATGATTAATAGCGCGAGAAATAACATCTCCCAAAGTTTGCACGATTTGCACAAGAATAATGCACAGCACCACTGCAACAGCCATAACATCGTACTGGTAGCGCTGATAGCCGTAGCGTATTGCAATATCACCAAGACCGCCGGCACCAACTGTTCCAGCCATTGCGGAGAATCCAAAAAGCGTAATAAACGTAAGAGCAGCTCCGCGAATTAGCGAAGGTAACGCTTCCCAAAGCAGCACTTTGTAAACGATTTGCAATTTACTTGCGCCGAAACTTTGCGCAGCTTCAATTAAACTTCCGTCAACTTCTGCCAAAGACTGCTCAACAATTCGCGCCACAAACGGTGCTGCTGTAACAACCAGCGGCACAATAGCACCCGGAACTCCAAGAGACGTGCCAACAATCAAGCGCGTGAATGGAATTAACGCAACCAGCAAAATAATAAACGGCACCGATCGCACAATATTAACAATCCCCCCAAGAATCGCATTAATTGGCGCGTTTGGGCAAATGCCTTTTTTGTCGGAAGTAATAAGCAATACGCCAATAGGAAGGCCAATAACATACGCCAAAAGCGTTGCTACTGAAGTCATAACTAAAGTGTCAATTATGCCTTCAGTAAGCAGATCGCCGTATTCGCTTAAAAATTGTGTTGCAGATTCTATCATTGTTATTTTACCTCGTTCGTAAGCGTATTAAAGCGTATTAAAGCGTATTAGACGTATTAGATGCAGGCTTTTTACGATGATTTTCTTGCTTTTCGTCTGCAATTAGAGTTCGCAAAATATTGCTTTGTGGATTTGCAAATAAGGTTGTTGTGTCGCCTAATTCCACAATATGCCCGCCGTCAATCATTGCCACACGGTCGCAAATATTTCTAGCAACTGCCAACGAGTGCGTAATAATAACAAGCGTTACGTTAAGCTCGCGGTTAATTCGGCGCAGTAAATCAAGGATTTGCGCGGTTGTAGTAGAGTCGAGCGCGCTTGTAGCTTCGTCGCAAAGCATAATCGACGGATTATTTGCCAAGGCTCGAGCGATTGCTACGCGCTGCTGCTGGCCGCCAGAAAGCTGGCTAGGGTAGCGGTCTGCAAGATCTTGCAAACCAACTAAATTAAGCAAATAATGCGCGCGCTCTTCGCGCTTCTTTTTATCAACGTGATTAAGTTCAAGCGGAAAAGTTACGTTTCGCAATACTGTGCGCTGCTGGAAAAGACTAAAATTCTGGAAAATCA
This sequence comes from Gardnerella sp. CCPDSM, assembly GCF_056754715.1. Taxonomy (NCBI): domain Bacteria; kingdom Bacillati; phylum Actinomycetota; class Actinomycetes; order Bifidobacteriales; family Bifidobacteriaceae; genus Gardnerella; species Gardnerella sp. CCPDSM. The sequence continues at coordinate 251,584 of NZ_JBQEQO010000002.1, forward strand.
TGCCAATATTAGCGCGTACTTGAGCAAGCTCTTTATCTTTTACTTCGGTAATATCCTTGCCGTCAATCACGATTCTGCCGGAAGTTGGGCGCTCGAGCAGATTCATGCAACGCACTAGCGAAGATTTTCCAGCGCCGGAAGAACCTAAGATTCCAAATACTTCACCCGACTCAATAGAAAGATTAATATCGTGCAATGCTTCATGCGCTTCGCTACCCTTGCCGTAGCTTTTATGAAGATGTTCAATCTGAATCATGCTTTTCCTTAACAGCTTATTTTGTGTTATGTGAAACATACTAGCGTTACGTACTGCTATAAGCGTTACGTAACGTTATAAGCACTGCGTTACGTACCAGCGTTACGTAATTTATGCACTTTTACGTATATTACACGCTTAGAAAAAATAATGCCGCAAAGCGCGCTAAAATCACACGTATTTACGGCATTATATGGCTACATTGTAAGTATTATTTAGAAAACAGGAAGCACAGCGCCCTTATAAGTCTTAGTAATATAGTCGCGGACTTCGCTTGTTTTCAAAGCCTTAAGTAACGCCTTAATTTTGGCGAGCTTTTCGGAACCCTTCTTTACAACAATAATGTTTTCGTAAGTTTTAGCAGCAATTCCACCAACTTTTTCGGAAGTAAGCGGATCCTTAGTTGGGTTAAAACCAGCCTGAATTGCGTAGTTGCCGTTCATGGCAGCAAGATCCACGTCCTTAATTGCAGTCGGAACGGTTGCAGCCTCAAGCTCCTTAAACTTCAAATTCTTCGGATTGCTCGTAATATCTTTCACAGTAGCGTTAATATCTTTTGGATTCTTTAACTTAATCAAACCGGCATCTTGCAGAAGTAGCAGCGCGCGAGCCTCATTCGTAGGATCGTTTGGCACTGCAACGGTTGCACCATCAGCCAAAGCCTTAATGGTTTTGGTCTTTCCTGGGTACAATCCAAAAGGCTCAAAATGAATTCCGCCTACCGAAACAAGATGCGTTCCCTTTTCCTTGTTGAAATTGTCGAGGTAAGGAAGATGCTGGTAATAATTCGCATCAACTTCGCCTTCTTCGGTAGCAGTATTTGGCTGCACGTAGTCCGTAAACTCCTTAACAACCAGCTTGTAGCCTTCCTTCTGCAAAATCGGCTTTACTACTTTATTAAGGATTTCAGCATGAGGAGTAGGCGATGCTGCTACAGTAACGGTTTTGTCGTCCTGGCTATTCGCATTCTTAGCACTTCCGCAACCGCTTAAAGCGAAAGTTGCCAATGCTGCCAAAGCTGTAATCGAGGCAATAACTTTAATCCTGCGCATAATTTTCTGCTCCTTGTTTGTTGAAATCCGTTTTGAATTTCCCCTTCGCGAGTAACGAATTATCAATATAGGCGAGAAAATTTAATAATTCTACACTTTGCTTATTAGTATTATTTATGACGTGTTAGTAATGCGAATGCTTGCAATGTGGGAAGATAAAAAAGTTTTTCGCTTAAGTTTTGCAACACGTCTCTTACTTGCAATAAAGCAATCTACTAAACTATAAAATATGAGTTTTTTGCGATTGGCATTAGCGCAGATAGATACATGCGTTGGAAATATTGATAATAACGTTGCGAAAGTATTGCAATACGCGGCGCGCGCAAAACAATCAGGCGCTCGAATGGTAGTTTTTCCGGAAATGACATTAACCGGCTACCCAATTGAAGATCTCGCATTACGCGGCACATTTCGCGCGTCTGCTCAAAAAGCTGCAGACTTACTTGCGTCAAAACTTGCGGAAGAAGGCTTGGGGGAGCTTTACGTAGTAGTTGGAACGGTTGGCTTTGACGAGTCTTCCGGAAAGCCTCGTAACCGCCTGCTTGTGTTGCACGAAGGAAAATCCGTTTTGCAATACGATAAGCATTTTCTGCCAAATTACGGCGTTTTTGACGAGTTTCGTATTTTCTCTTCCGGAAATAAGTGCGAACTTATGGAAGTTGACGGCTTGCGCCTAGGATTTGCTATTTGCGAAGATATTTGGCAAGACGGCGGCCCTGTAGCTCAACTTGCAAAACTTGGAATTGACGCGTTAATTACAATGAACGGCTCTCCTTACGAAGAAGGCAAAACTCATGTGCGCTTTAACTTAGCTCAAAAGCGCGCGGCTGAAGTTAATGCGCCTGTTGTGTACGTGAACCAAGTTGGCGGTCAGGATGATTTAGTATTCGACGGTGGAAGTTTTGTTGTAGATGCGGACGGAACTTTGCTTGAGCGCTCGCCAATGTTTGCTGAAGATTTAGCTTTTGTTGATTTCGATACCTCGCTTAAAAAGCAGAAAGTTTCGAGCATTGCTCCAAAACTTGACGCGGATGAAGAAGTGTATTGCGCATGCGTTGTGGGTCTTCGAGATTACATGCGTAAGAACGGTTTTAAAGGCGTGTGCTTAGGTCTTTCCGGCGGAATTGATTCGGCTTTAGTTGCAACTATGGCTGCTGATGCGTGCGGAGGAGAAAATGTGTGGGGCATCTCCATGCCAAGCATGTACTCTTCGGATGGCTCTAAAGACGATGCGCGCGATTTAGCTGAGCGTATTGGAGCGCACTACGATGTGCAACCAATTGAGCCGCTTTTTAAAGCTTTCCAATCGCAACTTTCCTTAGAAGGAGTTGCTGCAGAAAACTTGCAAGCTCGCGTACGCGGCGTAATCGTAATGGCTTACTCGAATTCGCGAGGCGTTTTGGCGCTCGCAACTGGCAATAAATCGGAGCTTGCTTGCGGATATTCGACTATATACGGCGATGCAGTAGGAGGGTATGCTCCTATTAAGGATTTGCTTAAGACGCGCGTTTGGGCGCTTTCTCGTTGGAGGAATCGTGCTGCAAGCGCTGGAATTGGCGTTGGTATGCTTCCGATTGTTGGGTATGAAGATTCTGCGAAAGCAGATGCTACTAAAGCAGAAGCTACTAAAGCAGAAGCTCCGCAAGATGGCGTATTAATTCCGGTTAATTCTATTATTAAGCCGCCTAGTGCGGAGTTGCGTCCGGGGCAGAAGGATTCTGATTCTTTGCCTGAGTACGATTTGCTTGATCGCGTTTTAGAGGCGCATATTGAGCTTGCTCACGGTAGAGCAGATTTGCTTGCCGACGGTTTTGACGAGCATACTGTTGACACAGTTATGCGTTTGGTTGATCGTGCTGAATGGAAGCGCAGGCAGTATCCGCTTGGGCCAAAAGTAAGCGCTATTGCTTTTGGCAGGGATCGCAGAATGCCAGTTACTACCGCTTTTCGTGAGTAAAATGTGACGCAAGTCACTTGATTTTTTCCAAAACTACGCGTGTGTGCGTTAGCCTATGCTTTAACATAGTTAATTAGGGCGGCGTGAAGATGCGTTGCTGTTATAAAAGGAGTTAAACATGACCTTAGTCGATGCTTCCGTTCTCAATGAGGAGGATCTTCGCACCAAAGCTTGGGACGGTTTCGAAACTGGAAACTGGCAGAAAGATATTGACGTTCGTGACTTCATTTTGAAGAACTACACGCCGTATGAAGGCGACGAAAGCTTCTTGGCTGATGCCACTGAAAAAACGAAGCACATGTGGAAGTATCTCGACGACAACTACTTGGCAGTCGAGCGTGAGCGTCGTGTTTACGATGTTGAAACCCACATTCCTGCAGGCATTGACGCAATGCCAGCTGGCTACATTGAAAGCCCAGAAGTAGATAACGTAATCGTCGGTCTTCAAACTGATGAGCCTTGCAAGCGCGCTATGATGCCAAACGGTGGTTGGCGCATGGTTGAGCAGGCTATTAAGGAAGCTGGCAAGGAAGTAGATCCTCAAATTAAGAAGATCTTCACCGTCTACCGCAAGACTCATAACGATGGCGTGTTTGGTGTTTACACCAAGAATATTAAGATTGCTCGCCACAACAAGATTTTAACCGGTTTGCCAGATGCTTACGGCCGCGGTCGTATTATTGGCGATTACCGTCGCGTGGCTCTTTATGGCGTAAACATGCTTATTGAGTTCAAGAAGCGCGATAAGGATTCGATTCCATACCGTAACGATTTTACCGAGACCGAGATTGAGCATTGGATTCGTTTCCGCGAAGAGCACGATGAGCAGATTAAGGCTTTGAAGCAGCTTATTAACTTGGGTAACGAGTACGGTTTGGATTTGAGCCGCCCAGCTCAAACCGCTAAGGAAGCTGTGCAGTGGACTTACATGGGCTATCTTGCTTCTGTTAAGAGCCAGGATGGCGCTGCAATGAGCTTTGGCCGCGTTTCTGCATTCTTCGATTGCTACTTTGAGCGCGATTTGAAGGCCGGCTTAATTAACGAAACCGACGCTCAGGAAATTATTGACGCTCTTGTTATGAAGCTTCGTATTGTGCGCTTCTTGCGTACTAAGGATTACGACGCAATCTTCTCTGGTGATCCTTACTGGGCAACTTGGTCCGATGCAGGCTTCTGCGAGGATGGTCGCACTTTCGTAACCAAGACTTCGTTCCGTTTGCTCAACACCTTGACTCTTGAGCATCTTGGACCAGGGCCAGAGCCAAACATCACTATTTTCTGGGATCCAAAGCTTCCAGAAGCCTACAAGCGTTTCTGCGCACGAATTTCTATCGACACTTCTGCAATCCAGTACGAGTCCGATAAAGACATTCGTGAGCACTGGGGCGATGACGCTGCTATTGCTTGCTGCGTTTCCCCAATGCGCGTCGGCAAGCAAATGCAGTTCTTCGCAGCTCGCGTGAACTCTGCTAAGGCTTTGCTTTACGCTATTAACGGTGGCCGCGACGAAATGACCGGCATGCAGGTTATTGATAAGGGCGTTATTGACCCAATCAAGCCAGAAGCTGACGGCACTCTCGATTACGAGAAGGTTAAGGCCAACTACGAGAAGGCTTTGGAATGGCTTTCCGAAACCTATATTGAGGCTTTGAACATCATCCACTACATGCACGATAAGTACGCTTATGAGTCCATTGAAATGGCTTTGCATGATAGGGAAGTCTACCGTACGCTTGGTTGCGGCATGTCCGGCTTGTCTATTGCTGCAGATTCCTTGGCTGCTTTGAAGTATGCGAAGGTTTACCCAATCTACAACAAGGATGCTAAGACCACTGAAGGCCACGAGTACGAGTACATCGAGGGCGCAGACGACGACTTAATCGTTGGTTACAAGACTGTTGGCGAATTCCCAGTTTATGGTAACGACGACGATCGCGCTGATGACTTGGCAAAGTGGGTTGTAAGCACTGTTATGGGTCAGGTAAAGCGTTTGCCTGTGTACCGTAACGCTGTTCCAACTCAGTCCATCTTGACTATTACTTCTAACGTTGAGTACGGCAAGAACACTGGTTCCTTCCCATCCGGCCACAAGAAGGGTACTCCTTACGCTCCAGGTGCAAACCCAGAAAACGGCATGGATTCTCACGGCATGCTTCCGTCAATGTTCTCCGTTGGCAAGATTGATTACGACGATGCTCTCGACGGCATTTCGCTTACGAACACCATTACTCCAGACGGTTTGGGTCGTGACGAAGACGAGCGCATTAGCAACCTTGTTGGTATTTTGGATGCTGGCAACGGCCACGGCTTGTACCACGCAAACATCAACGTTTTGCGTAAGGAACAGCTTGAGGACGCTGTTGAGCACCCAGAAAAGTATCCGCATTTGACGGTTCGAGTTTCCGGCTACGCAGTGAACTTCGTGAAGCTCACTAAGGAGCAGCAGCTCGACGTTATTTCTCGTACATTCCACCAGGGTTCAGTTACTGACTGATTTGGTTGATTAGTAAACACCGCCGGGAGCGAGGCTAGTTTCGCTCCCGGCTTTTGTTAATTTCGTATATTATTTATTTATTATCTATAAACAGTTTGGAGGGCAGTTAGATGGCTGAAAACACAGCGTTTCGTACCACAACTCAGCATATGCTAAAGGAATCAAAAGAGTATGCTCGCCAAACTTTAATGGGTGGACTTTCTGGATTTGAATCTCCAATTGGGCTGGACAGAAAAGACCGCTTAGTTGCTCTTAAAACTGGCGATATTGGGTTTGTGCATTCGTGGGATATTAACACTTCTGTTGATGGCCCTGGCACTCGCATGACAGTGTTTATGAGCGGCTGCCCGCTTCGCTGCCAGTACTGCCAAAATCCTGATACTTGGAAAATGCGCGACGGAAAGCCTGTCTACTTGGATGCGATGATTAAAAAAGTCGACCGTTATCAAAGTCTTTTTAAAGCAACCGGCGGCGGAATCACATTTTCTGGCGGCGAATCCATGATGCAACCAGCTTTTGTATCTCGCGTATTTCGTGCCGCAAAAGAAATGGGCGTGCATACTTGCTTGGATACTTCCGGCTTTTTAAATCGCAATTACACGGACGAAATGATTGACGACATTGATCTTTGCTTGCTAGATGTTAAATCTGGTATTGAAGAAACGTATAAAAAAGTTACCGGCGGTTTGCTTCAGCCAACTATTGACTTTGGTCAGCGCTTGGCGAAGGCTGGTAAGAAGATTTGGGTGCGTTTTGTGCTTGTTCCAGGTTTGACTGACAGCGAAGAAAACGTTGAAAAAGTTGCCGAGATTTGCGATTCATTTGGTGATGCTGTTGAGCATATTGACGTGCTTGGCTTCCATCAACTAGGCCGCCCAAAGTGGCATGAGCTTCGAATTCCGTACCCTCTTGAGAATCAAAAAGGGCCTTCTAGAGCACTAAAAGAGCGAGTTGTAAACCAGTTCAAAGACCACGGTTTTGTAGTGTACTAGACTGCGTTTAGATTGCGTTTAGACTGCATTTAGACTGCGTCAAAAATGTAACTGTAATTTAGGCAATCTTTGCGTATAGTATTGTTTTTTTTTTTAAAGGATTTTGTATAATTACACAAACACCCTTTTTAGAGAAAGGATACGCAATGAAGCGCAGAATAGGTTGTTGGATTGCATTAGCTTTTGCATTAGCGTTAGCTGTTTTTGCACGGTGTAACGATCAGTTTGGCTTTGGCACAGCGATTATTATTTTAATTGTTTTGCCGATAATTTTGTTGCCGATAAATATCGTTGCGGCTTTCGATGAGAAACTTCTTATTGAAGTGCCAATAATATCTATTGCTATAACTATCGCTACAGAACTTGCCACTTACCCAATAAGCGATTTAGGTTTACACGCTCTCTACGTTATTCCAACAGTTTTAGTTTCGGCAGTCGCATTTACTCTTACTAGATTCCTTAAAACTAGGCTTGTTAAGCGCATAACTCAATAAGAATAAAACAATAAAACAGATTGATTATTTAATTGATTATTTAATTGATTATTTAATTGATTATTTATTTTTGATTAGTCGCAGTTGTGTGCGAAAGTTGAAGCCGTGTTAAAAGATGCATAATCTATAACACGGCTTAAATATTTTTTACGGATATTTTGCAAAAACTACAGAATATTTTGCAAAAAACGTAAGAATTTGGCTAAAGCATGCAGTCGGGAGGCGTACTTGAACGAGGAACCAAAGCTCTTAAAAGAGCCTAGAGAAGGAGTTCCAGAAGTCATTGATACGCTTGCAGCATATAAAGATTATTGTAGCTTGTTGGCAGCAGGCTCAGGTCCTTTAGCTGCAGATGCCGAGCGAGCTTCCGGTTTTCGTTACAGTCATGAAGATTGGTTGATTCAGTTTAAGCGCAAAGGTGCAGGAATTGGATTGCTTGACCCTGTGGCGCTTAAGAATCTTGGTGTTGACTGGCATGAGTTTAACGAGGCAGTAGGGGATGCGCCTTGGATTATTCACGATTCGATGCAAGATTTGCCAGGATTTTTCGACATTGGTTTGCGTCCGCGTGCTTTATTTGATACCGAGATTGCGGCTAAATTACTCGGCAGAAAGCGCTTCGGTTTAAGTTCGGTAACTGAATATTATTTAGGGCTTACCCTCGCAAAGGAGCATTCCGCAGCGGACTGGTCTTATCGTCCTCTTCCTAGAGATTGGCGAAATTACGCTGCTTTAGACGTTGAGTTACTAATCGAATTAGAAGAAGTTATGCGAAGCGAGCTAAAAAAGCAAGGTAAGCTTTTGTGGGCGGAAGAAGAATTTGCGCACTTACTTAAAAAAGGTGCGCAAAAGAAAGCTCCGCATCCGCGTCCGTGGCTTAAAATATCGCATATAAATGTGCTTATGCACGATCGTGTTGGTTTGGTTATTGCGAAATATTTATGGGAAGATCGAGATTCTTTAGCTCGACAGTATGATATTGCGCCAACGCTTTTACTTTCTGACGCTGCAATTATTGAAGCAGGTAAACGTAAGCCTAGTAATTCTCGTGCTTTTCGTAGCATTCGTTCATTAAATGAGCGCGTAAGAATACACACTGGCAGTGAGCAAGATAAAATGTTCGAACGTTACGCTCCAATTCAAAGAAAAATCAAGCCTTCTCATTGGAAAAAAGTTATTGAACAAGCAATTTTGCGTGCTGAATCTGGCGAAACAGCTATGGGCGACGCGCTACAAATGTTTCCAAATGGAGAAATGAACGCAGAATCGCACGACGCGCACGACTCGCACGTATCTTCTGGATCTTCTGAATCTTCTGGATCTTCTGAATCATCTGGATTGCATAATTCTCTTGAATCTAAAGACTCGCAAAGTGCGCCGCGTTCTATGCGCTATTGGAAGGATCATCATCCTGCTAGATATGAGCAATTGCAAGGAATTAGAGCGGTTCTTAATACTATTGCAGAAGACACGCATACTCCGGTAGATACTATTATCAAACCGCAAATTATTCGCAACCTTTGCTGGAACGATAATATTGCTGAAATTAATGTTTCAGACTTTCTTTTAGAGCAGGGCGCTAGGCCTTGGCAAGTTGAGCTTATTGCTGAGTCCGTAACTCGCGCTATTATGTAACGGTTGTGCCATACGGCAGAGATAAGAAAAACGTAATTTCAGGAGCGCAAGCGTGAAAATCAGCGTCAGGAATCTTGAGCCAACTAAGGTTAAGCTCACCATTACCGCAGATCTCGAAGACTTCAAGCCATTCTTGGACGAAGCTCGTAAAGATATTGCTAAGCAAATTAATGTACCAGGTTTCCGCAAGGGACACGTGCCAGGTAAGATCGTAGATCAGCGCGTCGGTTTCGCAGCTGTTGCTGGTGAAGCCGTAAATTCCGCTGTACCAGAGTTTTATTCTAGGGCTTTGGAGGAAAAGAAGATTCGCCCAATGGATCAGCCAGAATTTGACGTTCAGGAAGTTCCTACGTCAACTGCTGAAGACGCAACTCTTAAGTTTGTTGTCACTGTTGAGCGTCGTCCAGAGTTCAAGTTGAACAAGTTCAAGGGCGTTGAGATTGAAGTTGAGAAGCCAAAGGTTTCCGACAAGGACGTGAAGGCTCGCTTGGAAAGCCTCCGTCAGCGCTTTGCTACTTTGGTGAGTGTTGATCGTCCTGCAGCTAAGGGCGATTTCACCAATATTGATTTGGAAGCTCGCATTAACGACGAAGTAGTTGACGCTCAGGAAGGCGTAAGCTACGAAATCGGTTCCGGCGTGTTGCTTGACGGTTTGGATGAGGCTTTGGATAGCCTTTCCGCCGGCGAAGAGACCACTTTTGAGGGAACTCTTGAATCCGGTAAGCACAAGGGCGAGAAGGCTCAGATTAAGGTTAAGGTTAATTCCGTAAAGACTCAGGAATTGCCAGAGCTTGATGATGAGTTCGCTAAGGAAGCTTCCGAGTTCGATACTTTGAAGGAATTGAAGGAAGATGTTCGCAAGGCTTGTGAGCAGGCTGCTGAAGGTCGTCAGGCCACTAACGCTCGTGACGCATTCCTTGCAAAGCTTCAGGAAGAAGTTGAGATTCCTGTTCCTAAGGGTGTGCTCGATAAGGCTGTTGCTGAGCATTTGAAGGGCATGACTCCAGATCCTGAAAAGGCTACTAAGAAGCAGAAGGATGAGGCTCAGGAGGCTGCGGAGAAGGAACTTCGCGACCAGATGGTTCTCGATGCTTTGGCAGAAAGCCTTGATGTTTCTGTGTCCCAGGCAGACGTTACCAACTTCTTGGTTTCTGTTGCTCAGCAGTACGGCATGGATCCAAACCAGTTCATTAACGCAATCGTTAACAATGGTCAGCTTGGTTCTGCAGTGCAGGAAGTTGCTCGTTCTAAGGGCTTGCTTGCTGGTATGCGTGCTGTAAAGTTCGTTTCCGGCGGCGAGGCTCTCGATTTGAGCGCATTCTTGTCTGAGGATGACGAGGAAGACGAAAGCGTACAAGCTGCAACTAAGGCTGCTGCTGTTGCTGACGAGCTTTCCAAGTAGAAGTAGAGTAGAATTAACTAAATTCTGCGTTACTTCGTAACGGCTTTAATTAAGACCTGGCGGAATTATTTTCTGCCGGGTCTTAACTTTATTAAGAATTGCGAGACGTTATGAATAGTAGTGCTGAAACGAAGCTTGAAGCTCGTAGCAGATTTAGCCGATTACTTAATTTCGCAATTCGAGTAGCGCGTTTTGCCGCAGCCTCTATTCTTCTTGGCATTCTTACCGGCTTAGGCGCAACAGTTCTTACGCTTGTTTTTTACGCAGCGCAATACTTGGCTTTTGGATCAGTTGAATCTGCTAAAAATACTGTTTTTTCAGCGCTTCCTTGGTATCGTTACGTGCTATCTTGCACAATAGCGATGACTATTGCTGCACTAGCGTGGTATTTTCTTCGAAAAAGAAAGAATCCTCCTCGAATCATTACTATTCCGCAAGCTGTTAGCGGAAACAAAATGCCAATTTTCTCTACTATTGCGCATGTTTTGCTGCAAATCGGCATTGTTGGTTCTGGAATTTCAATCGGCAGGGAAGTAGCTCCGCGAGAATTGGCGGCAATGATTGCGCAGCATTTCAGCAGTATTTTTCACTTGTCTTATAAAACTCAGCGCATACTTGTTGCTTCCGCTGCAGGCGCCGGCTTGGCTGCAGTGTATCATGCGCCTTTAGCTGGCACTGTGCTTTCGCTAGGCTTGCTTAATAAATCTCAGGGCTTTGGTTTTTACGCGTGGCTAAATCGCGAAAATGGAAATGCAATAGTTAATGTAGTTAAAAATATTGCGCGCTCAGAGCGCTTGCGCTGCTTGCCTTTTGCTCTTGTTATGAATTATGTTTCGGCGTTTGTTGTTGAATTTTTACTGCATCATTTTCGATACTATAACATTCCTCAATTTTCTTGCGCGATTTCTTGGCAAGTTTGCGCTTTAGCTGTTGCTGTTGGTGCGGTGTGTGGTTTAGTTGGTTACGTTTTTCGCTTGGGTATTATTTGGTGTCGCACTCATGCTTTGCGCGGCGCAAAAATGCTGTATTTTATGCCTCTAGCCGGCTTAATTATTGGTATCACTGCTTGCTGGTTTCCGCATATTATGGGCAATGGCAGGTCGCTTTCGCAGCTTGCTTTTTCTGCATATAGTCTTCCGCATGCGGCAGCTAGCTCAAATATTACTATTATTTTGCTGATTCTTGCAGTAATGAAAATGCTTGCGACTTTGCTTGTTTTGCGATGCGGTGCTTCTGGCGGCGTGCTGCAGCCGAGTATTTCAACTGGCGCTTGCGTCGGCGTGATTTTATACGCTATTTTCTCTTCGGCGTTTGGTATTTCGCAAGTATCTGGTATTTCGCAAGTATCTGGTATTTCTAAAGTTTTTGCAATTCCGCAAGTATCTGCAATTCCGCAAGTATCTGCAATTTCTGTAGCTATTATTGGTGCCGCTTCTTTACTTGCGTCTTCCAGAAAAGCTCCAATTATGGCGTGGCTTTTAGTTGCGGAACTAGTAAACGCACCGTTTGCACTACTTATTCTTATGCTATTTGCTGTAATCGTGTCTAATTTTGTAGCTAATTGTGTTGAGCGTTTTATTTCGCATTCTTGTTTTACGGTCACGCGCACACGATAATCTAGTAATAATCATTTATGGTAAGGAGATAATGTGACTGAGCTTTTTACAACTTCTCCCGTGATGGAACAGGCTGAAGCGGCATCCCCAACCGATCCTATTTTTAACCGGTTATTAAAAGATCGCATTATTTGGTTGGGATCTGAAGTAAAAGACGAGAATGCTAATGTCATCTGCGCTCAGATGCTGATGCTTGCTGCAGAAGATCCTAAGAAGGATATTTGGTTGTATATTAATTCTCCTGGCGGCTCTATTACCGCCGGTATGGCAATTTACGACACTATGCAGCTAATCGAGCCGGATGTTGCAACTATTGCAGTTGGTATGGCTGCTTCAATGGGTCAGTTCCTGCTTAGCTCTGGAACGCCTGGTAAGCGTTATATTACGTCTCATGCGCGCGTGCTTATGCATCAGCCTTCTGGCGGCGTTGGCGGCACTGCTACGGATGTTCGTATTAACGCAGAGTTGATTATGGATATGAAGAAAACGCTTTCTGAATTAACAGCGAAGCAGACTGGTCATACTGTTGAGGAAATTTACCGAGATAACGAGTACGATCACTGGTTTACTGCTAAGCAAGCGTTGGAGTATGGTTTTGTAGACAAGATTGTGACCACTCCTGCTTCTATGCGTGGTGAGGAGTAACTTATGGCAAGTGAAGAAGCAAAGTTTGTGGCGCGCGCGGAGCGTTTAGCTGGTTTTGGCGGTGTTGCTTCCGCTCAGCGTTTTACTAACCGTTATATTTTGCCTCAATTTGGTGAGCAAACGCCTTATGGTTTAAAAACTCAAGATCCGTACACGAAGCTGTTTGACGATCGTATTATTTTTATGGGCGTTCAGGTTGACGACACTTCTGCTGACGATATTATGGCTCAGCTTCTTGTGTTGGAAAGCATGAATCCGGATCGCGACGTGATGATGTATATTAATTCGCCTGGTGGTTCTATGACTGCTATGACTGCAATCTATGACACTATGCAATACATTAAGCCGGATGTTCAAACAGTGTGCTTGGGTCAGGCTGCTTCTGCTGCTGCAATCATACTTGCGGCTGGAGCTCAAGGTAAGCGCATGATTTTGCCTAATGCTAGGGTGCTTATTCATCAGCCTGCAATGGGTCAAGATTTTGGCAAAGCAACTGAAATTGAGCTTCAAGCTAAAGAAATGTTGCGCTTGCGCACTTGGCTGGAAAATACGCTTGCAAAGCATACTGGTCAAGATATTGAGCGCATTCATAAAGATATTGAAGTTGACACTATTCTAACTGCTCAAGAAGCTAAAGATTACGGAATGGTAGACAAAGTTCTTAGCAGCCGCCAGTAGTTTGTGCGCGCAAATACAATAAACCCCGGCCGACACGCCGGGGTTTGTGTTTTTAAGCAGATGGTTGTATATTAGTCAAGTTGCCGGAAACAAGAACGAGGTTCTTGAGGCCGGAAAACATGCGCCAGTAGCCCAACGGATTAGAGCATCTGACTACGGATCAGAAGGTTGCAGGTTCGAATCCTGTCTGGCGCACAAACAAAACGCGAAGCATTTGCCTCGCGTTTTTTTTTATCTCAACTCGCTGGTTTATCCCTCTCGGTTATACTAAAAAGTGCTGCAAAATTAGTTTATTTTTTAGCGTGTTTTTTATAACTTAGAGAGGAAATAATTACGCATGTTACGACGTAGTTGGAGAATAATTTGCAATATTGCTAATAATGAGCGAATTTCGGGCTTAATTATGCTTGGATTTGCTCTTTCTGGCCTTCTTCTTGCTAATATTCCTGTAACTGCGCCAATTTTTGAGGCAGTTTCGCATACGCATATTGGCATTCCTTTTACTAATATTCACATGTCGATTAGCCACTGGGTACAGGACGGCGTGCTAACTATTTTCTTCCTTTCTGTTGGTCTTGATTTAAAGCATGAGCTTATTGCAGGTTCTCTTTCGGATCCTCGCGCTGCTGCAATGCCAATGATTTGCGCAGTAGGCGGAATGATTATGCCACCTTTGCTGTTTGTTGCTACAGTAACCATATTTTCAGAACTTCACGCAGGGCAGGAGATTATGCGTCTTACTTCTGGCGCTTTGCCAACCTTGGATATGGTTCGTGACGGTTGGGCTATTCCAACAGCAACCGATATTGCATTCTCTCTTGCGGTTCTTGCGCTATTTGCAAAAACTTTGCCGCATGCTTTGCGCGCGTTCTTAATGACTCTTGCAACTGTTGACGATTTGCTTGGCATTGCGCTTATTGCAGTATTCTTCTCTTCTTTAAACGCGTGGTATTGGTTTGTTGGCGTAGTTATTTGCGGACTTATTTGGACTACTTTAGTGCGTCTTAAGCGTGTGCCTTGGCCGCTTGTGGCGCTAGTTGGCATGGTTGCTTGGGTAATGATGTACGAAGCAGGCGTGCACCCAACTTTAGCCGGCGTAATGGTTGGTCTTCTTACTCCTGCGCATTTAGTTCACGGCGAAAAAACTTTGCGCGCGGAGCGTTATCGCCAAAAAATTCAGCCTGTATCTGCTTTAGTTGCGTTGCCTATTTTTGCTGTTTTCGCAACCGGCGTGCATTTTGAAACGCTTACGTGGGAATTATTCTTATCTCCAATTCTTATTGCCATAACTATTGCTCTTGTTATTGGAAAACCATTGGGAATTATGATAACTGCTTGGTTATCAAAGCGCGTTTTTGGCTTAAAAGTTCCAGATGGTTTGCGCGTAGTAGATTTGCTTCCAACTGCGTGCGCATGCGGTATTGGTTTTACGGTTTCGCTACTTATTGCTTCTCTTGCGTATTCGGACGCAGATTTGTCTGCAGAGGCACGTTTTGGTGTTCTTGTTGCTTCTATTGTTGCTGCTGGCGTTTCGGGATTCTTGCTTTCTATGCAATCGAAGCATATGGAAGAAGAGTTGGACGAAGTTGAAGATTAACTTTTGTAACTAGTTTTGCAGCTAGTTTTGTAACTGGTTTTGCAACTGGTTTTTAGGACTATCTAAAGTATTTTTAGGAGTGTGGAATAGTTATGAATAGTCAAGAGGATTTTTCAGTAGATGTTCCTCCATGGAATAACACGTATCATCGCGGCTCTGTGCTTATGCGAGGCTCTATGATTCCTAAAGAAAGCACTACCGAAACGCTTCTTCGCAAAGATAGTACTCAACAGCTTGCAACGGGCGTTGGAGCAGATAGAGATAATAAGTGGGATTGGCGAAGTGCTGATCCGTGGCGTGCGCTTCGTATTCAAGCTGAGTTCGTTGACGGTTTTGATGCTCTTGCGGGCTTGGGTAAAGCTGTTAGCGTTTTTGGTTCTGCGCGCATAAAAGATGGTGAGCCGGAGTATGCTGCTGCTCGAACGATTGGTGCGGAGCTTGTAAAGCGCGGTTTTGCGGTTATAACTGGTGGCGGTCCTGGCATTATGGAGGCTGCGAATCGCGGTGCTGCAGAAGC
Organism: Gardnerella sp. CCPDSM; assembly: GCF_056754715.1. Classification (NCBI taxonomy): domain Bacteria; kingdom Bacillati; phylum Actinomycetota; class Actinomycetes; order Bifidobacteriales; family Bifidobacteriaceae; genus Gardnerella; species Gardnerella sp. CCPDSM. The sequence continues at coordinate 266,919 of NZ_JBQEQO010000002.1, forward strand.
TGGTGGCACTTCGGTTGGTTTGGGTATTGAGCTTCCGCACGAGCAGGGTTTGAATAAGTGGATTAATCTCGGAATGCAGTTTAGATACTTCTTCGTTAGAAAAACAATGTTTATGAAGTATTCTTCCGGAATTATTGTGTGTCCTGGCGGATTTGGCACAATGGATGAAATGTTTGAGGCTTTAACTCTTGTGCAAACGCATAAGGTGACGCGCGTGCCGGTTGTGCTTTTTGGAACCGAATATTGGAAGGGCTTAATTGATTGGTTGCAATCTACTGTAACTAGCCGCGGATTGATTTCCTCAATCGATCCGCACTTATTTGCTATTACAGACGATCCGCTAGAAGCCGTGCGCATTGCGTCCGGCACTAATTAAGATTAATCGAGTCGCATTTTAAGCGAAAGTGATAATTCTTTTACAGTTGCGTATAAGTTTATATTGCAATTCGTTTAATGTGGCGCGAGTTTTGGGGGATTTCTCTCCTCGCAAGTTCCCGTCCTTCGTCGCTTTGGCTGTTAAAGGTTTTACTGTCTGCTTTGTTCTTGAAAGAACGTTGCTTCCTCAGTCCTCTTTTATTGCTCGTAGAGAAATCCCCCAAACTCTGCGTGTTTAATCTTTAATAACCGTGCAAATCGCAGAGATTTTTCGATTTTTCTTCTTCGCTCGGCTTGTCAGCAGCCTTCGGCTCTGACGTCCGCCTTCGTTCAGTGCGAAAAATCTCAAATCTCTACCACACTGGTATCCACATGAATGAATAACGACGCAATCGGTTATAGTTCTGTGCAAGTATTGTGGCAAACTATAGTAGTACGTAATTGGAGGTAGCGCGCAATGAGTAATGAGCTTAGCAATAACACTGCGCTTGTTACTTTGCGTATTTCCCGCTTTGCGCCGTGCGAAGAAACGCAAAATTCTGAAGACGCTACGAAACTCGTGCGAAAACGTCACGAAAGTCCTTTTGCTCGAAAAAAGCGTAGTAATCCTTTTGCAAAAGTAGATTCTGCACAAAAAGAAGATAGTGCTGCTGAATCTTCTGTACCTTCTATGAAGCGCATTCAAGGCAAGCATTGGGTTCAAGATTACGTTTTGCGCGTTCGTTCCACGGATACTATTCTTAACTGCTTGCTAACTATTAAGCGCACAATCGACCCAACTTTAGCTTTTCGCTACTCTTGCGGCCACGGCGTGTGTGGTTCCGACGCTGCAAACGTCAACGGAATGCCGACTCTACTATGCAGCGCAACAATAGGCGCGAACGCGCGTCCCGAAGCAAATAATAACGTGCAATCGCGCGGATTTAGAAAAACCGGCACGGCAAGCAGAGAGGCTTCAGCAGAATCGCCGATTTTACTGCGAGAATCTAAAGAAACTGTAGCTCAAAATAATGGCAGTTTTGGCATTATTGAGCTTGCGCCTCTTGCAGGATTTGCAGTTCAGCGAGATCTTATATGCGATCTTTCGCCTATGATTGCGCAAATAAAACGTTTAGAACCTTATTTACAAGCAGCGGACGTTTCTGTGCGAAATACCGAAGGGAAACTTAAGCTTATTGAATTTTTGCAGCACCCTGAAGAGTTGCAAAAATTTGAGCTTTTAAGTAACTGCATTATGTGCGGAGCTTGCGAAGGAATATGCCCAATTTACGCCGGAGGAGAGGCGTTTATGGGGCCTGCTGCTTTGATTAACGCGGCGCGTTTTATTTACGATTCCAGAGATAGTGAAACTGAGCATCGTCTTGATTTAGTAGATAGCAGCGACGGTATTAGCGCGTGCCAGTCGGTTCGTGCGTGCTCAAGGCAGTGTCCGCGCGGAATTGACGTTGGCGAAGAAATTTGGCAGCTTACCACACTCGTGAACGAGCGCAAAAACTCTTAGCTTGATTATTTCTTTGACCACATTTGCCGGTAATTTCTCTCGCGTTTGGAGGGTTTGGTGTGGTGTTTTGCTCCAAACGCGGGGAGTTTGTCTCGCGTTTGGATGGTTGTGGCTGGTTTGGCGCTCCAAATGTGCGCGACTTTTCTCGCGTTTGGAGGGTTATTGCTTGTGTTGCGCTCCAAATGTGCGCAACTTTTCTCGCGTTTGGAGGGTTTGGTGTGGTGTTTTGCTCCAAACGTGGGGAATTTGTCTCGTGTTT
>NZ_JBQEQO010000020.1:0-2043 GCF_056754715.1 Gardnerella sp. CCPDSM
TCCTTTAATAGATGCACTCATTGGAACGGATTTTGTTGAGTACTCAACATCATTCCTGCACTCTTCGCAAAATGTTTTATTCGCGCACATTTATACTCATTTTTAGGGCTGACTAATATTTACGTAAACTTAATTTATGATACAAAAAATAATCGTTTTTATCAAGAAAAATGCATCTATTGATGCATAAATAATTGCAAATGTGTTTTTGTAAACGCGTGGGCGACTATGAATCACGATGTTTGTGTGTGCGTTTAAGTGTAAGCTTTCATAATTTTTTGTATACATTATACCGAATTATGGTATATTGGTTTGTGTGGTTGCATTCTTAGGATGAGATTGCAGCTGTGTGATTTTTATTTTATAAGTTTTTAATTTGTTTATTTTATAAGAGGGAAAAATGAACAAGAGAACTGTGCTCGTTTTGTCAACGACGATGATGAGTATTGCCACTGCGGCTTGCGCTTTTTGCATGGCGCAGAGTGCGAATGCGGCTGAGAATGTTACAAGTGCGTCTGCTGTTGTGAATGCTAACTCTAATGTTGCGAATCCGGGATTTTCTGACGGGGGGGGGTATCCTTTTGCTAAAAATTCTGATAAAGCAAAGGGTGATGCTGGTTCCAAGGATGCTGCGCTTTCTAAGGGTGATGACAATTCCAAGAATGTTACGCTTTCGAAGAATGATTCTAGTTTCAAAGATGATGCTAGTTCCAAGGGTGTTGATGCTTCGAAGAATGATGTAAATTCTAGGAATGCGAACATTCCTAATAATGATGCTGTAAATAATAACGTAAAAGATAATAATTCTGCAAATGATTCGACTGATGTAAAGAAAAGCAAAGTATCTGTATACAAGTCGACTCAATCTACAAAAGAAGTATCAAAAGAAGATAAAGCGGCAGCAGAGTCGCCTGCTAATGTCGATAAGCAAAGCAAAGTTGAGCCTAATAAAGATGGCATATACGATTTTAGTAATGATAAGGATATAGAAAATCCGTTCAAGAATGTTATTACTCCAGCTGAAGTCGAAGAGTTACAGAGCAAAACGAAATCTGTTAGACCTCTGTCTTCTATTCAAAAGATTTTTTATACGCCTTACGGCAAAAACTTTTCTGTAGAGAACGGTCAAGCATCTGGCGATACGAAAAGTATTGATGAATTTCTTAATACATATAATGGCAGGCTTGGAAGAATTGACATATTCATATTTTTCCCGCGGGTTGATAAAGATGGTGTATATACTGCCGATGGTCAATTTTATGCATACAGATCATCCCGTGAGCTAAAAAATCCAGATGAATCAGTAAATCTTGACCTTAATAAAGCTCCTGACGGTAAGATTCCATACAAGCTTGAGGTAAATGGGAAGCTTGTTGGATCCAATTTGGCTGATAAGACGAATATCAAAGTTTATATGAGAAAAAACCAAACGTTTATTCATGTTGTTATGGAGGGCAGCAACGCTGATGAAGCTATTTTAGGCTATGAAGGATTTAATCATGAAGACTCATCTGGAGCTTTCGGATATATTGCCTTTATACCAGAATGTGGCGCGCAATTCCATTTTGTGGATGACTTGCAATATCGCAAAGTAGCAAACATTAAAGGGAACGGTGAACTTTCTCAACGTAGTGCTGGTGAAACCGATAGGTTCTCTACTAAATCGTTTACCAAGTTGGATTTATCTGATTTGTCTGAGATTAAAAATATTGCCGGAGTAAGGTTTGGTAATAATCAGGTTGTTAGGGGAATGTTTACGCCGCTCCTAAGCTACGAAGGAGATCCCAAGAAAGATTCTGTTAAACGTCCAACTATGGAAGAGCTTAAAAACACGAACATCCCTGGTTATCTGTATTACAGTAACGATATTGATACTCCTAGTGACGGAGAATTTACTGCGGATAATACAGGTGATTTTGGCAACTACGACTATGGTATTGTTCGAGATAAAGACGATAATCAAGTAACAACAAAGCACTATTATGTGACTTTTAGGCCGATTCCTACGCAGTTGGTTGTACAGTACAAAAATTTGCAAAACAA
>NZ_JBQEQO010000021.1:0-1595 GCF_056754715.1 Gardnerella sp. CCPDSM
GACTGAAAAGCAAAGCAGTGATAACCGTAGTAATACATGAAAAACTAAACGTTAAAAGGTGCACACACTTTGCACCCGGGCGGTAAATGATAATTTAGGGAGGCGTTTTATGTCAGTAATTAAAATTGAAAACCTCACTTTCTCATATTATGGATATGTAAAACCCATATTTAAAAATGTATCGTTTTCCTTTGATACAAACTGGAAAACGGGATTGATAGGAAGAAATGGAATCGGTAAATCAACTCTATTTAAGTTACTTTTAAATCAAGAAACTTATCAAGGTAAAATAAGCAAGGATGTTGAATTTATTAAATTTCCACCAAATATAAGCGATACTTCAAAATTAGGAATTGAGTTATATAAAGAACTAATATCAGATGATGAAGAATGGAAGTTATTTAGAGAACTCAGTTTGCTAAATGTAGATGAGAACCTTGTTTACAGAGAGTTTGAAACGCTTTCTAAAGGGGAACAAACAAAAATCCTTTTAGCTATTTTGTTTACAAGAGAAGATGGCTTTTTACTTATTGATGAACCAACAAACCATTTAGATATGGACGGAAGAAAAATTGTAAGTGAATATCTGAAAAGTAAAAAAGGATTTTTGCTTATATCTCATGATAGAGATTTTTTAGATGGTTGTATCAATCATGTTATTTCTATTAACAGGAATTCTATTGATGTCCAATCGGGAAATTTTACATCATGGTATGAAAACAAAGTGATGAAAGACCAATTTGAAATTAGTCAAAATGAGAGATTAAGAAAAGATATTAAACGATTAAAAGAGTCTGCAAGACAAAGTCAAATTTGGTCTGATAAAATTGAAAATACTAAAAATGGTGTAAAAGTATCAGGTGTAAAACCAGACAAAGGACATATAGGTCATCAATCAGCCAAGATGATGAAAAAATCTAAGAATTTGGAGAATAGACAAAACAAGGCAATAGAAGAAAAACAGAGTTTACTAAAAGATATCGAAACAAAGGAAAGTCTATTATTGCATCCATTACATCATCATAAAAATCCTCTAATATCGGTTAGCAATTTATCATCATGCTATGGAGAGAGACAGATCCTAAATAATGTAAGTTTCGAGATAAAGCAAGGCGACATAGTGGCTATATATGGGGGTAATGGTAGCGGAAAATCAACCTTGATTAAAATTTTATTAGGTATAAATCACGAGTATACAGGTGAGATAAAATTAGCAGGTAATTTAAAAATCTCGTATATTCCTCAAGACACATCTAATTTAACAGGTAGCCTAAATGAATATATTCACAAGCAAGATGTTGATGAAACATTGTGTAAAACAATTCTAAGAAAATTAGATTTTTCAAGAGAATTATTTGAAATGGATATGAAGAATTATAGTGATGGACAAAAAAAGAAAGTTTTAATTGCTGTAAGTTTCTCAAAGCCAGCTCATATATTTGTTTGGGACGAACCACTGAATTATATAGATGTAATATCAAGAATACAGATTGAGGAAATTATAAAAGAAGCAAAGCCTACACTCATATTTGTGGAACACGATAAGCGATTTGTAGAAGATATCGCTAATAAAATAATACAATTTTAAGTAAAAT
>NZ_JBQEQO010000022.1:0-1590 GCF_056754715.1 Gardnerella sp. CCPDSM
TTCTTCTTTTAACGTTTGAACAGCATGCGACACGTTTTGCACATACCCTTTAGAAATCCTGCTCGCAAGCACGATTCTAACTTCGCCTGGTTTTTGAATCGGTATAGTCTGTTTTACTACAGGAAACACACGATCCATGCCAAATTGTGGAGCGAGGCAACGAACCCTATCCCCACACTTAATCGTCGCATAATGTAAACCTAACTCGGATAAGTCAACCGCGCTAAGGCTTATTTCTACATGCTCAAACTGGTTATCCTGTAACCATTTAGTAGCTTTGCGCATAAGATTAGTTGGGACTGTCACATTATTAAAATTAATAACTTTACAAACCCAGCCGAATGTTTTTTGCGCTTCACGAGATACTATATAGTTTTTCCCATTGTTTATTGAAGTAATATCAACATGCTTTTTAAGAACCTCGTTTTCACTATTCTCGTTTTCCAACTCTTTTCCGAGAGGAATAACCGCTGTAGTAACATCCTCTGCTGAAAGGTTTTCCGCGTATTCAAGCAGGTTTAAACCGAAACTAATATGCTGGCTTGTAGCTTTACCTATTTCTTCTAAACGTAGGTAGTCTAAGTAAAGTTTCCCGTCTTCTTTTCTAAGACGCACATATCCGCCAAGTTTTTCAACCATTTTACCCATGATCGCTTCAAGCGTGGTTTCAAAATTAGTAAACCTGTAGAGTGAATCATTCGAGTCAGATACTGTGACGAAACCAATTCTTATTTTCTTATAATCATCTACCTGACTGTTATGAGCTTGTAAAAGTTTTTCTAAAAGCTGGTAGGAACTCTGATCATGGTATTCTTTCTGAGGTTGAATACTATCCGCTAAGTAAGTTAACAACCCTACGCAAGTTACTTTCTTACTACCATACAAGTCTTTTACTTGTTCTCTAACCTCGCCGAAGAAAATCTCCTCATCGTCACGCCACACGCTTACTATTGATTTCCGGTTTTTAATAAGCTCATAGCAAGGGTTTTGACTAGGGCAAGTAAACGTTAACGTTCCTGCAGTATTAAGTTCCAAATTTAACGTGATATCATCAAGTACCGCTTTGTCATCATTTGGATAGTAAATCGTATTATCATCAAGCATGATCCTGTACACTCACAACCACCCCCTTTTATAGGAAATATTTACCATCCCGTTTCCAACGAATGTTAAACTCATGTTTGTTTTTGAACGAAGCTGTGGGAAACGGTTAACGCCTGTTTTAATCTCATACTTTTTACCATTAGAATCCAGTAGCATACTGTTAGATGACAGGTTGTTAAATTCTGGAATCAGTGTCATGTCAAAATCGTGAACGAGTGTTATTTCCCGCTTATCATCTACTTGCACACCCCATATTGTGTGAACCCCATCCGAATCATCTACACTATACTTATATGGCTGCAGCTTATAGTTGAGTGTGAGAGTTGAATAGTTTTTATCCGATTTAAAATCACTAACCCACACTCGACCCTGATAGTAGAACAATGGTTCATCATCAAGAGACAGTTTCACACTCTTGCCGTGGATTAACGTTTTAACACTATGGCATGTTTCACTCCACTTGTTTTTGTTTGCGACAATGAATTC
>NZ_JBQEQO010000023.1:0-1577 GCF_056754715.1 Gardnerella sp. CCPDSM
CAGAGTGAAACGGTAAGTTTTTCGGCTATTTCAAAACGAAAATCCGCCTGCATACTCTCTTTCGTCCAAGCTCTCGCTTTAACATCCTTTAGCCCGTGAGCATCATTACTTATTTGCATGATGCTCACCTTCAAAACGATGTTCTATATAGCAGGCGTGGCAGCAGTATTTTCGAGTCTTATTACCGTAGGATGTAAAACTTTCACCACAGTTACAACAGACACACTCATAGTTTGCCTGTCTTTTTACCAACTGTGTATGCTTACTCCACCACGTGTTTCTACACGCGTCAGAGCAGAAACGTTTAACTTTTCTTCCTGTGTTTTGCTTAATTGGTTTTGAACAAGATTCACATAATTCCGTCTGTGTTTTCGTAGACTGGATTACGCCTAGACTGTTACGTTTGCAGTAGCTTTTAATCGTGTTAACGGAAACATCCATACGGTTTGCAATCTGCGTATAGCTAAGGCCTTCATCTCTTAGTAATTTGACTTGCTGTTTTTCTTTTATATTCATTTGCCTGTGCCTCCTTACATCACAGGCAAAGAAAAAACAGTGTTTTTTAACCTATTGACTTGACAATTTAACCTTAAAAAATAAAAAAAGCCCGAGGATTGCTCCAATGTAGGAACAAGCCTCGGGCTTTACATGTTTCAAACTGTTTTACAAGAGTTCGTTTACTCGTTTTTGTACCGTAGCATAATCGTATCCGGCAGAAGTTAAACGCTGTTTACGCGTGCTACCGTTACCCCACGCGCCTCGGATTACTTCACGTGCAAGCTCATCAACCGACTTTCTACAGGCTTTAACACCAAGAAGCTCATTAACCTTATTTTGCACGCTCGCATAATCGTATCCGGCTGAAGTTAAACGCTGTTTACGCTCATTTCCGTTACCCCAAGCGCCGTTAATAACTTCTCGCGCCACCTCATCAATACTCGACGTGCGCGCAGCTTGGTCAGAGCCGCCGTTTTTACACCCGTTTAATCCAGCGTTTTTTATCACGCTCGGATAATCCTTGTAAGCATAATCCATGTCAACTCTGCCAACTACTCCAGGCACACTGCCACTTGACGAGTATTGCCAAAGACCATACGAACCCTGATAACTGCAGTGCGTGTTCCACTGTGCGATCCACAAAGCGTAACGGTCTCTAACATGAGAGGACACAAGATTATTAGCAGTTGAAAGCGAGGTGTAAAAACCTGCATAATACCCGCAAGCTTCCAGTTTGCTGCAAAAACCGGTAATCAGCGAATCGCAGAAAGCTCGCCCACGGTTAAGCTGGCTTTTTTCTTCCAAATCAAAGTAAACAGGATACTCAAAACTCTTACCTGAAAGCATGTTCACACAGCTTTGAGCCTCCTCAGCCGCCTCAAAACCAGAGTTTGCGTACGAATACCAGTAAGCTCCCACGTCAAGACCGCATGTTTTTGCTTTACGATAGTTCTGTTCAAACCACTTGTCTTTGCATCCGATACCGTATCCTGCTCGAATGATCACAAACTCAACACCGGATGCTTTCACCGCGTTGAAATCAATGTCACCCTGCCACTCTGACACGTCTATTCCTTTTC
>NZ_JBQEQO010000024.1:0-1577 GCF_056754715.1 Gardnerella sp. CCPDSM
AAGAGTGAAACGGTAAGTTTTTCGGCTATTTCAAAACGAAAATCCGCCTGCATACTCTCTTTTGTCCAAGCCCTCGCTTTAACATCCGTTAGCCCGTGAGCATCATTACTTATTTGCATGACGTCCACCTTCAAAACGATGTTCTATATAGCAGGCGTGGCAGCAGTATTTTCTGGTTTTATTACCGTAAGAGATAAAAGAATTTTTGCAGTTAAGACAAGCACACTCATAGTTTGCCTGTCTTTTTACCAACTGTGTATGCTTGTTCCACCACGTGTTTCTACACGCGTCAGAGCAGAAACGTTTAACTTTTCTTCCTTTGTTTTGCTTGATTGGTTTTGAACAAGATTCACATAATGCCGTCTGTGTTTTCATAGACTGGATTACGCCTAGACTATTACGTTTGCAGTAGCTTTTAATCGTGTTAACGGAAACATTCATACGGTTTGCAATCTGCGTATAGCTAAGGCCTTCATCTCTTAGTAATTTGACTTGCTGTTTTTCTTTTATATTCATTTGCCTGTGCCTCCTTACATCACAGGCAAAGAAAAAACAGTGTTTTTTTAACCTCTTGACTTGATAATTTAACCTTAAAAAATAAAAAAGCCCGAGGATTGCTCCAATGTAGGAACAAGCCTCGGGCTTTACATGTTTCAAACTGTTTTACAAGAGTTCGTTTACTCGTTTTTGTACCGTATCATAATCGTATCCTGCTTGAGTTAGACGCTGTTTACGCTCATTTCCGTTACCCCACGTGCCTCGGATTACTTCACGGGCAAGCTCATCAACTGACTTTCTACAGGCTTTAACACCAAGAAGCTTATTAACTTTATTTTGCACGCTCGCATAATCGTATCCGGCAGAAGTTAAACGCTGTTTACGCTCATTTCCGTTACCCCAAGCGCCGTTAATAACTTCTCGCGCCACATCATCAATACTTGACGTGCGCGCAGCTTGGTCAGAGCCGCCGTTTTTACATCCGTTTAATCCAGCGTTTTTTATCACGCTCGGATAATCCACGTAAGCATAATCCATGTCAACTCTGCCGGCTACTCCAGGAACGCTGCCGTTTGACGAGTATTGCCAAAGACCATACGAGCCTTGATAACTGCAGTGCGTGTTCCACTGTGCGATCCACAAAGCGTAACGGTTTCTAACATGAGATGACACAAGATTATTAGCTACTGAAAGCGAGGTGTAAAAGCCTGCATAATACCCGTAAGTTTCCAGTTTGCTGCAAAAACTGGTAATCAGCGAATCGCAGAAAGCTCGCCCACGGTTAAGCTGGCTTTTTTCTTCCAAATCAAAGTAAACTGGGTACTCAAAACTCTTACCTGAAAGCATGTTCGCACAGCTTTGAGCTTCTTCAGCTGCCTCAGAACTGGAGTTTGCGTACGAATACCAGTAGGCTCCCACGTCAAGACCGGCTGCTTTTGCTTTACGATAGTTCTGTTCAAACCACTTGTCTTTGCATCCGATACCGTATCCTGCTCGAATGATCACAAACTCAATGCCGGATGCTTTTACCGCGTTGAAATCAATGTCACCCTGCCAAACTGATACGTCTATTCCTTTTT
>NZ_JBQEQO010000025.1:0-1565 GCF_056754715.1 Gardnerella sp. CCPDSM
CTAAGTTCACTGGTGATACTCCTGTGAGTGGCAATATTTCTGTGCATAGTTCGTATATATCTAATCCGCCAGCTCCTACGCCGGAGCCTGAACCAGAGCCAACTCCAACGCCGGAACCGGAGCCGGATATTGATTGGGATGATATTCCGGATATAGATTTGACTCCGGATCAAGAGCCAGAGCCAGCTCCTGTTCCTGATTTTCCGGTTCCTGTTGCTCCAGCTCCGATTCTGCCGCCTGCTGAAGCAGAGCCGGAACCTGCACCAGCTCCTTCTCAGCCAAAGCAGCCGGAACAACAACCTAAGCACGCTGCTAAGCATCTTCCTAAAACCGGCTCAACTGCAACGCCAATTCTCGCTTCCGCGATTGCCTCGCTTTTCGCAGGTCTTGCCGGACTTGCTGAATCATTTGCTGCAAATCGCAAGCGTAGAAACTAGACTTTGTGTTGTGAATGTTTTACACAAATGCTAGTAATTTTCCCCTGTTGTGTTCATGTCAGCAGGGGAAAATTTTTATTTAGCGTGTTACTTGCTTGAAAACATGTATTGTGCGTACTGGCTAATGTCGTTGGGATTTATCATGTTAAATTTTGTTTTTATTTCGCTAAAATAATCACCAATAATGTTTTTACTGATTATTTTATTTGATGATTCGTTTTCATTCAGATTTCCTCGTGTTAGCACCCATGGTTTTTCGTTGTGTGTGAATCGTTCGAGTTCTTTACCGCTGTAGCAGCAAAGATTTTCAATCACGCTATCGCATACTGCTTTTTCGGTAGCAGATAGTGTGGTTGTTAATTCTGCTGTAAGTCTTGTGATGTCGCTTTTTTGAGCGTATTCGTAATCAGCTAATTTTTCTGATGATTTAATTCCTGATATTGATGATTTAATTCCTGATATTTCTGTTGTTGGTGAATCGATTGGTGAAAAAGTGTAGTCTTTATAGCGCAAATAGACGTCTTTATACACAGGTCCATGAACCCATGCTTGACAATCATCGGTAAATAAGAACGACTTATAGAAGGCAAAGTGAAAACCTTGTATGTAGTACAATGATTTTTGCAAAGCAAGGGGAGTAATGTCCTCACATTTTACGAGCAAGTATTGTATTACATCGTTTATTTTGTTGCTTGACTTATTGCTATCAAAGTTACTGTTTGCAGAGTTATTTTGTGATTCGTTTATTAGTTTTTGAGTTGCCTTGTAGCTTTTTTCGTAGCTAAGCGCGGATTTCAGATTGTTCTTATTGCTGATTAACAAGTGCAAGTAATATTCCGGATCGTTATAAATTTGTTGTAAAATGTCAGAATATTGTTTTGAAGGAATATCTCCATCTGCAAATCTAGAAAATGTTTGCTCGCCCCAGCCGAGTAGCAGCGAAAGTGGTCGTTTACCTATTGAGTATTTAGCAGGTATTTCGTTGATTTCATCAAGAGGAATAATATTGTTTTCCTTACGATACTCGTCATACAATGCTCGAAGATTCGCGTCAATAATTTCTGGTACATATACGTAAGAACCGCATTCTTTACAGTGTGCTTCTGTGCCAGTGTAGGAATATTGTTT
>NZ_JBQEQO010000026.1:0-1506 GCF_056754715.1 Gardnerella sp. CCPDSM
AGTCGGATCAAGTTTCAAAAGCCTATTAACATCACGAAGCGACTGCTCGGTTGAGCGAATAGTCGAATTCACCTGTTGTAAAGACTTATCCAAGCCTGTAGTATCCCCACCAATTTCAACAGTAATACCTTTAATCCTGTTTGCCATAACTTCACCTCCTTCCTAAAAATAGGCATGAAAAAAGCACCTACTATTTAGTAAGTGCTAGAAATAATCTTCCATGATTAATTTATCAGTAAATCAATCTATTCAAGTTCTTTAGTTCTATTTCATTTATATTTATGTTCGTATAGCCGTCTTTCAATAATTCTACTCGTACAGATCTAAATAAATCCTCACATACATCTGGACGATTTAATGTTTTTAATCGATCATCATAATGTACTGTAGTTGTCAGAAATAACTTATCACAATCTATTCTAGTTGGTCGCGTAAATGGATTCCTAGATATATCTGGCTGCTCATCATGATAATGAACCATTGGGTTTCTAATAAGCATATAAGGTTTTAGTGTTTGACATTTAATATACTCATACACTGTACCCGAATGTTTATTACAAATATACATATGTGAAGCCACAGCCATCCCATCCGATATAGACGGATAAGGCACTTTCATCCTCACAACATCTTTTTCGTTAATCAATCAGAAGCCTCCCTTCTTCGTCAATATCGACGAATACTGGATTATGGAGTTCTTCATTTTCCGCAAGAGTAAGCATCATATCGAAATGTTTCTCCGTAAGTAATTCCGAATCAGATTTTGAAAATACAAAGTATTTTTTATCTAAATTTATAATTTTTGAGTTTTCTACCATATTTGTTGAATACATTGCATCTAATGCATCGATCAGTTTTTTATCATTATAATTGAAGTCCGATTCATCTAAATCTACTTGATACTCACCAGACACAATGCGATTTTCTTTTGATTTCCAAAGATTCATCTGATGTGTAAGATCAGATAATTCCTTTTCCGTCATAGTACCAACTATAAAAGCGCATTTTTCAGCCCTTTTAACATTAATAGCTTCAACATTTTTATCATACGCATTCTGAGCCGCCACATTAAAGCTTGCTCTTTCCTTAGTATAATCTCCCCAAACATTACTAAATACCGGACCTTTTTTATACCCTCTTAAATGACTAAAATCAGGTGTTTCTCCAGATACTTTCGTAAAGGCTTCATAAAACAGCAAAAATTTTTGCAACTTTAAAGGGGTCTCATATGATGTATTGTCATTATTCTTTAGCCAACCACTTAAATATAGTTTTCTTTCATTTGAATAAATCATATTCATACTCCTTTCGTAAATCTTTTCATTTTACATCAATCTGATATTAATGTAAATATATTTTCCCATTTTTTGTGCTTATTACTATATTTATCATTATCATACCAAAAATACTCAAGTCTTTAAATTAGAACTTATCAAACTCTGCTTGGCTTGCGAGCTTATCGTATTTCACACTATCGTTTGCTTTCTCCGTCCACATGTCTAAAAC
>NZ_JBQEQO010000027.1:0-1436 GCF_056754715.1 Gardnerella sp. CCPDSM
GGATTAAGCCCGTATTGTGGTGTAAAAATGATTTAATTAAAAAAGAGAGCCATCTGCTCTCCGTCTAGATATAATGAAATTTCCTTATCCAAACAAAACATCAAGGAGGAAAACAAAATGGCTCAGTTGAATATTACATTAAACCAGGAAGAAATACTACAGTTACTCTCAAATAATCCTGGTGAAGCATTCGCCAAAATGCTTCAAGATAGTCTTAACAGTATTCTAAAAGCCGAATCAACAGCCCAGCTTAAAGCAGAACCATACGAAAGAACTGAAGAAAGAACAGCTAGTAGAAACGGTTATAGAGACAAACCATACACAACTCGTATCGGCACCATAGACTTACATGTTCCAAAACATCGTGATGGTGAACCATTCCACACAATGCTTTTTAATAACTATAATCGCAGTGAAGCAGCATTAATACTTGTAATGGCTGAAATGGTTGTGAATGGTGTCTCAACTCGTAAAGTCGCGCAGGTTATGGAATTATTATGCGGGAAAACGTATAGTAAATCCACTGTTTCAGAAGCTTGTAAAAGCTTGGATAAAAACGTGAAAGAATTCAAGGAACGTCGTTTAACAGGACAATACCCGTTCTTAACTGTTGACGCAACATATTTCAAAGTTCGTGAGAATATGAGAGTTGTTTCTAAAGCGTTTATGATCGCGTACGCTACTACCTCTGATGGTATTCGTGAGATTATCGGGTTTAATATTTACGCTAAAGAAAGCAAGGAAACATGGAATGATTTCCTAGAATCGTTGAAAAAACGCGGTTTATCTGGTGTTCGTATGATTACTTCCGATGCGAACGAGGGTATTATCAACGCAATATGTAACCATTTTCCTGAAGCTGCTTGGCAGCGATGCCAGTTTCATTTCAGTAGGAATATTATTGATAAAACGCCAAATAAGTATCAAGCTGGCTTAGCTAGTGAGCTTCGTGAAATGTTTGATTGTAAAACCATTGAGGAAGCTCGTAAACGTAGAGATGAGATTATTCATTCTTATAGTGATGTTGCTGAAAGTGCTATGAGTTGTCTTGATAATGGTTTTGAAAGCAGTATGAGCATTATGGTACTTAACCCATATTTGAGACAGTATTTCCGCACTTCTAATCATATTGAGCGCGTAAATAGGGAGTTAAAGCGGAGGTCTAATGCTATAGGAGTATTTCCTAACGAGAATTCTTTAATGCGTCTTATGGGATCAGTTTTACTAGAAATGAATGATGCTATTGCAACTAGAAAACACTTGTTCGGGGAGAAGTATTATAAGTCAGTAATTACAGGTGATGTTTCATTGAAGCTAATTACTATAGCTCAAGAACAACGGCAATTACTTATGGCTATGTCATGATTGTTGTTATAAGGAAATTTCAAATCTAGATAAACGGAAAATTGAATTTACACCCAAAATAGGACTTGACT
>NZ_JBQEQO010000028.1:0-1401 GCF_056754715.1 Gardnerella sp. CCPDSM
GCCGGTTTCCTGTGCTTTCAAAAACGCGTAAATATTAACCGACACGTCAGCTTTCGTAAGATCCTTACCATGAAGACCGCCGCCCGTAACAGCATCAGCCATATCTGACCCGAGTTTTCGGTTAACCGCTCCCGTATCCACGCTGATACCACCAGTCCAGTCGCCTAAAGGATTAACAAACGCACTCGGATAGTCTTTCAATAAGTCTTCTCGTTTAGCGTGAGACTGGCAGATGATAAGCTTTTCACCATCAAGAACATACTTGCCGTCATACGGATACTTTTCATAAACCTTTCGAGCAATAGCAGAAAGCTTCTTCTGCTCGCCTGTTAATGGTACGCCTTTAAAAATCCCGTTATCGCCACAGCGAACCATACCATCCTGGTTTCGGCTTAAATGCTTATCCTGTGGCACGACCGTAATATCAATCTTTACTTTCCCAGGGCTTAAACGGTGGATAATATTTTTAATATCCTTAAACTTAAACATCACCGTGCTTTCAATACACACGGCACACTTACCATGCCCGAGCATCACTTCAACAGCGATCTTTGGATTCTCATCCAGCTTGTAAGCCAGATCAACAATTGCTCCAGCAATACGATCCGCAATCTTGTCGACATGTGACGGGTTTACTTTTTCAATCATGGTTCTTTTCCTTCCTTCCGATTTTCCAACCAGCTGCAATAAAAAAAGGAATGTTCGAAATTTTGATAAATTTCTCTACATTCCCTTTGCTTATCCATTTTCTGTTTTTTGAGCTATTACTCAGCTTTATCAACTGATTCTTATGTGGCTTTCTTCCTCTATTGGCTATAGAAATCTTTTCTTTAACCTGACCATAATTCATGTTGTATCTTCTGCTACACCATTCCAAATTATCGATTCTGTTGTTACTTTTATCTTCGTCAATATGGTTTATGTCAGAATAATCATTAGGATTAGGTAGAAAAGTTAATGCCACAAGTCTATGAACAAGTAGGTTTCTCTTGTTTCCGTTCTTCCATAAATACACCCTTTTATAACCATTACGCTGATAATCACCTTTAAGAATTTGAGTGCTACGTTTTATGCTTCTAATTTTCCCTAAATTAGAAGCTTGGTAATGACCTTCATATTCAGGAATATCTTTCCATACTTCCACATTTTTTCTCCTAAATGTTTTTACGTGTTAAAAGCAGGCGTTCCATTAAATCGTTTTGAGGTGAAACACCATCAAACTCAGTCGAACAGTTTTCTTTCACAATCTGGAAAATCTCATTCCAAAGCCTGACCGCCTGATTCATGTAGTTAATACCAATGTTGATAAAAGGCGAAGGTATCGGTTTACCCGTGGTCGGATGCTTGGAAAGAAACCCGAGTTTACTGGTTACTTCCTCGCATTGAATCCAACGAGCACAG
>NZ_JBQEQO010000029.1:0-1325 GCF_056754715.1 Gardnerella sp. CCPDSM
CACAAGCATATGGTTCTTAAAGCAAAGCTCACAGAAAGGATGCTCTCTCACATAAGAATCCCTTATTTTCTGCCATGCTCTGCCGTAACGCTTGTGAGCATCATAAGGACGCTCGTATTTTTCGTAGCGCCGGTTCTCTTGTTTTAAGTGTTTCTCACAAAACCTGCCGTCAGTTAGATTCGGACAGCCTCGATAAGAACACGGTCTTTTAGGTTTTCTTGGCAAGACTCATCCTCCCTTTAGGCATGAAAAAAGCCCTGAAAGATTACTCTTCCAAGGCTTAGTATTTATAATTTTTGCTAAGTTTATAATACCATATAGAAGGCTGTAACGTCTCGTATCAGAGCGTACCAAACCGTACCATTTTTCAGATTTGGATTAGATTATCTGGTAAAACCATGTGCTCTAACGCTTTACCATGCCCTCTTATAATCGTCATTCTGCTAGCATGGAGTTCTTTACCAATATCCTCCCACGTCATGTTACTCATGTAACGGTAGCGTAAAATCATCTGCTCATCCACGCTTTCAAGCTTTGAAATCACATCCAAAATCTGCTCTTTCAAACTGATAAGCAGCGTGATCTCCATGTTAATCTTTGCTTCTAAATCCATAACCCTTATAAGAGCTTTCACAAACGGAGCTTCCACGCTTCGAGTCGTCTGCACATACTCTCTGTCGTATCTTAATGATGAAACACTTGTAGCAAGCTCACGCAGTCTTACTACTTCATCCATGTCAGCCTTAATCCGCTTATCAAGAAGATAGGCTTGCCGTAAGTATTCTTTTTTGTTCATTCTTACCTCCATTTTGAGGTAAGTTCTCTCTAGAACCCCTTTCCCTCACTTCGTTAATTGATAGTCTTGCTTTAACCGACTCGATTAAAGCATCCTGCACTTTAGCCTTCATGCTTAAAGCCCTCATCACATCCTCATCAATCGTGTCCTTAGTGATAATGTGATGGATTACAACCGTGCTGGTTTGACCCTGACGGTTAAGTCTAGCGTTCGTCTGCTGGTAAAGTTCCAAACTCCAAGTCAGGGAAAACCAGATAAGTGTAGAACCGCCAGCCTGTAGGTTAAGACCATGACCCGCGGAAGCCGGGTGAATCAACGCTACAGGAGTCATGCCGGCATTCCAGTCATAAATATCAGCACTCGTTTTAATCTCACGCACGTTAAAACGATTCTTAATCCGTTCAAGATCATGCTTAAACCAGTAAGCTACAAGCACTGGTTTACCGTTAGCCGCTTCGATTAAATCCTCTAAAGCATCAAGCTTACGATCATGAATATGAACGCTTTCTTTTTTCTCGTTATAAACCGA